>NZ_QHJH01000344.1 GCF_003947455.1 Streptomyces sp. WAC 04229 | reverse complement strand
CCGACTGCGCATTCGTCGTGGCTGGTCGCGCCCCCCCGGGGGGGCCGCGTCCCCCCCCGCCGCCCTGGCGCCGCCCGGGGGGAGGGGCCCCCTCGACGAGGAGCCCCCGGCCGACGGGGGCTACCCCGAAAAGTCCCCATCGGCCCTCTCCCCCTCCGGCCAGCGGGTCCCCCTCCGCCGCCCCGAGCCGCGCCGCCAGCCGCGGGTGCAGCTCCACGAACGGGCCGGGCGCGGCGGCGTTCAGCTCGGCCACCCGCCGGGTCTGCGCCCCGGACTGGTACTGCGCCACGACCCGCCCCGTGGTCAGCAGCACCGGATACGCGTCGTCCGGCTCCTCGGCGCTCGGCCGGTGCGCGACGGGCACGAACCTGGCCCGGCCGTCGTCGGTGGCGAAGCGGTCCAGGAAGAGACGCGGGGTCCCCGGATGCGGGGGAGTGTCCTCCGTCGGCGCCGGGCACGGCCAGAACACGCCGTTCTCCTCCGCGAGCCGCCGGTAGTCGATCCCCGAGTAGTCCGCCGGGCCGCCGGCGCTGGCCCGGCGCAGCTCGTCGAAGACCTCCTCGGGCTCGGTCGGGAACCCCTTCTCCACACCCAGCCGCCCGGCCAGGCCGTGCAGCACCTCCAGGTCGCTGCGGACCCCGTCCGGCGGCGTGATCGCACGCCGCCGCAGCAGCACCCGCCCCTCAAGACTCGTCGTCGTCCCCGTCTCCTCCGCCCACTGCGTCACCGGCAGCACCACGTCCGCCAGCGCCGCCGTCTCGGAGAGCACCACGTCGCACACCGCCAGGAAGTCCAGCGACCGCAGCCGCCCCTCGACGTGCGCGGCCCGGGGCGCCGACACCACCGGATTGGACCCCATCACCAGCAGCGCCCCGATGTCCGTCCCCAGCGCGTCCAGCAGCTCGTACGCACTGCGCCCCGGCCCCGGCAGCGAGTCCGGGTCCACGCCCCACACCTCGGCCACGTGGAGCCGCGCCGCCGGGTCCGTCAGCTTGCGGTAGCCCGGCAACTGGTCGGCCTTCTGCCCGTGTTCGCGCCCGCCCTGCCCGTTGCCCTGCCCGGTCAGACAGCCGTACCCGGACAGCGGCCGCCCGGCCCGCCCGGTCGCCAGGCACAGGTTGATCCACGCGCCCACCGTGTCCGTGCCCTTGGCCTGCTGCTCCGGCCCCCGCGCGGTGAGCACCATGGCCGCCTCCGGCGCGCAGAACAGCCGCACCGCCTCCCGCAGCTCCGGAACGGACACCCCCGTGATCCGCTCCACGTACTCCGGCCAGTGCGCCATCGCCGCCGCCCGTGCCTCCTCCCAGCCGGCCGTGCGCTCCTCGACGTACCGCTCGTCCACCCGCCCCTCGGCCACCACCAGGTGCAGCATGCCCAGCGCCAGCGCCAGGTCGGTGCCGGGCCTCGGCGCCAGGTGCAGGTCGGCCTGTTCGGCGGTCTTCGTGCGGCGCGGGTCGACGACGATCAGGGTGCCGCCGTTCTCCCGCAGCTCGGTGAAGTACCGCAGGGACGGCGGCATCGTCTCCGCCGGGTTCGACCCCACGAGGATCACGCAGCCGGTCTTCGGGATGTCCTCCAGCGGGAAGGGCAGCCCCCGGTCGAGCCCGAACGCCTTCGTCCCGGCCGCCGCCGCCGACGACATGCAGAACCGGCCGTTGTAGTCGATCTGCGAGGTGCCCAGCACCACCCGGGCGAACTTGCCCAGCGTGTACGCCTTCTCGTTGGTCAGTCCGCCCCCGCCGAACACCCCCACCGCGTCCGCGCCGCGCTCCGCCCGGGTGCGGGCCAGGTTCCCGGCGATCCGGTCCAGCGCCTCGTCCCAGCCGGCCGGCACCAGCTCGCCGCCGTCGGAACGCACCAGCGGCGACGTCAGCCGCGCCCCCGACGCGAGCACCTCCGGCGCCGTACGCCCCTTGCCGCACAGCGCGCCCCGGTTCACCGGGAAGTCCGCGCGCTCGCTCACCTCGACGGTCCCGTCGGCGGCGGGCGTCAGATTCATCCCGCACTGCAGCGCGCAGTACGGGCAGTGCGTGGGCGTGGCGGTGTTCTGCATGCCGTCCAGCCTGCGGCTTCCGTGTTACGCGGCCGGGCGGCGCTCTGTTACACCGCCGGGACGGCGACCTCCCCGCCGCCCTCGGGCCACGGTGAGGGGGCGGCTCATCCGGCCCCGGCTCATCCGGCGTCGGCCAGGGCCCGCGCCACCCCCGGCTCCTGCGGCCCGAGGAAGCGCGGGTCCGGCTCGACCGCCGCGTCCAGCGCCGCCTTGCCCGCCGCGAGGACCTCCCGGGCGCCCCCGTAGTACCAGGTCGCGTCGTGACGCTCGTCCACCCCGACGCCGTACGACGCCACCCCCGCCTCCTGGCAGAGCGCGACCGCCCGCCGGATGTGGAAGCCCTGGCTGATCAGTACGGCCCGGTCCACCCCGAAGATCTTCTTCGCGCGGACGCAGGAGTCCCAGGTGTCGAAGCCCGCGTAGTCGCTGACGATCCGCCCGTCGGGCACTCCGTGCCGCACGAGGTAGCCGCGCATGGCGTCCGGCTCGTCGTACTCCTCCCGGCTGTTGTCCCCGGTGACGAGCACCACCTCGATCCGCCCCGCGCGGTACAGCTCGGCCGCCGCGTCCAGCCGGTGCGCCAGGTACGGCGACGGCTCGCCCTCCCACAGCCCGGCGCCGAAGACGACGGCGACCTCGGTGCGCGGCACGTCGGCCGTGGTGCGCAGCCGGTCGCCGGTGACCAGGTGCATCCACGTCGCGGGCAGCAGCGCCAGCACGCACGCCGCCACCACCGCCTGGATCAGCCGCCGCTGCCCCGTGCGGGTGCGCGGCAGGCGCGGTCTGCGAAGTGTCGGGCGACGCATCGGACGGTTCCCTCCCCGGTCGGTCACTGCCCTCAGGGACGTACCTGAGCGCCTTCCGGTTCGCCGGACGCTCACACGCGGTGGGCGGCGGCGTGTGAACCGGAGGAAAATTGTCGTGACGCCCACGCAACGGGAAGGCAACGTCACCCGGCCACGATCGGTGCATGACGGTGATGACAGTGACGGGCAGCACGAGCACGCGGGCCACCGGCGGAGCACCCGCCCTGGTGGCCGTCGCCCACGGCAGCCGCGACCCGCGCGCCCTGAGCACCGTGAGCGCCCTCCTCGACCGGGTCCGCGCCCTGCGCCCCGGCCTGCCGGTGCACCTCGGCCACATCGAGCTGAACGAACCCCTGCTCCCCGACACGCTGGCCGCCCTCGGCGACGGGCCCGCGGTCCTCGTCCCGCTCCTGCTCAGCCGCGGCCACCACGTCAAACGCGACATCCCCGACATGGCCGCCGCCTCCCCGGCCCGCACCCGGGTCGCCGCCCCGCTCGGCCCGCACCCCCTGCTC
>NZ_QHJH01000343.1 GCF_003947455.1 Streptomyces sp. WAC 04229 | reverse complement strand
GTCCGGGGTGTAGTGGTGGGGGTGGGTTGTTCGACGCGGTGGCCAGGTGAGGCGGCCGACGCCGACGGGCTAGTCGGGCGAGGTCGCCTTCAGGGCCAGCCACAGCTCCATCCGTACGTCCGGGTCGTCCAGGGACCGGCCGAGGATCTCCTCCACGCGCCGCATCCGGTAGCGCAGCGTGTGGCGGTGGACGCCGAGGTCGGCGGCGGCCGCGTCCCACTGGCCGTGGCGGGAGAGCCACGCGCGCAGGGACGCCACCAGGTCGCCCCGGCCGGTCGCGTCGTGGTCGCGCAGCGCCCGGAGCAGACCGTCGGCGAAGGCGCGCACCGCGTCGTCCGCGAGCAGCGGCAGCACCGACCCGGCCGCCAGGTGTTCGTGCTCCACGCAGACGCGTCCCCGCCGGCGGGCCACCGACAGCGCCTGCTCGGCCTGCTTGTAGGCGGCGGACGCGGCGATCGGCCCGGACGGCGCCGACAGGCCGACGGTCAGGCCGTCCTCGTCGCCGCCCGCCGGGTCGGGCGCCGGGCGGCCGGTCTCCAGCGCCGACGCGTACTCGACGCAGGCGGCGACGGCCGCGCCCCCGTCCGTGGCGAGCACCACCAGCCGCTCGCCCTCGGGGACGGCCAGCACCGCCTCCCCGGCACGCGCCGCCGCCGACTCCACGACCTCGGCGAGCGCGCCCAGCCGGTCGCCGCCGGTGCCCGCGGCGGACCCGCGCCCGTGCGCCCGCGCGGCGGAGGCCGGCACCGACTCGGCGACGATGATCCGGAAGGGCGCGTCCAGCAGGCCGCCGTACAGGTCCCCGGCGACCGTCCGCGCGTGGTCCGGTTCGCCGGCCAGCAGCATGCGCAGCACGGCCTCGTCTATGCGCAGTCCGGCCTCGTACAGGGAGCGCGAGCGTTCTGTGGTGAGCGTCAGCAGGGCGACCGCCGAGTGCACGGCGTACCGCTCGGCGGTGCCGAGGGCGGCGGCGGTGCCGACGGCGAGGGCGGAGCGGGGCCTGCGCGAGGTGCCGAGGGAGTGCAGTTCGACCCGGTCGGCGTTCTCCGGGTGCTCGGGGTCCTCGGCCCCGCCGACCACGGCGGAGGCGGGCGCGGGCCGCTCGCGCAGCCGCCGTACGTCGGCGGTGAGCCGGCCTGCCCTGCGCCCGGCCCACTCCGGAGCCGTGGCGACGACGGCGCCCGAGGCGTCGTACAGCGCCGCCCACCCGTCGACCTGGGAGGCGAGCGCGGCCAGCAGCCCCTCCGGGCCGTCGGTCAGCGCCCGCCTGGTCAGCTCCCGCTGGGCGGCGAAGCCCGCGGTGACCGCCCGGTACTGGTCGGCGGCGATCGCGGCGGACACGGCCTTGCTGATGGCGAGGAAGGGCGTGCGGCGGGGCACCTCCAGGAGCGGCAGGCCCTCCTGCCGGGCCGCGTCGACCAGTGCCCCGGGGATCTCGTCGTAGTTGACGCCGACGGCGAACCCGAGGCCGACCACTCCGGCGTCCGCCAGCCGCTTCACGTACCGGTGCATCGCCGCGGGGTCCTCGGCGTCCAGTTTGAGGGCGGTGATCAGCAGCAGCTCCCCGCCCTCCATGTAGGGCACGGGGTCGGCGAGTTCGCTGACGTGGGCCCAGCGCACCGGGGTGTCCAGACGGTCCTCGCCCGCGCGCACGGTCAGTTTGAGCGCCGAGTGGTGGACGAGCGAGGCGAGCGTGGGGCGCATGGGGTCCTGGGCCTTCGGATCCGTGTCAGTGGTGTGAGATGGCTGTGATCTTTTGGCCGTCGCGTATGAACGACCTGTGTCGATTCTGCCTCACTGTACGGTCCCGGGCGCCCGGCCCGGACGGTCACCCGCGCAGATCCACCAGCAGCGGCGGCGCGTGCTCGCCCTTGACGGTGGTCAGCGACAGCACCGCGTGCCCGGCCGGCACGGCGTGCGCCAGCTCGGACGCCGACCAGCGCTCACGCTCGACCTGCCGGACGGTGACCGCCCGCGCGGTGGGCGCCTTCCCGGTGATGACCCGGCGCACCATGTGCGCGGCCTTGCCCGCCGGGGTC
Source organism: Streptomyces sp. WAC 04229 (assembly GCF_003947455.1). Lineage (GTDB taxonomy): Bacteria > Actinomycetota > Actinomycetes > Streptomycetales > Streptomycetaceae > Streptomyces. Next base: position 1,373 of record NZ_QHJH01000343.1, on the reverse strand, counting down.
TCGGCGATGATCTGCCGGTCGGTGACGTCGCGGGCCTCGGTCCACTCCTTGCCCCACACCTCGGCGAAGTCCTGCCCGTCCCAGGGGGTGAGCCCGGACAGCGCCATGCGGCAGCCGATGGCCCCGAGCAACGGCCCGCGCAGCGGTCGCGGTACGTCGTCCAGGGTGCGCAGGGTCAGCACGGCCCCGGCGCCCGCCGAGCGCAGCCGCTGCACGCCCCGTACCGCCTCCGGCGTCACCACCCCGCTGGCGTCGTCCAGCACCAGGCAGGCGAAGAGCGACCGGTCCTCCCGTACCGAGACGCTCGCCGTGAACTGGGCGAGGACCAGCCGGGCCAGCATCCGGGAGGCGTCGGCGTGACCGCGTTGCGGCAGGTCGATGCGGACCCGCACGGGGTGGTCGAGGGACTTGAGGGAGAAGGGCCGGGACTGCCCCGAGGTGTCGAAGAAGGGTGCGAAGGCGGGCCGGTCGAGGAGCGCCACGCGGTCGGCCAGCACACCGCCGACGTCCCCGGGGTGGCCCATCTGCCGCTCGCGGGCGTCCAGCTCGCGCAGCAGCGACTCCTGTCCGGCCGCCCGCAGGCCCTGCCGCAGTTCGGCCAGCGGTCCGGGTGTCCCGTCGAGCAGTTGCCGCAGCTCCGGTACGCCGGGGAAGCGGCCGTGCACCGCGCGGAAGGGGCCGAGCAGCTGGGCGAGGACGGTGGTGGAGCGGCGGGTGTCGCTGCCCGGATGCGGGTCGGCGAGGTCGCCGACCAGGGCCTCGGCGAGCACCACCGCGGCCTCGTCCGGGTCGGTGGTGCCGCCGTACAGGTCGAGGTCGTACACCGAGTCCGGGTGGCCGATCCGTACGACGACGTCGTAGGCGTCGGCGGGGCCGAGGTCCGCGCCCGCGGCACCGACCACGACGACCGCGGCCCGCCCGGCGAGCGCGTGCAGGCAGAGCGACTCGATGAGCGGCCGGACCACGCTGCCGGTCTTGCCGGAGCCCGCCGGGCCGACGGCCAGCAGGGAGGTGCCGAGCAGGTCGGGGCCGAGGGCGAGGCCGGCGCCGCGGTAGGCGTAGGGGTTGCGGGCGTCGTCGGCGGCGGTGCCGATCCGCACCTGTCCGGTGACCAGGTCGTGCCGGGCCCGCCGGGCGGGCAGGTCGCGGTCGCCCGACGGGTGCGGGCAGGCGCCGGCGCCCGCGCCGAGCACGGCGCCGGTGAAGGTGGCCAGGCTGTGCCGGCCGCGCTGCACGCCCTGCCAGGCCCGCGCGATGCGGGCGTGGTCGACGTCCCGCATCAGCCCCTGGCGCGCTTCGGCGGCGAGCCGCTCGGCGGCCTCGACGGCACCGGCGGCGCGGAGCGCGGGCCAGGCGGCGGGGTCCTCCTCGGG
>NZ_QHJH01000342.1 GCF_003947455.1 Streptomyces sp. WAC 04229 | reverse complement strand
ATAGTGTGTCGTGAGCGTGGGTGGCGGGGGCGGCGGACCCTGGCGCTTCGGTGTCGGGGTTGCCCGGGGGGTCGTGGGGGCGGCGGGGGGCGGCGTCGGCCTGGGCCCGCAGCGTGCCGCGCTGGAACCCGCCGAGGGACGACGCCGCGCGCTCGGCCGTGAAGTCGGTGTAGTCGTCGGGCGCGTCGTCCCGGGCACCGACGGTCTCCTCGTCCCGCAGTTCGGCGGCGAGGCTGGTCTGCGGGACCCTGCGGGGCAGCGGCGCCAGGCCGTTCGGCGCGGAGGCGGAGGCCGGGGCGGCGGGCGTGGCGGGCTCGGCCCGGCTCGCGGGCACCGGCCGCGGCCGCACCGTGGGCCCGCCGGCGTCGACGGACCCGCCGGACGGGAAGCCCTCGGGACCCGGCCCGTCCGCCGGCGCCGGCGCGGGTGCCGCGGGCGCCTCGTCGGCCGGCTCCCGCACCACGATCTCGTGCGGGATCAGCACGATCGCCGTGGTCCCGCCGTACGGCGAGGAACGCAGGGTCACGGTGATGCCGTGCCGGTGCGCGAGGCGGGCCACGACGAACATGCCGAGCCGCAGGTCGTCGGCGAGCGCCACCACGTCGAACTGCGGGGCCACCGCCAACTGCTCGTTGAACGCGGCGTAGTCCTCCTCGGACAGCCCGAGCCCGCGGTCCTCGATCTCGACGGCCAGCCCCTTGGCCACCAGCGCCGCGCGCACCCCGACCGGGTTGGGTGCGGGGGAGTAGGCCGTGGCGTTGTCGATCAGTTCCGCCAGCAGGTGGATCACGTCGGCGACCGCGGGCGGCGCGAGCGCCACCTCCTCGTCCGTGTGCAGCTCCACGCGCTGGTACTCGGCGACCTCACCCACGGCGCTGCGCAGGATGTCGACCAGCGAGACGGGCTCGCGCCAGGTGCGCCTGGGCTGCTCGCCGCTGATGATGACGAGGTTCTCCTCGTACCGGCGCAACTGGCTCGCCGTCGAGTCCAGTTCGTACAGACCCTTCAGGATCTCGGGGTCGGTGTGCTCGCGCTCCAGGGCGTCCAGCTTGCCGAGCTGCATGTTGACCAGGTTCTGGCTCTGCCGGGCGATGCCCAGGATCACCTTCTGGAAGCCGCGCCGGGTGTCGGCCAGTTCGACGGCGGTGTGCACGGCGGTGCGCTGCGCCGTGTTGAACGCCTGGGCGACCTGGCCGAGTTCGTCGCGGCCGTAGTCCAGCGGCGGGGTCGCCGACTCCACGTCGACCTTCTCGCCCCGCTCCAGCCGCGCCACCACCTCCGGCAGCCGCTCCTCGGCCAGACTCAGCGTGGCCAGCCGCAGCCCGCGCAGCCGCCTCGACAGCGAGCGGGTGATGCGCCAGGACATGCCGACGCACAGGAGCAGGGCGGCCAGTCCGCCGGCGCTGAGGGAGGCGGCCGTGATCAGCAGCTGGCGCGCTTCGTCGGCACTGCGGTCGAGGAGCCCGTCCGTCTGCTCCCGGATCAGGGTCCCGTACGCGTCGGAGACCTTCGCGAACGCCGCGGTCCACTGCCCCCGCAGCTCCGGCAGTTCGATCCGGTCCGCACCGTCCGCCGCGCGGGCCGCGAGCACCCGGTCCTCGACCCGCTGGAGGGTCTGCCACTCGGGGCTGGCCAGGATCCGCTCGGTCTCCGTCTTCGCGCTGCCGCTCAGGGAGGGGACGATCTGGTCCTGCACCAGCCAGCGCCGGGTGTGCACCAGTTGCGCGAAGTGCGCCCACTGCTCCTCGTCCATCCGGCCGGACGGCCAGGCCAGGGTGAGCCGGGCGTCCTCCTGGGACGTCAGTTCGGCCGCGTGCTCGAGGGCGACCAGCGGCCCGGCCTGCGAGGTGAGGTCGCCGTCGTCGACCTGGGACAGCTCCTGGAAGGCGTGGACCTGCTCGTCGACGATCGAGGTGTACTGGTCGAGCGCCTGCTCGGGGGTGATGTCGCTAGGGTCGTCGACCTGGTTGCGGTAGTACTCCAGGCTGCCCACCGAGCCGAGCACCGAGTACAGCCGGTCCGAGACCCGGGAGGGCGCGTGCTCGATCGCGTCGGACTGGCCGACCAGCTGGGCGACCGCCTCGTCCGTCTTCCTGCGCTGCGCCTCCAGTTCCGCCCGGTCGCCCTCGGGCGCGGCCAGCCAGGCCGCCGACAGGCTTCGCTCCTTCTGCAGGGCGAGCGTCGCCTCGGTGCCCATGGCCCCGGTGTCGCGGCTCAGTTCCGTCTGCGAGCGCAGCCGCAGGCCCTCCGAGAACATCTGGATCGTCGTCACCCCCCACACGGCGGCCAGCGTGACGCCGGGCACCAGGGCCAGGAGGATCAGGGAGAGACGTATGGAGCCGAGGCGGCGCCGGGCTCCCTTCCGTGCGGGCATCGTCGTCCTAGGCGATCATCGGGGGAGGATGTGCGAGGTGCGGGCGAGCCGGCGGCCGCGCGACCCGGTCACCGGGTGCCGCCCGCGGCGTACTTCGCGACCGCGTCGGCGTTCGTGCGCGTCACGAACGCGGGGCCGGTCAGCACGGGCGCCACGCCGCCGCCGCTGACGTTGCCGTTGGTCCGGTACAGCCAGAGCGCGTCCACCGCGAGGTAGCCCTGGAGATACGGCTGCTGGTCCACCGCGAACTGGACGTCCCCCCGTTTGACGGCGGCGACCAGGTCGTTGTCGAGGTCGAAGGTGGCGACGTGGGCGCTGCTGCCCGCCTCGTCGACCGACTTGACCGCGGTGAGCGCGAACGCCGCGCCGTTCGTGACGACTTCGTCGATGCTGGGGTCCTGGCGCAGCCGCGCGGTGACCGCGGCGCCGACCGCCTTCATGTCGGTGCCCTCGACGTAGAGCATCTCGGTCTCGCCCTTGAACGTCTTCTTCACACCGGCGCAGCGGGCCTCCACGGCAACGTTGCCACGCTCGTGGATGACGCACAGGGCGTGTTTGGCCTTGAGGTCGTTGAGTTTGTCGCCGACGGCCCGGCCCGCCACGCTCTCGTCCTGTCCGAAGTACTCCAGGAGTCCCGTCGACCGCCAGGCGTCCATACCGGAGTTGAGGCCGACCACGGGGATCCCGGCCGCCTTGGCCTCGGCGACCGGCGCCTTCATCGCCTGCGGCTTGGCCAGCGTCAGGGCGATGCCGTCCACCTTGTCGCGGACCGCGTCCCGCACCAGGTCGGCCTGGCCGGCGGTGTCGGCGTCGCCCGCGTACGTCAGGTCGATGCCGTCCTTGGCCGCCGCCGCCTCGGCGCCCTTGCGCACCCGGTCCCAGAAGGCGTCGCCCTCGCCGCCGTGGGTGACCATGACGACCTTCATCCGGTCGGCGCCGGACCCGCCGGCGGCGTCCGCCGTCGAGCCGTCCTCGTCCCCGCCGAGGGCGGAGCAGCCGGCCGCCAGCAGACAGACGGCCGCGGCGAGGGCCGCGGCGCGCAGCGGGCCGGGGGAGTGGGTGGGTGG
>NZ_QHJH01000341.1 GCF_003947455.1 Streptomyces sp. WAC 04229 | reverse complement strand
GTTGCGGGGGTGGCGGGACGGCGGGGTGGCGAAGATTCCATTCTGGCACGCGGCGTACGCGGGAGCGTGGCCGCCGATCACCAACGCTCTTCGGCCGGCTCGGCGCGGTCACCGGAGGGCGTCCCGGCGGCCTTCACGTAGAGGATGCCGCGGGCCTGCTCGGCGGCGCGGGCGATGCCCTCCGAGACGAAGTCGAGGAACCGGGCGACGCTCTCCAGGCGGGCCCCGGCGGGTGTGCCGGAGCCGAGGACGCCGACGCCCTGCCGCGCGGTCTCGACGATCCGGAGGGTGCTGCGGGCGCTGGCCATCATCGACTGGTACCAGACGTCGTCGTCGACGACGTAGCGCTCGCGGCGGCGTTCGTCGCGCTCGCGGCGGACGAAGCCCTGGCCGTCGAGGAACGCCACGGCCTTGGACACGGACGCCGGGCTGACCTGGAGGCGCTCGACGAGTTCGGCGGCGGTGAGACTGCCCGAGTCGGTGAGGGTGAGGCAGGCCATCACGCGGGACATCATCTTGGGCATACCGGACTGCATGAGGACGGTGGTGAAGACCTCCTCGAACTCCCGCACGGCCTCGGTGTCCCGCCCGTCGGCCACCGACGGCGCCTCGACCGCCCGGGGCGCGGGCTGCCTGCGGCGGTGAGCGCGGCGCTCGGTGGCCCGGTGGGCGAGGTCGGCGCGGTAGGCGGTGGGGCCGCCGTTGCGCATGACCTCGCGGGTGACGGTCGAGGTCGGCCGGTCGAGACGTCTGGCGATCTCCGCGTAGGCGAGGCCGTCGGCCACCCCCAGCGCGATCTGCTGACGTTCCTGCTCCGTGAGTCTGCCTCCCGGCATCGCGGCCTCCCTCGTGTCCGTGGCGCAGGCGGAGTGTAGCGTTCGCCGCCATTCCATTGCAACGAAGCATGAGCGGGCGTTGCATTACTCAACATCCCATTGCAACAGTTTTGGCGCTTTGAGCTGCACACTCTCCACATCAATGCAATTAGTGCGTTGCGCGTTCCGTGAACGCAACGTAGCGTTTCCGTCAACAGAAACAACAAAGCCAAGGAGTGCAACGATGCAGACCTTCGACACCCCCACCCCGGTCTCGGTCCTCCTCGACGTCCCCGCGGGCCGCATCCGCCTCATCGCCGCCGACCGGGCCGACACCGTGGTCGAGGTCCTCCCCGCGGACGCCGGGAAGGGCACCGACGTGAAGGCGGCGGAGCAGGCGACGGTGGCGTACGGCGAGGGCGTGCTGCGGATCGCGGCCGCACCGGCGAAGAACCGGATGCTCGGCAACTCCGGCGCCGTAGAGGTGACGGTCCAGCTGCCCGCCGGCTCCCGCGTCGAGGCGAAGACGGCCGACGCCGAGTTCCGCGGCGTCGGCCGGCTCGGAGACGTCGACTTCGAGGGGGCGAAGGGCTCGGTCAAGCTCGACGAGGCCGCGAGCGCCCGCCTCATCCTCCTCGCCGGCGACGTCACGGTGGGCAGGCTGGGCGGTGACGCGCGGCTCGGCACGCAGAAGGGCGACATCCGCGTCACCGAGGCGCTGAGCGGCACGGTCGAGCTGAGCACCGAGGCCGGCGACGTGTCGATCGGCGCCGCCCGCGGAGTCTCCGCGGCACTGGACGCCGGCACCTCCTACGGCCGGATCCACAACGCCCTGAAGAACGCCGACGACACCGCCGCCCTGCACATCCGGGCGACCACGTCCTACGGAGACATCAGCGCGCGTAGCCTGTGACGATGAGACTGCGCGCGATCAACCTGGACTGCCCTGATCCGCCGGCCCTGGCGGCCTTCTACCAAAAGGCCGCCGGCCTCGAGCCCCACCCGGAGTCCAACGCCGAGTTCGCCGGACTCATCTGCGCGGACGGTCTCGTCATCGGCTTCCAGCGGGTCGACGGCCACCGGGCTCCGCGTTGGCCGGACCAGACCGTCCCCCAGCAGCTACACCTCGACTTCGCGGTCGACGACCTGGACGAGGCGGAGGCCAGGCTGCTGGGGCTGGGGGCAAGCAGGCCGGATCACCAGCCGAACGAGCGGAGGTGGCGGGTCCTCACCGATCCCGCAGGGCATCCGTTCTGCATCGTGAAGGGCTGACCCCGGTTCCGAGGTCCTCCCCGAACAGTCCGTTCCCGGGCGCGGGCGACCCGTTCCACTCCATGCGCGACCACGGCACGGCGAGGTCGTCCGGGGAGGTCACCGGACGGGGCGCCAACTCCTCGACGGCGGCGGCCTCGTGGTGGCCGGTGAACACCGTGTCGACGTACCGGTGACCGGTGTCGGCGGCGATGAACACGGTCGTCCCGGCAGGCTCGACGCGGCTCTCCCAGCGGGCGGCGAGGTAGGCGGCGCCGGTGGACAGACCGGCGAAGACCGCGTGCCGGTGCAGCAGATCGACGCTCCCCGCGCGGGCGGCGTCGAAGGCGAGCCAGTGGACGGTGTCGTACAGGTCGTGGCGCACGTTGCCGAACGGGATGGAGCTGCCGATCCCGGCGATGATGATCTCCGGGTCCAGGACGTGCTCGCTGCCGAAGGTGACGCTTCCGTAGGGCTGGACACCGACGAGCCGCACACCGGGCGAACGTTTGCGCAGGTACTGGGCGAGCGCGCCGGTGGAGGCCCCGGAGCCCACGCCGCCCACGAGGGTGAGCGCCCGTGTGCCGGTCTCGGCGTGGATCCGCTCGGCGACGGCCTCGTAGCCGAGGTAGTGGATGTCGTCGTGGTACTGGCGCATCCAGTGGTAGTCCGGGTGGTCGTGCAGGATCTCGCGGACCCGCGCGACCCGGCGGCTCTGGTCGAGCTTCAGGTTCGCGCTGGGCTCCATCTGCTCCAGGCGGGCGCCCAGGACGGCGAGTTGGGTGCGCAGGGTGTGGTCGACGGTGGTGGAGCCGACGATGTGGCAGCGCATGCCGTAGCGGTGGCAGGCCAGCGCGAGGGCGTAGGCGTAGATCCCGCTGGAGCTGTCCACGAGGGTGTCACCGCGCCGTACCGCTCCGGTGTCGAGCAGGTGGCGTACGGCGGCCAGGGCGGAGACCACCTTCATCGTCTCAAACCGCAGGCAGACGAGTCCGTCGTCGAGACGTATCAGGTCCGGCCGGCCGATGGCTTCCGAGATGTGCGCGTCCACGGGAGGAGTCCTCACTCGGGGTCGGTTGGTGGCTGGTGGGGCTGTTGGGGCTCGGGTGGGTGGTGAAGACGCGGGTCGGCGTGATGCCCTCGCGTTCCAGATCACGCGCGCAGTGGTGCAGCCGGGCCTTCAGGCCGGGGGCCCGGGGGTCGAAGAGGACGCCGGCCACGTTGCCGCTGTGGGCGATCTGCACACCGACGGCGCCCGCCCGGTCCGCGATGCGGGTGAGGACGGGGAACTGGGCGTGTGTGAGGCGGCGTTGACCGAGCCGGGCGCTGGCGGTGGCGACCCGTCCCAGGAGGGCGCAGTCGCCGTCGGACACCGCCCGGCGCAGCATCCGGCGCAGGTGCTCGTAGGTGTCGAGGTCGGAGGCATCGTGGGCGGGGG
>NZ_QHJH01000340.1 GCF_003947455.1 Streptomyces sp. WAC 04229 | reverse complement strand
TGTCGTGGGCGGCGTCGCGTGTGTGTGTGAGCCGAGGACGGGGTGTCGTCTGTAGGATCCGCCCGCCGGCGGCGCCGACGGGGGCGTCAGTCCCTCGCGGCTGATCAGCAGGAGCGCCCGGTCGTCGTTGACGTCCTTGGCCACCGCCTCGATCAGATGCCAGGCGGCGCCGTGGAAACCGCCCGCGACATAGCGGTCGGCCTCGCCGGTGAGCCGGTCGATGCCCTCGGCGATGTCCCGGTCGGAGGTCTCGACCAGGCCGTCCGTGAAGAGCATCAGCACGTCTCCGGGGCGCAGTGAGCCCTTCACCTGGTCGAACTGCGCCCCGTCGTACACGCCGAGGAGCGGTCCGTCGGCCGACTTCTCCTCCCAGCGGCCGGTGCCGGCGCTGAGCTGGAGGCCCGGCGGATGTCCGGCGGAGTACAGCTCGTAGTCGCCGGAGTCGAGGTCGAGGACGAGGTGGATGGAGGTGGCGAAGCCCTCGTCCCAGTCCTGGCGCAGCAGATAGCCGTTGGCGGCCGGCAGGAAGGCGTGCGGGGGCAGGCTGCCCAGCAGTCCGCCGAAGGCGCCCGACAGCAGCAGGGCGCGTGAGCCCGCGTCCATGCCCTTGCCGGAGACGTCGGTGAGGACCACCTCGAGCGTCCGGCCGCCGTTGGTGCGGGCGGCGACGACGAAGTCGCCGGAGAAGGACTGGCCGCCTGCCGGGCGCAGCGCCATCTCGCGGTGCCAGCCGGTCGGCAGCTGGGGGAGCTTGCTCTGGACGCGGATGCGTTCGCGCAGGTCGAAGAGCATGGTGCCGCCGCGCCGCCAGGGCACGCCGACCCGGCTGCGGAACTGGGCGACGAGCAGCCCGAAGAAACCGCAGGCCGCGACGGTCAGGACCACGCCGGGGGTCACCCGGGAGGGGCCCTCGGTGTACGGGCCGAGCTGCACGGACTCCACGATCAGCGCCGTGGCGGCCGCCGCGTACAGGCCGAGCAGGCTGGCCGGGCGCAGCAGCAGGCCGCCCGCGACGATCGGGATGACCAGCGCGGCGGGGGCGCACCACACGGAGTTCATCATCGTGGTGGCCGCGATGACGGGGATCGTGAGCATCAGTCCGGCGAGGGCGATCCAGTCCGAGCCGTCGCCGCGGAAGTAGTCGACGGCGGATCGGCGCACGCCGACGCGGGCCCGGTGCCACTGCTTCTTCCACCGGGCCGTGAACGTCTCGGCGGCCGCGCGCCGCTGTCGTCCTGCTGTCATTAGTTCGGGACCCTATCCATCGGACCGGCCGCTTGGCACGGGAGGTCCCACTTGTCCCCCGTCCGAGGCCCGACTTCACAGTGAACTTCACGAACGGCCTTCGCGCCGCCACCCTGCCGAAATTGCCTGGCTCCTCTCCGTACCGCCCTGGTACGCATGCTGCATGGGACGCTCCACGGGAACAGACGGCGACGGCACGACGACCGCGCCGCGGGTACTGCGACGCGACGAATGGGACATCTGGTACGGGTCGCTGATCCGTGCCTTCGGCGGCATCCCGGAATCCGCCGAGGAGACGGCGATGTACCGGGAGCTGACGCGGGTCGAGCGCTCGATCGGGGTGTGGGAGGGCGACGCGTGCGTCGGTACGGCGGGAGCGTTCGACTTCCGGCTGACCGTGCCCGGCGGTGCGGCGGTGGCCGCGGCCGGCGTGACGATGGTGAGCGTCGCCGCCACGCACCGGCGGCGGGGTGTGCTCACGTCGATGATGCGGCGGCAGCTGGACGACGTGCGGTCCTGGGGCGAGCCGCTGGCCGTACTGACCGCCTCCGAACCGGCGATCTACGGCCGGTTCGGGTACGGCGCCGCGACCTTCCAGATCAACGCGGAGATCGACACGGACCGGGTCCGGCTGTCGGTGCCGCCGGGCACGGATGACGTACGGCTCGCGTACGCGGCGCCCGCCGACGTGCTCGACGCGTGCGAGGCGGTGTACGCGCGGCAGGTGCCCGGGCGGCCCGGGATGCTGGCGCGGCTGCCGGGCTGGGACCGGCTGGGGCTGCTCGATCCGGAGAAGGACCGGGAGGGTGCCTCGCCGCTGCAGTGCGTGGTCGCCCGGCGGGACGGCGAGGTCACCGGGTACGCGAGGTTCCGGGTGCGGCCGGACTGGGAGCCCGCGGGGCCCAAGGGCACGGTGGTGCTGGACGAGCTGGCGGGGCTGGACGCGGCGACCGAGGCGGCGCTGTGGCGCTTCCTGTTCGACATCGACCTGACCTCGACGCTGACGGCGCGGGGGCGGCCGGTCGACGAGGCGTGGCAGTACCAGGTGTCCGACATCCGGCGGTGCCGGCCGACGCTGCGGGACGCGCTGTACGTGCGGCTGGTGGACGTGGGGGCGGCGCTGGCGGCGCGGACCTACCAGGCGCCGGTGGACGTGGTGTTCGAGGTCGACGACGCCTTCTGCCCCTGGAACGAGGGGCGTTGGCGGCTGAGCGGCGACCGCAAGGGCGCGTCCTGCGAGCGTACGTCCGACGCCGCGGATCTCGCCCTGTCCGCAAGGGAGTTGGGCGCGGCCTACCTCGGGGGCGTGAGCCTGGCCGCGCTGGCCGCGGCCGGGCGGGTGCGGGAGCTGCGGTCCGGGGCGCTGACGGAGGCGTCGGTGGGGTTCGGGTCGCCCGTCGTGCCGTGGCTGCCGTACGGGTTCTGAGGGCGGGGCCCTACCTCTTCTGGCAGGTGGGGCACCAGAAGAGGTTGCGGGCGGCGAGGTCCGCGGTGCGGATCGCGTCGCCGCACAGGTGGCAGGAGAGGCTGGCCCGCCGGTAGACGTAGACCTCGCCGCCGTGGTCGTCGACGCGGGGCGGGCGGCCCATGGCCTCGGGGGTGTGCTCGGGCCGGACGGTGTCGATGCGGTTGTTCCGCACGCCCTCGCGCATGAGGACGGTGAGGTCGCGCCAGATGGTGTCCCACTCGGCGGGGGTGATGGCCCTGCCGGGGCGGTACGGGTCGATGCCGTGGCGGAAGAGGACCTCGGCGCGGTAGACGTTGCCGACGCCGGCGACGACCTTCTGGTCCATGAGCAGGGCGGCGATGGTGGTGCGGCTGCGGGAGACGCGCCGGTAGGCGGTCTGCGGGTCGGCGTCCGGGCGCAGCGGGTCGGGGCCGAGGCGGTCGTGTATCGCCTGCTTCTCCGGGTCGGTGATCAGGGCGCAGGTGGTGGGGCCGCGGAGGTCGACGTACGCGGTGTCGTTGGTGAGGCGGAGGCGGACGGTGTCCGTGGGCGGGGGTGCCGGGGTTCCGCCGAAGGCGACCTTGCCGAAGAGGCCGAGGTGGATGTGGACCCAGTCGGCGGGCTCGGCGGCGCCGAAGCCGAGGAAGAGGTGCTTGCCGTGGGCCTCGGTGCGGACGAGGGGGGTGCCGGTGAGGAGGGCGGCGGAGTCGGCGAACTTGCCCTGGGGGCTGGTGACGTGGACCGCCGTCCCGGCGAAGGCGGCGGCGTAGTCCTGGGCCAGCCGGTGGATGGTGTGCCCCTCTGGCACGACGGTGTCCTTTCCTTGCCTCGGCCCAC
>NZ_QHJH01000339.1 GCF_003947455.1 Streptomyces sp. WAC 04229 | reverse complement strand
CCCCGCCTGGGCATCCGCACAGACTCTCCGCCCCCGGACTGGGACGCCGCAGCGACCCGGCCCGGGTGCCCTGTACCGGCACCCGTGTCCGTGCTGTCGTGAGCTCCCCCCATTCACCCGTCACCGTGCCGATTCGGCCGGTCCCAAGGAGCCGCGATGCCCGCAGCACCACCGGACGGTGCGCCCGCGCTGCACGTCGAGAGCCTCGACGTGACGTACGGGCGCGCACTGTCCGCCCTCCGCTCCGTGTCCCTGACCGTCCCGCACGGCGCCGTCGTCGCCCTCCTCGGTGCCAACGGCGCCGGCAAGACGACGCTGCTGCGGGCCGTCTCGGGCACACTGCGCCTGCACCGAGGGGCGATCACGGCCGGCCGCGTCCGCTACGGCGACACGGCCCTCGACGGCCGGGACCCGGTCGCCGCCGTACGCGCCGGAGTCGTACAGGTGCCCGAGGGCAGGCGGGTGTTCGCCGGACTCACCGTCGACGAGAACCTGCGGGCCGGCGGGCTCGGCCTCGGCCGGCGCGCCCCGGCCCAGGTCCGCGAGGGCAGGGACCGCGTCTTCGCGCTCTTCCCCCGGCTCGCCGAACGCACCCGCCAGGCCGCCGGCCTGCTGTCCGGCGGGGAGCAGCAGATGCTGGCCATCGGCCGCGCCCTGATGGCCGCGCCCCGCCTGCTCCTCCTGGACGAACCCTCCCTCGGCCTCGCCCCGATGATGGTGGACCGCATCGCCGGCGTCGTCCGCGAGATCAACGCCCAGGGCACCGCCGTCCTGCTCGTCGAACAGAACGCCGGCATGGCCCTGTCCCTCGCCGAAGAGGCGTACGTCCTGGAGGTCGGCGAGGTCCGGCTCTCCGGACCCGCCGCGGAACTCGCCCGGACCGACGCCGTACGCCGCCTCTACCTGGGCGAGACCACCGACGGTCAGGGGGCCGCGTGACCGCCCCCGACGCGCTCCACGTCCGGGGCGTGACCGTGCGCTTCGCCGGACTCGTCGCCCTCGACGACGTCTCCTTCACCGTCGCCCCCGGCACCCTGCACGCCGTCATCGGCCCCAACGGCGCCGGCAAGTCCACCTGCTTCAACGTCCTGTCGGGTCTGTACCGCCCCACCACCGGCACCGTACGGCTCGGCGACGCCGAGCTGACGCGGCTCGCCCCGCACCGCATCGCGGCGCTCGGCGTGGCCCGCACCTTCCAGAACATCGTCACCACCCAGGGCACCGTCGCCGACAACCTGATGCTCGGCCGCCACGCCCTGTCCCGCGCCGGTTTCGCCGCCAGCGCCCTGCGGCTGCCGCGCGCCGTGCGCGAACAGCGCGATCACCTCGCCAAGGCCCGGGAGATCGCCGAACTCGTCGGCCTCGGAGCCCACTTCACCTCGCCCGTCGCCCTGCTCTCCTACGGCGACCGCAAGCGCGTCGAACTCGCCCGCGCCCTCTGTCTGGAGCCCCGTGTCCTGCTGCTCGACGAACCCGTGGCCGGCATGAACGCCGCCGAACGCGCCCGCATGACCGAGGTCGTCCGGGAGATCCGTGCCGAACTCGGCCTCTCCGTCGTCCTGGTCGAACACGACATGGGACTGGTGATGCGGCTCGCCGACGAGGTCACCGTCCTCGACTTCGGCAAGGCCATCGCCCACGGCACCCCCGACGAGGTCCGGCGCGACCCCGAGGTGCTGCGCGCCTACCTCGGCACCGGCACCACCGGGGAGGACGCGGCATGAGCGGCTTCCTCGACAACCTCCTCAACGGCCTCGCCCTCGGCTCCGTCTACGCCCTGATCGCGCTCGGCTTCGTCACCATCTTCAAGGCCTCCGGCGTACTGAACTTCGCCCACGGCTCCCTGCTGCTGCTCGGCGGCTACCTCGTCGCCGTCCTCCACGACGACCTCGGCTTCGCCGGGGCGCTGGCCGTCGCGGTCCTCGTGACCGCTGCCGTGGCGGGGGCGCTGGACCGCCTGCTGCTCCAGCCGGTCGGCGGCGGCGACCCGCACGCCGCGCACGTACAGACCATCGTCACCATCGGCATCGACATCGTCCTGGTCACCGACCTGGCCCGGCGCATCGGCGGCGACCTGCTGCCGCTCGGCGACCCCTGGGGCGACGCCGTGACCGACCTCGGCCCGGTGACCGTGGCCGACAGCCGCGTCGCCGCGATCCTGGTCTCCGCCCTCGCCATCGGCGGCGCCTTCGCCCTCTTCCGGTTCACCTCGTGGGGCCTCTCGCTGCGCGCCGCCGCCGAGGACTCGGAGGCCGCCGCCCTGATGGGCGTTCGGCTGACACGGGTGCGCACCGCCGCCTGGTGCCTGGCCGGCGGCCTCGCCGCGCTCGCCGCGGTCTTCCTGGTCGCCTTCCCGGCACCCGGCCTCGAACGCACCACCGGGCAGATCGCCCTGAAGGCGTTCCCGGCCGCCATCCTCGGCGGCATGGCCTCCCCGGTCGGCGCCCTCGTCGGCAGCATGCTGATCGGCCTCACCGAGGCGTTCGTCGCCGGCTACCAGTCCGACCTGCACGTCCTCGGCGAGGGCTTCGGCGACGTCGCGCCGTACGCCGTGATGGTGCTGGTCCTGCTGGTGCGCCCCGCCGGACTCTTCGCGGCGAAGGGGGCGGCCCGTGTCTGACCGACTCTCCGCTCTCCTGCGACGCGGCGGCCTCCTCCTGCCCGTCCTCCTCCTGTGCGCCCTGCCGTTCTACCTGGACGCCTTCTGGCTGCGCATCGGCCTGTTCTCGATGGCCGCCGCCATCGGAGCAGTCGGTCTCGGCCTGCTCAGCGGCACCGCCGGCCAGCTCTCCCTCGGGCACGCCTTCTTCCTCGCGGTCGGCGCGTACGGCTACGTGTGGCTGGCGGGCGAGCCCGGCCCCGGGCTGCCGCCCTCCCTCGCCGCGCTGCTCGCCGTACTCCTGGCCGGGGCGGCCGGCGGCCTGTTCAGTCCCGTCGCCGGCCGGGTCAAGGGCATCTACCTGGGCGTGGCCACCCTCGCCCTGGTCTTCCTCGGCCACCACGTCCTGCTCACCGCGGACTCCGTCACCGGCGGCTTCAACGGACGCTCGGTGCCGCCGCTGGAGCTGGGCGGCTTCACCTTCGCCGAGACCGATCCGGAACTGACGCTCCTGGGCGTGCCGTTCGGTGCCGAGGAACGGCTCTGGTACCTGGGCCTCGTCCTGTTCGCCGTCACCTGGTTCACCGCCCGCGGACTGCTGCGCGGGCGGCCCGGCCGCGCCCTGGTGGCGCTGCGCGACAGCGAGACCGCGGCGTCGGTGATGGGCGTGCACGTGGCGCGGTACCGCTCGGCGGCGTTCGTCGTCTCCTCCATGTACGCGGGCCTGGCGGGCGTCCTGCTCGCGCTCTCCTTCCGCCGCGTCGTCCCCGACTACTTCTCCCTCGCCCTCTCCGTCGACTACCTGGCCATGATCGTCATCGGCGGACTGGGTTCGGTCGCCGGAGCCACCGCGGGTGCCGTCTTCGTCACCGCGCTGCCCCTGCTGATGACCCGCTACGCCGACCAGTTGCCGCTGGTGGCGACCCCGGGCTCCGGCGGCGGATCGATCGGCCCGACCGAGGCGTCCCGCTACCTCTACGGAGCCGCGATCGTCGTGATCCTCCTCTACGCCCCCGACGGCCTGCACGGGCTGGCCCGCCGCACCCGTGCCCGCCTGCGCCGC
>NZ_QHJH01000033.1 GCF_003947455.1 Streptomyces sp. WAC 04229 | reverse complement strand
GGTCGCGGGGGTCGGGCGGGAGGAGGAGCTCCACCTCCGCGTCTTCGCAGAAACGATACGGCCGATGTTCCAGGTACGGGCCCAGGTACCTGCGGACGCGGGACATCTCGGCCCGCACCGTCACCGTGCGGGCAGGGTCGCCGAACACGTCCTCGGCCAGGGCCGCGGCGCTGCGGCCGCCCCGGTGCACGGCCAGCAGGTACAGCAACTCGGCGTGCCGGGGACTCAGTTCCCGGGCCCAGTCCCCCGCCCCGCCCAGCACCCGCACCGACCGGCGGCGCGGCTCTGCGAGGTCCAGCACGATCCGGGCGGCACCCCCCGGCACCGGTCCCTCGGCGGCCCGCACCAGCCAGCCCCCGGCCAGCGGCTCCACGGTGCACGCCCCGATCGCCGGCAGCCACCTCGTCCCCGCCTCGGGCGACTTGGGCAGCGCCACCCGGTCCACGTACGGCATCCCCGTCACCGCCGCCGTCCAGCCGTCCCGGTCCGTCACCAGCGCCCGGCCGTCCAGCCGGGCCAGGACCGGCGCGGCCACCGCCCGCAGCCGCTCCAGCGACCGCGCGTGCAGCTCGCGCAGCCGGGCCTCGGCGAGCTTGGCCACCGAGTCGACCCAGGCGAGCGTCGCCGGGTGCATCGTCTCCAGCGGCCCGCTCACGTCGACCACGCCGAGCAGCCGGCCACTGCGCGGGTCGGTGATCGGCGCCCCGGCACAGGTCCAGGTCGCCTGGGACCGGACGAAGTGCTCGGAGGCGAAGACCTGTACGGGCCGACGCGTCACCGCGGGCGTCCCCACGCCGTTGGTGCCGACGGTCTCCTCCCGCCAGTCCGCGCCGAGTTCGAATCCCAGCCCGTCCGCCCTGCGCAGCACCGGCGCACTGCCCTCCCGCCACAGCACCCGGCCGTCCTCGTCGGCGACCACCATGATGTGGTGGGCGACGTCCGCGACCGAGAGCAGCGCCTCCCGCAGCACCGGCAGCACGTGCCGCAGCGCCGAGGACTCGCGCCGCCGCCGCACCTCCTCCGGCGACAGCAGCCCGGAGCGGACGTCGTGGTCGGGATCGACGCCGCTGCGCTGCACCCGCTCCCAGGACTGCTCGATCACCGGCCTCGGCGCCACCGGGGCCTGTCCGCCGGAGAGCCTGGCGGAGCGGACCTCGCTGAGCATCCGGGCCGCACGCGCCGCGTCGACGGCGGCGAACTGGGTCACGTCCATCGGCGAGAGCGCCACAGGTCCTCGTCCTCCCGGAAGCCGGATGTCCGTCTCATAGTGACCGCTTGCCCGCCCTCGTGAGGGCACAGTCCGCATACGGCCGACAGCAAGTTGCAACCCCCTGCAACCCTGGTGGACGGCGGGGCGGGTGGCCAGACTTGAACCACGCCGTCCCGAGCGGCGTACGCGGCCCGAACAGGCCCGTGTGGCGGAGGTGGTGCCGTGTCGGCGCAGCACCACCTCCGCACCACCTGGCCGGATCAGGCCCCCGGCCGGGCCCGCTCCACCACCGACGCCAGGTCCAGGGTCGGCGGCAGCGTGCCGAAGGCCGCGCCCCCGTCGCCGCCCAGCCGCGCGGCGCAGAACGCGTCGGCCACCTCCGGCGGCGCGTACCGGACCAGGAGCGAGCCCTGGAGCACCAGTGCCAGCCGCTCCACCAGCCGCCGCGCCCGCCCCTCGGCGTCCGCCAGGTCCGCCAGTTCCGTCAACAGGCCCCGGATCGCCGCGTCCAGCCGGTGATCGGCGCCGCGCGCCAGGCCCACCTCCGTCAGGTACGCGTCCATCGCCAGCGGCTCCCGCGCCAGTGCCCGCAGCACGTCCAGTGCCTGTACGTTGCCGGCGCCCTCCCAGATGGAGTTGAGCGGCGACTCGCGCACCAGCCGGGGCATGCCGGACTCCTCGACGTAGCCGTTGCCGCCCAGGCACTCGGCGGCCTCCACCACCACCGGCGCGCACCGCTTCGTCACCCAGTACTTCGCGGCCGGCACCGCCAGCCGCAGCAGCGCCCGCTCCCGCTCGTCGCCGTCGCCCGCCGCGTCCTGGGCCGCCGCCAGCCGCAGCGCGAGCGTGGTCGCCGCCTCCGACTCGATCGCCAGGTCCGCGAGGACGTTGCGCATCAGCGGCTGGTCGGCCAGCTTCGCGCCGAACGCCTCCCGGTACCCGCAGTGGTGCACCGCCTGCGCCACGGCCTGCCGCATCAGACCCGCCGAGCCCAGCACGCAGTCGACCCGGGTCGCCGCCACCATGTCGATGATGGCGGGCACCCCGCGCCCCTCCTCGCCCACCCGGCGCGCCCAGGTGCCGTCGAACTCGACCTCGGCGGAGGCGTTGGACCGGTTGCCCAGCTTGTCCTTGAGCCGCTGGATCAGGAACACGTTGCGGGTGCCGTCGGCCAGCACGCGCGGCACCAGGAAGCAGGTCAGCCCGCCCGGGGCCCGCGCCAGCACCAGGAAGCCGTCCGACATGGGCGCCGAGCAGAACCACTTGTGCCCGGTCAGCTCGTACGTGCCGTCCTCGGCGAGCGGCCGGGCCGACGTGGTGTTCGCCCGTACGTCGCTGCCGCCCTGCTTCTCCGTCATGCCCATGCCGAACAGGGCGCCGGCCTTCAGCCGGGCCGGCCGCAGCTCACGGTCGTACACCCGCGAGGTCAGCCGCGGCTCCCACTCGGCGGCCAGGCCCGGATCGGCGCGCAGGGCCGGCACGGCGGCGTGCGTCATGGACAGCGGACAGCAGTTGCCCGCCTCCACCTGCGTCCACATGACGAAGCCGGCCGCGCGCCGCACGTGGCCGCCCGGCCGGGTCCAGGCCGCGGTCAGACCGGCCGCGACGCCCTTGCCGAGCAGCCGGTGCCAGGCCGGGTGGAAGTCGACCTCGTCGACGCGGTGGCCGTACCGGTCGTGGGTGCGCAGGACCGGCGGGTTCGTGTTGGCCTGCTCGCCCCACTCCCGGGCCTGGAGCGACCCGCAGCTGCGGCCCAGGCCCGACAGCTCGGCCAGCGCCTCCTCGCGCAGCTCCGGTGCCAGGTGCCGCTCGACGGCGGCCGTCAGGGCCCGGTCGCCGGTGAAGACGTCGTGGCCGACCAGCGGCGGCGCCTGATTCGTCACGGTGTGGGTGCTGCCTGCCATGAACGTGAACCTATCGTGCCGGGGACCTGCGCGGAGCCGGCACCGGCCGGTGGGCGTCCGCGGATGAGTGCGACCCCCGTCGGCGGATACCTTTAGGTCGTGCAGCCAGCAAGTGAATCCCCCGAACGGCCCTCCGGCCGGCTTCATCGTGCCCGGGTCCTGTACCGGAACGTCTCCAAACGCAGGACCGCCTGGCTGCTGCTCAAGGACACGGTCAACTCGTGCATGGAGTACCGCATCCTCGGCCTGGCCGCCGAGGCCGCGTTCTTCACGCTGCTGTCGGTGCCGCCCCTGCTGCTGAGCCTCCTGGGACTGCTCGGCTACGTCGACTCCTGGATCGGCGCCGACACCACCGAGAGCCTGCGCAACAACATCCTGGACGCCTCCCGCGCGGTGCTCTCCGAGAAGGGCGTCAAGCAGATCACCGAGCCGATCCTGGACGACGTGATGAAGGGCGGCCGGCCCGACGTCATCTCCATCGGCTTCCTGTTCGCCCTGTGGTCGGGCTCCCGCGCGGTGAACGTCTTCATCGACACCATCACCGTGATGTACGGCCTCGACGGCGTCCGGGGGATCGTCAAGACCCGCCTGATGGCCTTCCTGCTCTTCCTGGTGGCGCTGCTCATCGGGTCCGTCGCGCTGCCGCTGATGGTGGCCGGACCGGACGCCGTGGTGCGGATCGTGCCCTGGTCGACGACGGTCGTGCAGGTCCTGTACTGGCCGGTCGTGATCCTCCTGTCGGTGGCCTTCCTGACCACGCTGTACCACGTCTCCGTGCCGGTGCGCTCCCCGTGGATCGAGGACGTGCCCGGCGCGCTGGTCGCCCTCGGCATGTGGGTGCTCGGCAGCTTCCTGCTGCGCATCTACCTCACCAGCACCGTCGAGGGCCCCACGATCTACGGCTCGCTGGCCGCGCCGGTCGCCGTGCTGCTGTGGATCGGTGTGTCCGCGTTCGCCGTGCTCGTCGGGGCCGCGGTCAACGCGGCGATCGACCGGGTCTGGCCCGCCGCCGCCACCGCCGCGGCCCGCGAGGCCAACGAGCGGCTGCGCCAGGCCCAGGTCGCCGACTACGTGGCCCGCGCCTCCGCGAACGGCGAGTCGGACCCCGACATGCCCTCGGAGTTCCCGGAACGCTGGTCCCGCTTCCTCCCCCCGGAGGACGTCACGGCCCGCCTGCGCACCCACGCCAAGCACACACCACCCGCCAACCACGACAAGCCGGAGGCCTCGTGAGCAGCGTCGTCTGCGCGCCCGAGGCGTACCCCTCATCCTTGCGAAGGTGACCCCGCGTGCGGGCGGAGACCGTGCGGCCCCTCCGCCGTCGCAAAGGCCTGCTCGGTCCAGATGGTCTTGCCGGAGTGGGAGTAACGGGTCCCCCACCTCTGGACGAGCTGCGCAACGATGAACAGGCCCCGCCCACCCTCGTCGTCCTCACCGCTGTGGCGCAGATGCGGTGACGTGTGGCTCGTGTCGGCGACCTCGCACAAGAGGGTGCGGTCCCGGATGAGACGTACCTGGATCGGCCCCTCGGCGTATCTGACCGCGTTGGTCACCAGTTCGCTGACGACCAGCTCGGTGGTGAAGGACTGTTCCTCGAGGCCCCAGTGGTGCAGTTGCCGGGTGGCCAGGTCCCGGACACGGCCCGCGGCGACCGGTTCGGCGGGCAGCTCCCATTCGACGACCTGTGAGGCGTCGAGTTCGCGGGTCCGGACGAGCAGCAAAGCGGTGTCGTCCGCCGTCGAGCCGCTCGGCACGAGCTCCGCCACGGCGCGGTCGCAGAGTTCTTCGAGGGGGGCGTGCCGGTCGCCGAGTACCCGTCCCAGGGTGTCGAGGCCGTGATCGATGTCGTGGTCGCGGGCCTCGACCAGACCGTCGGTGAAGAGGGCCAGCAGGCTGCCCACCGGAAGTTCGACCTCCTGGGACTCGAACGGCAGGCCGCCGAGGCCCAGGGGCGGGCCGGCCGGCAGATCCGGAAAGGTCACCCGGCCCGCCGGGTCGACGACCGCCGGCGGCAGGTGCCCGGCCCTCGCCATGACACAGCGTCGCGAAACCGGGTCGTAGACGGCGTAGAGGCAGGTCGCCCCCGTGGTCACGTCTGCCTGGGCGCCGTCCGGCACACCGACCCCGCCCCACTGCTCCTCCGCCGACTGCGCCACCAGATCGTCCAGCCGCGACAGCAGCTCGACGGGGTCCATGTCCATCTGGGCGAACGCGCGTACGGTCGTACGCAGCCGCCCCATGGTGGCGGCCGCCTGCAGGCCGTGACCGACCACGTCCCCGACCACGAGTCCGACCCGGGTCCCGGAGAGCGGAATGACGTCGAACCAGTCACCCCCGACTCCTGTCACGTCGTCCGTGGGAAGGTAGCGGTAGGCCAGGTCGACGGCCGACGCCTCGGGCAACTGCTGCGGCAGCAACTGGCGTTGCAGCGCCAGGGCGGCGGTGCGCTCGCGGGTGAACCGGCGGGCGTTGTCGATGGACACGGCCGTGCGGGCGACCAACTCGTCGGCCAGCGCGACCTCACCGCCGTCGAAGGTGGCCGACTCCGCGTCGCGAACGAAGGTGACGAGTCCCAGCAGGCCGTTCCCGGCCCGCAGCGGTACGACCAGGGTCGTGTTGTCGAGGACGAGCCCACCCGAGGAGAGGCTGCGGTCCTGCGGCGAACCGGCGGCGTACCTCACGGGTGAGCGGACGGTGCCGGCCTCCTCGGTGTGCGCCCCGTCCGCCGAGCGGGCGGACACCCGCACCAGAGGCATGGCCGCGGTGCCGCTGGCGGCCGGCATCTCGCCCTCAAGGACCACCCGCGCGAGATCGACCGTGACCGTGGAGGCGAACGCCGGCACCGACACCTCGGCGATCTTCTCCGCGGTGACCACCACGTCGAGGGCGGTCCCGATCCCGCGACCCGCCTCGACGAGCAGCGCCAGTCGCTGCTGCGCCCGGTACCGATCGGAGATGTCGAACGCGTCCTCGCACACTCCGACGACCCGGCCGTCGGCGTCCTGGAGCCGGTAGTAGGCACAGGACCAGAGGTGCTCGGTGGCCGGATCGCTCGGCGGGCGGCCCAGGAAGTGCAGGTCGAGCGAGGGCTCGCCGGTGTCCAGCACGTGACGCATGACCGCGTCGAGCGTGGGCGGATGCCCCTTGGTCACGAATCGTCCGTCGGCGTACAGCTCATCGGCCCGGAGGCCGCGGAACTCGGCGAACGGTTGTCCGATCTCCCGCTCGAAGGCCGTGTTGCACCAGGTCAGGCGGAGATCGACGTCGTAGATCGCCAGGCCGACGGGGGACTGGGTGGCCAGTCCGTGCAACAGGGCCAGCCGGGCGTCCCAGAGCCGGAGCTCCTTCAGCTCCGTCGCGACGAGGACACGCTCCGCCGCTCCAGCGCCCGGCAGCGGGCACCCGTCGACGGCGACGATCACCTCGTTTCCGTCCCGGTGCCGGGCGGCGCGTATGTCGTTGCCCCGGTAGTGGGTGAGGAGGGGGAGCAGGGAGGGCGTCGGGCCGTGCGACAGGAACGTGCTCAGGAGGCGGCCGACGACCTCGTGCGGCGGGTAGCCGAAGAGCCGCTCCGCGCCGAGGCTCCATCCGATGACCGTGTTCTGAGCGTCCACGACCACCGTGGCCGCCCTGGTGACGTCGAGAGGGCCACGAAAGTCAGCACTCTGGTCCGTATTCCATGCGCTCATGGCGCCACACCAGCCCCGTTCGTCCCCTACAGAATCCGCTGTCTCCCGGGCCGGCACAACCGCAGTGCCGTGCCTCCGAGGAAGGGCACGCCCGCGCCCGCTCACGTGCCGCCCGGGGGGACAGCGCTCCACCCCCCGACGAACCTAGGCCCCGCCGGACCCCTGCGGGTCCCACGTCCCCGTCGCCGCGCCCTCGCGGACGAAGTCCCCGAAGTCCCTCGGCGTGCGGCCCAGTACCTCCTCGACGCCCTCCGACAGATGGGCGTTGCGGCCGTCGAGCAGCGAGCCGAACAGCTCCACGAGGAACGCGGCCTCCTCCGCCGGCACACCGAAGGCGGTCAGGTTCTCGCCGTACTCCCGCGCCGAGACCGCCCGGTACGTCAGCGCCCGGCCCGCCGAGAAGTCCGGGGTGTCCCGCGCCGCCCTGGCCCGGCGCTTCACCGACCTGGTGGGCGAACCCCCGATGGCCTACCTCACCGGCTGGCGCCTCGCCCTCGCCGCCGACCGGCTGCGCGACAGCGAGGACACCCTCGGCGCGATCGCCCGCCAGGTCGGCTACGGCAGCGCCTTCGCCCTGTCGACCGCCTTCAAGCGGGTGTACGGCGTCAGCCCGCAGGAGTACCGGACACCGGCGTAGCCTGGCACCCGTGTACGCGGAACGCGCCTCCCGCCTGACCGACGCCGTGGTGTGGACCAACACCCCGACCGAACCGGAACCGGGACGGGTCCTGCCGGACGGCTGCATGGACCTGCTCTGGCACGACGGCCGGCTCCTGGTCGCCGGACCCGACACCCGCGCCCACCTCACGGAGGGCACCCCGGCCCCCTGGGCGGGCGTCCGCTTCCCGCCCGGCACCGCGCCCGCGCTCCTCGGCGTCCCCGCCCGCGAGCTGCGCGACCGGCGCGTCGACCTCACCGACCTCTGGCCGGCAGCCCGCGCCCGGCAGCTGGCCGCGCGGGTGAACGCGGCCCCCGATCCGGCGCGCGGACTGGAGGAGGCCGCGATGTCCCGGGCCGCCGAGGCGGAGCCCCCCGACCCGCTGCTGCTCCGCATCGTGGCCGCCCTCGACGCGGGCCGCCCCGTCGCCGCCACCGCCGACGAACTCGGCATCGGCGCCCGCCTGCTGCACCGGCGCTCCCTGACCGCCTTCGGCTACGGCCCCAAAACCCTGGCCCGGGTCCTGCGCCTGCAACGCGCCCTCGCCCAGGCCCGCGCCGGCACGCCCCTCGCCGAGACGGCTGCCCGGACCGGCTTCGCGGACCAGGCCCACCTGACGCGGGACGTACGGGAACTGGCGGGCGTCACCCCCGGCGAACTACTCGGCCGCCGCTAGCGGGGCGAACAGGTCCACACCGTGGCCGTCCGGGTCGCCCAGTACGGCGTAGCGCTGGCCCCAGCCGGCGTCCCACGGCTTCTGCTCGACGTGGCAGCCGGCGGCGGTCAGTTCGGCGTAGAGCGTGTCGACCTCGGCGGGCGTGTCGCACAGCAGGGCGAGCGAATGGCGCCCGCCCCCGGCCGGCGGCTGCCACCCGGGCATGAAGGACTGGACGGACTCCTCGGTGTCGAGCAGCAGCCGGATGCCGCCCGGCAGTTCGGCCTCCGCGTGCGGCTGCCCCTCGCAGCCGTCGGGGAACGCGAAGCCGAGCCGGCGGTAGAAGGCCACGGAGGCGGACATGTCGGAGACGACGAGGCCGATGGCGTTGAATCGTGCGGTCATGGCGCCACCGTAGCCAGGGCGCGCCGCCCGGGTCTTGAAGGAAACGGACACGGGCCCCTTGGCTCAGGAACTCCTCAAGCGCCTTGCTGCGGACGGGCCGTGGCATCGACGATGACCGCATGTTCGGACTGAGCAAGCCACCGGAGTTCAACGTCCTCGTCCTGCGCGACGCCGACGTCATCGCCCACGGGATCCGCCAGGCGCTCGCCACGGCGACGCCCGAGGAACGGCCCGGCCTGGAGGCGGCCGCCGCCGTCGCCGAGCGGGCCGCCGCGGCCTCCGACGCCGAGCTGCGCGCCCGCTGGGTCCACGAGCGCCTCGCCGCGGCCGGCCACGAGGGCCCCGTCGACTCCGTGCGGGCCGTCAAGACGCTGCGCGGGGAGGCACCCGGCCTCAGCCTGCTCGCCGCCGTCCAGCTGACCAAGGACGCGGCGGCGCACCGCCCTTGAGGGCCGTCGGCGTCACTCGTCCTGCCGGACCACGCACAGCGCCCAGATGATGAACGCCGACATCGCGATCACCACGATCGACCAGACCGGGTAGTAAGGCAGGGAGAGGAAGTTCGCGATGAGGACGAGCCCCGCGACGCCTACCCCGACCACCCGCGCCCACAGCGCGGTGCGGAAGAGACCCAGCGCGACGAGCACCGCCAGGATGCCCAGCGCGAGATGGATCCAGCCCCAGCCGGTGAGGTCGAACCGGAAGACGTACTCGGGCGTCGTGACGAAGACGTCGTCCTCGGCGATCGCCATGATGCCCCGGAAGATCCCGAGCAGACCCGAGATCATCAGCATCACGCCCGCGAAGGCCGTGAGCCCGCCGGCCATGGCCCCCCTGGTCGTGTGCGCGCGTGCGCCGTGGGTCGCGGTCATCGTGCCTCCTTCGGTCCGGCCGGCCCGGAGCCGCTGAGCACCAGCTCCTTCGCCCTGCGGAACTCGTCCTCCGTGATGTCGCCGCGGGCACGGATCTCGGAGAGCCTGGCCAGCTCGTCCACGCTGCCGCTCCGCCCGTGCCCGCTCCCCGCCGTCTTGCGGATGTAGTCGTCGATCTCCTCCTGACGGGCCCGTACATGGGCGTGCTCACGGCGGCCCATGCCCCTGCCCCGGGCGATCACGTAGATGAGGACGCCGACGAAGGGGAGGACGATGACGAACACCATCCATCCCGCCTTGGTCCAGCCGCCGAGCTCGTCGTCGCGGAAGATGTCGGTCACGATGCGGAAGAGCAGGATGAACCACATGATCCACAGGAAGAACCAGAGCAGCGACCAGAAGACGCTGAGCAGCGGATAGTCGTACGCCAGAAACACCTGTCCGTTCATGTCCACAGTGTCGCGACGGCGGGGGCGCGCGGGATCACCCTCCGCGGGTGATCCGGCACGGCCCTGTCCGGCGGTGTGATGAGGCTGTGGACGAACCGGTGGACGACCGGGCGGGTCCCGACCCGCTCACCGGGTCGGTGTCCCGGCGGCGGCGGGCGACGGCCGTGGCCCTCGCGCGGGCCGCGGGCGTGACCACGGGTCTGTTCGCCGCCTACTACCTGCTGCCGCTCGACGAGCGCCCCACGGCCGCCACCTGGGCGGCGTTCGTGTGCGGCCTGGTCGCGGTCGTCCTGGTCTTCCTGTGGGAGATCCGGGCCATCCTGCGCTCCCCGCACCCCCGGCTGCGGGCCGCCGAGGCCCTCGCCGCCACGGCCGTGCTGTTCCTGGTGCTGTTCGCCGCGTTCTACTACCTGCTGGAGCGGGCCAGTCCGGGAACCTTCAGCGAGGCGCTGACCAAGACGGACTCGCTGTACTTCACGCTGGCCACGTTCGCCACCGTGGGATACGGCGACATCGTCGCCCACTCCCAGACGGGCCGGCTGGTGGTGATGATCCAGATGGCCGGCGGCCTGCTCCTGGTGGGGGTGGCCGCCCGGGTGCTGGTGGGCGCCGTCCAGACCGGTCTGCGGCGGCAGGGCAGGGAGCCGCCACCCGACTGACGCGGGTGCGCATCGCAGGAGGGAGCTGATCGATGCGCTACGAGATTCGTGTCGACGGTCGTCTGTCGGCAGCGCTGGCCAGGGCCTTCCCCGAGCTGGAGCACGTGGAGATGGACGGCCAGACCGTGCTGTACGGGGCCGTCGTGGACGAGGCGCAGTTGTACGGGCTGCTCGACCGCTGCCAGTCCCTCGGCCTGCGGGTCATGGAGCTGCGCCAGCGCCCGGTGTGAGCGCCGCGTCACAGCAGGTGCAGCTCCCGCGCGCGGCGCACGGCGTCGGAGCGCCGGTTCACGGACAGCTTTCGGTAGGCGCTCTTGAGGTGGGTCTTGACCGTGTTCACCGAGATGAACAGGTCGGCACCGATCTCGTCGTACGACATCAGCCGCGCGACCCCGCCCAGCACCTCCCGCTCCCTCGGGCTGAGGTCCGGCACGACCGGTGCCGCGGGCTGCGGTGCGGGCGCCGGGGCCAGCAGCGGACGCACCCAGGGGCCGGTGTCGAGCAGCGGACGCCGCAGCCGCTCGCGCCGCGCCTCCCGCACGGCGTGGCCGACCAGCCTGCGGGCGGCGACGGCGTCCCCGGCGGCATCGGCCGCCCGTGCCCTGAGCAGCGCGGCCCGCACCCGCACGGCCGGACCCGGGTCGCCCCGCGCGGGGAGCGCGTCGAGCCGCCTCAGCGCCGCCTCGGGGAAACCCGCGGCGAACTGGACGCCCGCGGCCTCCACGGCGCACATCGGGGGCCCCGGCGGGACGCGTCGCAGGAGCGCGCAGGCCGCCCCCCGGTCTCCCGCGGCCTGGTGCGCGGCGGCGGTCAGCACGGTGCGGTGCGCCTCCAGCCACGGTGAGACGGTCACCCCGGGCACCGGCCGCCGCAGGGCGTCGAAGGCGGCGCGAGTTCGGCCGCGGGCCAGCAGCAGCCGGGCCGTGGTGGCGGCGCGGGCCCCCGCGCACACCGGGTCCCGCACCGCCTGCTCCCCGCCGCCCGGCACGTCGAGCAACGTCTCGGCGCGATCGAGTTCGTCGCGTTCCACGGCGACCGCCGCGAGCACCACGAGGGCGATGCCCGACCCGGACCGCCCCGGCAGACTGAACCGCCGCCGTACCGCCGTGGCCGCCAGTGCCCTGCTCTCGGCGGCCGAGGGGCGCCCGTCCAGGTAGTCGATCAGGGCGAGGTGGCCGAGCGCGTCCTCGCGGGCCGGTGCCGTCGCCGCCCGTTCGTCGCCGCCCGCCACGGCCGCCAGTTCCGCCCGTGCCTCGTCCAGGCGGCCGGCCCAGAGCAAGGCGCAGCCCACATGCGCGCGCAGGAGGGCGACGACCTCGGGGTGCTCGTCCAGCAGCCCCTCCGGCAGCTCGCCGAGCAGCTTGGCCGCGGTCCCGGCCGCCGTCGCCGCCCGCTCCGGCGCACCGGTCAGCCGCGCCGCCAGCGCCTGGAGCAGCGCCCCGCACATCCGGTCGGCCGCGGGGGCGTCCGCCGTCAGGGCGCGTTCGGCGTGCCGCAGATGGGCCAGACCACCCTCCAGGTCGGACCGGGCCAGACCGCGTGCCGCGCGGACCAGTTCCGCGGCCGGCGTGGTGGCCGTGGCGGGCATCCGCGCGAACAGGGCGGAGAGGTCGGCGGACCGCAGCCCGGTGAACAACTGGCCGACGGCGAGGTCCCCGAGCAGCGCCCCGGCCGTGAACTCCCAGTCGTCGGCGGCGGCTCCGTGCCGCAGCGCCTCGGTCAGCCGCCCGTGCCGCCGCAGCCACACCGCCGCCCGCCGGTGCAGCTCCGCCTCCAGGCCGGGCAGCCGCTCCCGCAGGTGGGCGCGGAGGATCTCCGCGAACAGCGGGTGCAGCCGGTACGAGACGTCTCCCAGGTACTCGACGAACGCGTTCTGCCGCCGCAGCCCCGCCAGCGCGGACTCGGCGTCGCGGCGGCCGGTCAGCGCGTCGGCCAGCTCGGGCCGGAAGTCGTCGAGCACACTCACCCGGAGCAGCAGGCCCCGGATGCCGGGGCCCTGCCGGTCGAGCACCTCCGCCAGCAGGAAGTCGGCGACGGCGGAGTGACCCGCCTCGAACTCCTTCAGGTACCGCTCCGGGTCCGGACTGTCCTGTGCCGCCAGCGCGCACAGGCGCAGCCCCGCGGCCCAGCCGCGCGTGTGCTCCACCAGCCCGAGCGTGGCGTGCCGCGGGAGCCGCAGGCCGTGCAGTGCGAGCAGTTCGGCGGCCTCGTCGGGGGTGAAGGCCAGGTCGGCGTTCCTGATCTCGGTCAGCCGCCCGGAGGCTCGGTAGCGGTGCAGGGGGAGGCGGGGTTCGTTGCGGGTGACCAGGACGAGGCGCAGCCCCGCGCCGGCGTGCCGCAGCACGAACTCCAGCTGCGCCGAGATCTCGGGGTCGGTCACGCGGTCGTACTCGTCCAGCACCACGATCACCGGCCCGTCCCGTTCGCACAGCGCGCCGGCCAGCCGCGAGGAGAACAGGGGGTCGACCCGGTCCCCGCAGGCGGGCGCCCCGACCTCCGGCGGCACGGGCTCCCCGGCGCCGCGCAGCGCCTCCAGCACGTACGCCCAGAACGTCCCGCTGCCCTGGTGCCCGGCGTCGTTGGTGAGCCAGGCGACGGGCCGCCTCGCCCGGGCCGCCCAGTCGGCGACCAGCAGCGTCTTTCCGGCCCCCGCGGCGCCGCTCACCAGCGTCAACGGCGTGTCCGGGCCCTCGTCGAGGCGCCGGGCCAGTCGCCCGCGCCTCAGGAACGTCGGGGGGAGGGAGGGAACAGCCGTGCGGGTGCGCAGGAAGGTGCCCGCCCGGGGCTCGTGCCCCGGCGCCGTCGGCTCTCGACCACTCTGCCTCTCCCCGGCCATGGCCCAGCACCACCTTCGTCGCCCCGCGAGAAGCGCGACCCGCCCTCTCAGCATCTCAGCGTTCGCACGGCGCGGCGACGGGAGCGCCGCCCGGTGGGAGGGGGACCCCGAGGCGAGGCGGCACGGTCCCCTTGACGGGCGGCAGAACCCGGGCTCCACGGCACACGAGCCGGGGCGGAGGCCCCGCCGCTCAGGACGGGTGAGGGCTGCCGGCCGGTTCGAGGGTGGGCATGGGGTGGTGACGGCGCCGGGTACGCAGATGGAACACCAGCGCGGCCAGGGCGCTGGTGGCGGTGAACCAGGTGAGGGCCCGGGCCGAGCACGTCAGAGAAGGCGTGTGGGTGAACGCGGAGACCAGAGCCGCCTGGGCGGGGCCGTACAGCGGCAGGGCGTCCAGCCCGGCCTGGTCTCCCGCGGGGTTGGAGACGGGGCTCTGCATACCGACGTCGATCAGCGTGGTCATGACCACGGCGAAGAAGCCCTCCAGTTCGCCGCGCAGCAGGAAGCCGGCCAGCAGGCCCAGCCCGCCGTATGCCAGGATCGCCGCTGCCAGGGCGGCTGCGACCGCACCCGGCTGGGTCAGCGGCCAGGACAGGAGCAGCAGACCGGTGGAGTAGCAGGTCAGCACCGCGGTGATCACAAGGAGCGCGACGAGCTTGGCGGCGAGCAGGTGACCGCGGGGGTAGCCGGCCAGGACCAGGCGCTGGTCCATGTCCCGGGCGTTGAAGGTGGCCATGAACATCATGAAGCCGGCGATGACGGTGACGGCGTGCAGAGCGCTGGAGATCTGGATCGTGCGGTTCATCGAGGCGGTCACCTCGGTGCCCAGAGCGCTGCTGTGGAAGGCGATGCTCTTGTCCAGGGCGGTCGCACGGACCACGTAGATCCAGGTGGGGATGAAGAACGCGGTCATGGTGACGGCCAGGCGGTTGCGCAGGTGGCCCGTCAGGGTGAAGCCGAGAGCCACGGTGAAGGCGGTCCAGTGGTGCCTCATCGCGTCATGGCCCCCGCGTGCAGCCGACCCTCGCGCAGGTGGTGGACGGTGTCGAAATGCTGGAGGTCGTGCAGGAGGTGGGAGACCACGACCACGGCCTGGCCCTGATCGCGCAGCCGGCCCGCCAGGTGCCAGAAGCGCTGGTGGGTGTCCCAGTCGAAGCCCTGGTAGGGCTCGTCGAGCACCAGCAGCGGCGGGTCGTGCATCAACGCGAGCGCCAGGTTGAGCTTCTGCCGGGTTCCGCCGCTGAGTTCCCCTGCCCGAGTGCGCCGTTCCGCGTGGAATCCGAGCAGGTCCACCAGTTCCCACGCGTAGTCCAGGTCCGGCAGCCGGTAGGCGACCTGGAAGAGCCGCAGGTGCTGGACGACGGTCAGCGTGTCGTTGACGACCGGCCTCTGCGGGCAGTAGCCGAGTGTGCCGAAACGCCGGACCGTGCCGCGGTCGGGTGCCAGCAGTCCTACGGCGATACGGAGCAGCGTGCTCTTGCCCGACCCGTTCTCTCCCACCACTCCGGCGAGCATGCCCGCCGACACGGTGAAGTCGGTGCCACGGAGCACGGAGCGCCGGCCGTACGCCTTGTGTACGGCGTCGATGTGCAGCCGGGTGGCTGGTCCCATGCCGTTCTCCTCCCAGAAGGTCGGCTTGTGTACCGCACAACGGCGGGAGACCGCGCGAGGTCATGCCTGACGTGCAACTTCGCAGCGAACCGCTCGTTCACCCGTTGTGTTGACGATCACCGTGGGATACGACCGGACGTGGTGGGCACGACTGTTGAGCACGTGCTTCGCCCCGCCCCTTCTGCCGGTGCTCGCCGGCGCCGCGATCGGCTGGCACCTCACCGGCCCCAGTCACCGCGGGCTTCTCTGGGGGCTGGGAGGCAGCGGATGCTGGGTACTGCTGTGTGCCGCTCTCGCCGCCGGGGGCCCCCGCCTGGGATGGTGGCCCGGCCCTCAGCCCTCTCAGCGCGGGCCCCGGCTGGTGCTGCTGGCGGCGAGCGTCGTCGCCGCGGCCGCCGTGTGGCTGGCCTGCGGCTACCTCGGCGCGCCCCCGGTCCTGCTGGAGCTCGGCCGTACCGCGCTGCTCCTGACCGCTGTGGTGCTGGCCTGTACCTGGACCAGCAACATCTCCCTGCACACCAGCTCGGCCGCCGCCAGCACCACCCTGGTGACCCTCCTCGTGGACGTCCGGGCGGCCGTGCTGTTCCTGCTCGTCGCGGCGATCGCCTGGTCCCGCCTGCACCTGCGCGTCCACACACCGGTGCAGGTCCTGCTGGGAGCCGGCCTGGGAACCGCGGTGTGCACGGCCACCGTGTACCTGGGTCACTGACAGCTCCGGCTCCGCCGTCCGCTGCGCCGCCCGCACGTGCGACGGCACCACCCCGGGCGGGGACGGTCGTTGAGCCCCGTATGACTGACGAGCAGGAGACCCGACCCCACCCCGGGGAAGTGGCCGGTGCCCCGCCCGGACACCGCGATCCCACCGTGATCCCTTTGCCGTGGCGACGCTGGACCCGCCCACGGGACGGGTGGTCGACGGCTGAGCTTCCCGACCTGGCCGGGCGGACCGCGGTGGTCACCGGCGCCGGCCGGGGGATCGGGCGGGCGGTCGCTGAGCACCTGGCCCGCCACGGGGCCCACGTCCTCGCGCTCCACGCCGCCGCGGACGGACACACGGCAGCGGCGGCCTCGCGTCGGCGGCCGCGGAGCCACCGCACCCACGACGTCCCGTGCGACCTGGCCCAGTTGGCGCAGGTGCGCCGAGCTGCCGAGGAGGTCAGCGGCCTGACCGGCGGGCGGGTGGACATCCTGATCAACAACGCCGGCGTCGCCGCCCTGCCGCACACCCGCACCGCGGGCGGCCACGAGGCCCACTTCGCCATCAACCACCTCGGCCACTTCGCCCTCACCGGCCACCTGCTGCCGGCGCTGCTGAGATCGACCCAGCCCCGGGTGGTGAACGTGACCTCGGTGCTCCACTGGCTCGGCCGCTGCCGCCCCGACCAGGCCGCGCCGCGCCGCTATCACCGATGGACGGCGTACTTCGACTCGAAGCTGGCGAACCTGCTGTTCACCCACGGCCTCCACGCTTTCGCGGAAGCCCGTGACCTGCCCTTGCGCTCGATCGCCGCCCACCCCGGCCTGGTCGACACCACCCTGGGCTCGCGCGCCCTGCGCGCAGACGCACGCCACCTGGAGGCCCGCGCGCTGGAGTGGATGCAAGCGCGCCGGCACTCGCCCGAACTGGCGGCTCTGCCCCTGCTGCGAGCCGCCACCGACCCCCACGTCCATGGCGGGGACGTCCTCGGCCCCGGCGGCCCATGGGAGTGGTCCGGGCCGCCCGTTGCTGTCCGGACCGCGCGACGCGCCACCGATCCACGCGCCGTCGAACGCCTGTGGCAGCTGTCGCAACACCTGACCGGCCGGCCCTTCCCCGCCGACGGCCGCAAGCAGGCCCGTGACCGTGACCCTGGAGAGAACCGGTGACCCCCCGGAACCGCCACCCGGCCGCGTACGCCGCGCCGCGCCTGCACCGACGCCTCCTGACGGCAGTGGGCAACAGTCGGCTCCTGCGGCGCTGGGGGCCGCGCCTGCTCCCTCTGCTGGACCTGCTGGCCCACCGCCTCACCAAGAACCGGTGGATGCCCAGCCGCATGCTGGCTTCCACCGCCGTCCTGCGGACCACCCGCCGCGACGGCACACCCCACCTCACCCCCCTGATCGCCGGCCCGGACCCCTCGGGCAGCTTCCTGGTCATGGCGACGAACTTCGGCCGGCGCCACCACCCGGCGTGGTCCGGCAACCTCCTGCGCGAGCCCCGTGCCGTCCTCGACTGGAAGGGCACATCCATCCCCGTCCGCGCCCACCTGCTCACCCCCCGCCAACAGGACGAGGCCCGACACCGCATCCTCGAGGTCATGCCGGTCTTCGACGACTACGCGAGACGCAGCCGCCGCCACGTCCGCGTCTTCACCCTCACCCCCGACCCGGGCGATCGGTGACCGGCAGGCGGAAAGCGCCTGCGGCCGACGACGCGTCAACCCGTCCGGCCCGAAGATCGTGGCGGCCGCACGCGCCCGGGCTCCGTCCGGGTGAGCACCCACCGCATCACCGCCCCCGAGTCATCGCCGGACCTGGGCGGGTGCACCGTCCGGACCCGGGGCGGGCCGCCCGGTCATCGTGCCGCCTCCGTGGGGTGCTGTGCCGGCGCGTCAGCCGGCTGCGAGGCGTCGGGCGGCCCGGCGCCCTCGACGATCGCCCGGAGCGCCGCCACGTGCCCCTCGAAGGCGGTGCGCCCCCGGTCCGTCAGCCGCACCTTGGTGCGCCGCTTGCGGCCGGCACCCTCCTTCTGGATCTCCAGGTACCCGGCCTCCTCCAGGGTGTGCAGCTGCTTGGAGAGCGCGGAGTCGCTGAGCGAGAGGCTGTCGCGGACGAACGCGAAGTCCGCCCACTCGGTGGCGGCGAGCAGGGCGACCACCGACAGCCGGGTGGCGGGGTGGATCAGCTCGTCGAAGCCGCCGGGGACGCTCATCGGCCCGCCTCCGCGCCGGCGCCACGGCCGCGCAGCGCGCCGGTCGACCAGCGGTTTGCGGGGCCGACGAACAGCACGAGGACGGCCGCCGCCGCGGTCGCCTGGATCAGGCTGCCCGCCAGCGGTTCGAGGGGCTCGGACAGCCGCCCGGTCAGCACCGTCGTCCCGCCGACCAGCACGGCGCCCCCGGCGAACGTGGCGAGCGAACGCCAGTCGTAGCGGGAGCGGTGCAGCCGCACCCGGCCCCGGTTGGTGTGCGTCACGACCATCCACGCCAGCAGCGAGAGGTACGCGACGGCGGCGAGCGCGACGCCCCACGGGGGCAGGTCCAGGCCCTGGGCGGCCAGGAAGAGCCACATGAGCGCGGCCGTGCCGTACGTCGCGCGGGGGCCCCCGGACGCGGACCGCTCGACCTCGTCGTAGACCCGCTCCTGCGGCACCCGGATGCGCTGGAGGTCCTGCCATGCCTGTTCGGCGTTCACCGGTGTGCCCACGCCCACCGCCTCCCCTTCCACGTCCAGCTTTACTTTCCTGCCGGGAAAGTTACTCTTGGCTTTCCCGGCAGGCAAGTCGGGCGGACGGAGGGAAGAGGGCCATGCGGAAGGATCCGCTCATCGTCGAGGACCTGACGCTGCTGATGTTCGACGACGCCTCGGGCGCCATCGCGGGCGCCGGGACGCTGTACTACACCCAGGGCGGCGCCGTGCTCGTGGAACTGGCGCAGGGCGGGCGGCTGCGCGTCGACCGGCGGGACGTGGGCATGGACGGTGTGCGCGTCCACGCCGTCGCCGGGGCCCCGCTCTCCGACCCGGTGCTCCGCGAGGCCCACCGGAAGGTCTCCGCGCGCACCCGCGGCGTCAACACCCTCCTCATCGAGATCGGCACCGGCCTGCGCGAGACGGTCCTCGACCGGCTCGTCGAGCGCGGGATGGTGCGCCGGGAGCGCAGGAAGGTACTGGGCCTGTTCCCCGCGGCGTCCCTGTCCGCGGCCGACACCCGGCACAAGGAGGCCCTGCTGGAACGTGTGCGCGCGGTCCTGGTGGACGAGGAGGAGCCCGACGGGCGCACGGCGGCCCTGATCGGCCTGCTCTCCGCGAGCGGGACCCTGCCGAGCCTGCACCGCGCGATCCCCTGGTCGGGCAAGGTCTACCGGCGGGCCAAGAGGCTGGAGCAGGACAGCTGGGGCGCGGAAGCGGTGAACACGGCCGTGCTGCGGACCCTCGCCGCCGTCACCGCGGGCACCGCGGCGGCCGTCACCACCGGCTGAAGCCGGCCGAGGGTACGCGACTCGTCACTCCGCGTAGGTGACCACGGTGTCCAGCCCGGCCTGGCGCAGCACCCGGTGGACGGCCGGGCGGGCACCCCGGACCGTCAGGCTGACCGGCTTGGGCGCCCGGGTCACCGCCCGCATCAGCGCGTAGGCGGACGCCAGGTCGATGTTCTCCAGACCGCTCATCTCCAGGGTCCAGTCCGTGGGCTCCCGCAGCCGCGGGTCCATGAGCAGTTCCTCCAGGACCTGGAGCGCGTCCGAGTCGAGGGTGCCGGAGAAGGCCAGCACGGCGTGCCGTCCGCCGGCCTCGGCGATCCATACGGGCGCGTTCTGAGTGGAGCGATGAGGGTCGAGGGTCACGACGGCCTCCTGCGCAGTCCGGGCGTGCGTGGCTTCCATTGTCCCCCAGCCGGGCCGAAGCGGACGGTCCGGAATAGACACGGCCACGGTGACGCTGTGCCATGAGCGGTACGGGAGTGCGGCGAAGGGCTGGTGGGCGCATGACGGCAGGCCGGACGAAACCCGTGGTCAGCACGGAGTACGGGGCCGTGCGCGGCCGGTACGAGAACGGGGTGGCCGTCTTCCGCGGCATCCCCTACGCCGCCCCGCCCTTCGGTCCCCGCCGGTTCCGCCCGCCCGTGGCGCCAGAGCCCTGGGACGGGGTGCGCGACGCCGGATCCTTCGGCCCCACGGCGCCGAAACCGCCGTACTCCGAGGCCTTCGCGCAGTACCTCTCCGACCCGGCGATCCCCGGCGACGACTGCCTCAACCTCAACGTCTGGACGCCCGAGCCCGGCCCCGGCGCCCGGCTGCCGGTCCTGGTCTGGCTGCACGGCGGCGCCCTGACCAGGGGCTCCTCGGCGGTCCCCGTCTACAACGGGGCCACCTTCGCGCGGGACGGCGTGGTCTGCGTCTCGGTCAACTACCGGCTCGGTGTCGAGGGCTACGGCCTGTTCCCGGACGCCCCCGCCAACGCCGGCCTGCGCGACCAGATCGCCGCCCTGGAGTGGGTGCGGGCGTCCATCGCGGCCTTCGGCGGCGACCCCGACCGCGTCACCGTCGCCGGTCAGTCCGCCGGTGCCATCAGCACCGGCGCCCTGCTCGCCGCGCCCCGGGCCCAGGGGCTGTTCCGCCGCGCGGTGCTCCAGAGCGGTGCGCCCGAGGCCGCCGACCGCGACAAGGTGCGGCGCATGGTCCGCCGGATGGCCGCCCGCCTCCGGATACCCGCCACCGCCGAGTCCTTCGCCACCGCCGACCGCGCCCAGTTGCTGCGCGCCCAGGCAGAGGTGGGCCGGTTCAGCAGCCCCGTCCTCGGCGGCCCCGCCTTCGGCATCGTCGTCGACGGCGACGTCATGCCCCGCGACCCGCTGGACGCGCTCGTCGAGGGCGACGCCGCCCGCGGCGTCGACCTGATGATGGGCTGGACCCGCGACGAGTACCGGCTCTGGCTGGTCCCCGGCGGCCTCCTCGAACGCGTCGACCGGCTCGGCGCGGTGGCCCTCGCGGGCGCGCGCGCCCGCTGCCACTGCGGCAACGAGGTCGTCCGCGGCTACCGCTCGGCCCGCCCCGACGCCGGTGCCGCCGAGACGGTGGGGCAACTCGTCACCGACCACCTGCTCCGCGTCCCGCTGCACCGCGTGGCCGACGCGCGGCCCGGCTCCTCGTACGTCTACGAGTTCGCCTGGCCGTCCACCCTGCCCGGCCTCGGCGCCTGCCACGCCCTGGAACTGGGCTTCGTCTTCGACTCCGGCGACCACCCCGACTCCCGCAAGCTCGCGGGCGAAGGCGCTCCGCAGGAGTTGGCGGACGCGATGCACGGGGCGTGGGTCCGCTTCGCGGAGTCCGGCGACCCGGGCTGGGCGGCCTGGGACGCCACGCATCCCGTCCGGGTGTTCGGCGAGGGCGAGCCCTATGTGGCGTACGGCCCGCGCGACGCGGAGTTCGACCTGTGGAAGGCGGACGTCACCATGCGAGGAATGCGGTCCAGGCGCTTGGTGCGACGGTGATGTGCGGGGTGGTGTCGTCGGGGGGTGTTTTGGAGTCGCGGATGTGGATGGTGGTGGGTTCGGTGGCGACCTCTACGCAGTTGCCGCCTTCGTCGCCGCTGTAGCTCGACTTGAACCACCGAAGTGCGGTGCTGCTCATGGCTCCCCCAGGAGACGGTCCAGCAGATCCCTCGTGTCCTCGGGTGTGAGGGCCTGTGACCGCAGCATCGCACATTTCTGAGTGAGGATCGCCACCTCGTCGGGGTCAGCGATCAGTTGGCTGCCACGCTGGTTCTCCGTGTAGGCAAGCCGCTGGTGGTCTGGGGTCTCCAGCAGTACGAACGAGCCGTTCAGGCCCGCGTGGCTTGTGCGGTCCTGAGGAAGGACTTGGAACATGAGGCCCGGCAACTCCGAGCATCGTCGCAGATGTCGAAGTTGCTCGACCCAGACCTCTCGGCCGCCGATCGGTGCCCGTACGACCGGCTCCCAGACAACGAAGCACGTGATCGGAGGGACCTTGCGGTGCAGGATGCCCTGTCGATCGATACGTGCAGCCGCAAGGCGGGCGATCGTGTCCTCGTCATAGAACGGCACGCGACTGCGGAACACCGCCCACGCGTACGCCTCCGTCTGGAGCAGACCCGGCAACACCTGGTTCTCGTACGACGAGATCACGATGGCCTCGCGCTCCCTGTCCAGGAACTCCTCGGCCCACAGCGGAACGAGATCCACCTCGGGCATCTTGCTCAGGGCGATGGACAACGCGCCCTTGGTGTCGAGGAGTTCGTCGAGCTGCTCGGCGAGATCCGGCTTCAGCGGGCGTCGGCCCTGCTCGATCGACGCGATCTGCTGCTCGCCGATGACGAAGCGTTCGCCCAGTGACCTCTGGGTGTGGCCCGCGGCCTGCCGGTAGAGGGCGAGCAGCGCCCCCACCATCTTCATCGCGGAGGCGTTCCTCCGTGTCGTCGTCCCCATGAGGTCGAACTCCCCACCCACGCCCGTACGTCCACCATCGCGCGCCCGTACAAACCGGCCGTACGGCCCTGCGCACTGTCTCAGTGTGACCACGGAGCGTGACCCTCGTCACGTGAACACCGAAACTCAACCCCCGTCCCCACGCGAGCGCTTCTACCGCCGTGAGCGCCGGTCCGTCCCCGCCGCGAGGGCGTTCGCGAGGGGCACCCTTGCCGCATGGGGTGTGCGCGGGCGTGTGGACGACGTGCTGCTGTGCGTGAGCGAACTGGCGACCAACGCGTTGGTGCACGGCGTGCCGCCCGGCCGGGGCTTCCTGCTGAGGTTGGTGCCCTGCGGGGACGGCGTACGCGTGGAGGTCCACGACAGCGGGGAGGGCGTACCGGCGGTGCCGCAGGCGGACGTGCGTGAGCCCGGTGAGGGCGGTCGCGGGCTGCTGCTGGTGTCGGAGCTGGCGGACAAGTGGGGCGTGGGGGAGCGGGACCCCGGCAAGGTGGTGTGGTTCGAGGTGGGAGGCGTGTAGGGCGGGTCAGGCGGCCTGGTCCCAGTCCTCTGCCGGTAGATCCTCCTGATCGTCGCAAGGCGGCCGGCCCGCGGCCTTCTCGCGCAGGCGCAGCACGGCCCAGGCGAGGGCGGCGACCGGGGTGAGGTACCAGGCCACGGGCCAGGCGAGGGGCCACCACGCGGCGCCCGGGTGAAAGAGCGCTTCTGCGGCGGCGGAGACCATGGCGAGAGCCAGGCTCCAGCACAGCAGCAGACCGGCCCACTGGACGGCGGTTCTGCGTCTTCCGGGCGCACTCATGGAAAGGGGTCCTTTGCAGCAGGGGCGGTCGCTGCGGGCTGGGGGACCACGCATGCAGGGCGCGGCAAGTGTGCATGGCGTGAAGGTCGGTTCGCAGCAGCGTTCAGCGCTCAACCATTGCTCTTGGACAACTTTCCGGGGGTGACAGCAGGCCGTGACGAGCGCGAAACCCTTGGTTGCCGGGCCGAGCGGAGAGGCCGGGCCAGGTCTGAACCTGGCTGGAATATGACCATGAGAGACCACTTCTTGCGATGAAGAGTCCACTTCATTCGTTTCTGGCCAGGTTCCCCTCGGAAGTCGACAACGGAACCACAAATTCCGCCCCTCACTTGCCTAGTTAGTCCAGATTTCTGCCGATTTTCCGGCGTAAAGCGGCGGGGCTTATTCCGGCCGGAATGCACATGCATTTCAGGGGGATACCGGGCCGTTTTGTGTGCTTCCTGTGACAGCATGTGGGTCCGCGGTGACCGTTGGGGTTGCCGTGTCTGTCTTCCTGTGGGGGGAAGTTGATGCACACGCGTGCCATGAGCACGCCGTTTCGGCATGCCCGCAGAACGCACAGAACCGCTCTCGTCGCGGCGATCACCACGGCTGCCGTCGTGATCGCGGCGGCTCCCGGCCTGGCGGCGACGCCGAAGCCGGGGCTGCTGGAGCCGGAGAGCCCGTGGACGAAGCCGACGCAGGTGGTGGCTCCCGCCACGCCGGCCGGGAAGACCAGGAGGCCGGCCTCGCATGCGGAGGCTCGGCCGTCGGCCGAGGTGGCCGCGTGGCGGCCGGCGCAACAGGCGCGTACGGCAGGCGGGACGGCTCGCGGCGGTCCGGCATCACGCGTGACCGGCGTACGAGCGCTACCTTCAGGTCAACGACGGTGAGGTGGATGTCTTCGACGCCACCGGCAACCTGCTCCGCTTCGCAGCCAAGTCGGACGGCACGTACACGACGCCGGCCGGCTACTCGAAGGAACTGAAGAAGAACGCGGACGGCACCACCTACACCCTGACCGACCGCAAGTCCGGCTCCAAAGACACGTACAGCGAGCACGGCACCCTGCTGAAGGTGACGGACAAGAACAAGGGCACCATCACCGTCGACCAGCACGACGAGGGCGGCGAGCACAAGGGCTTCAAGCTCACCGAGACCCGCTCCGGCCGCTGGATCGACCTGGTCAAGACGTACCCGAACCAGTGGCAGGCCAAGGACCACACCGGCCGCACCGCCGTCCTCGACCTCGACGGCGCCGGAAACCTGGCCACTGGGTGGGGTCGGTGGGTTCCTCTATGGGAGAGTCACAGGAAATTACTGGAACACCTGGTAGTCAGCAAGGCTGACTGACTTTGTCGTGCAGTCATACGTAAAGCGAATTGAGGTATTGGCGGCATGGGAACTTGGTGGCGATTCAGACGCATCGGTGACTTCCTCAGGGAAGGGGAATTTGTAACCGATTCTCTGGCGGTGCGTTTTCCTGTGAGTGGGATTCCCTACTACTTTCTGCTTACGGGATGCGGTCTGGTGCTCACTGATATGCGCCTTCTGGTTCTCGATTATGGGAAAGTGACAGGTGTGGCTTCCCGAGTCATCTGGGACAGGCCAAGAGAGCGCTGCTCGGCGACTATGCAAGGGCGTAAAATCCGCCTGGCCGCTTCTGACGGTGCTTTCATGGACGGCAAGGAAATGCTTGTGTCCCCGCTCCGGCTGGCAGAGGCCCGTGCTTTCGTCCGGCATCTTGAATAGAATTTTTAGCCGGCTGGTGGAACCATCCTGGCTCACGGTAGCCGTCGACGACGACGGTGGGTAGCTGTTCAACGCACTCTAGGAACTAGTGCTTGTTCGGTTTCGACGCAGAACGTAGAGCGGGGCGGGCCCGGAGTCGACCGCCGAGGTCGCTCCGGAGCCGCCTGCCCCGCGCCCCGCCTCGTAGGATCGGCGCATGGTGGCCTTTGTACCGTCGTTCATCTGCTTCTTCCTGTTCTGTGCCGGTGTGGTCCGAGATCGCCGCCGAGTGAGCAACGCGGTTCTGCTGGGCCTGTCCGCCGTCTTCGCGCTGCTCGCGCTCTTGCTGCATGTGGCCTCCGAGCGAACCCAGTTGGGCCGAGATCTGGCCGTCGTGCTGCTGACCCTGGCGGGCGTGGGGGTCGTCACGCTGGCGTGGTTCCTCATCGCCAACGGGATCACCATGGTTCGCAAGGAGGGCAGAAGCCCGGCGAACCTGCTGTCCCTGGGGGCGGGCATCGCCCTGATCGCCCTGCTCGCGCTGCTGATCACCGCGCTGGTGCTGCACACGCACACGCTGGTGGTCGTGGCGGCGACGGCGGTGGCGCTCGCCGGATACGTCGCCTTCCTGTTCCTCTGTTTCCTCGTCTACGGGGGCCTGTACGGACGTCTGCGACTTCGGCGCCGGGCGGACTACGTGGTGGTCCTCGGCTCGGGTCTCAGCGGCGGCACCACCGTGCCCCCGCTGCTGGCCGGCCGCCTCGACCGGGCCCGGAAGGAACACGCCAGGCTGTCGCGGAAGGGCCGGCGCCCGGTCCTGATCACCTCGGGAGGACAAGGGCCCGACGAGAAGCTGCCCGAGTCCCACGCGATGGCCGACTACCTGGTCACCCAGGGTGTCCCCGCCGACCTGATCGAACGCGAGGACCGCTCGACGACGACGGACGAGAACCTGACGTTCAGCAAAGCCCTGATGGAGCGGGCGAATCCGGACTACCGGTGCGTGATCGTCACGAACAACTACCACGTCTTCCGCGCCGCGATCACCGCCCGCCGCACCGGCGTTCGGGGCCACGTGATCGGGGCGCCGACAGCCGCGTACTTCTGGCCGAGCGCCATGATCCGCGAGTTCGTGGCCCTCTTGGTGGCCTACCGCCGCACCAACGCCGCACTCTTCCTGCTCGTCCTGCTGAGCGGCCTGTTCATCTGGTGGCTGGGGTGGCCGTCGCCGGGGGCCGTCACATAGGGCTTCCTGTTCCGCACCCTGCCGAGCCGACGCCCAGGGCGGCGGCCGACCACACCGCCACCTGCTCAGCCGCCACCGAGGCGGGCGGACAACCGCCTTCGTGCCTTCGGCGTCATGTGACCTGGTCCACGCGGCACCGGCAACCACGAGTGCTCGTCGGTTCGCCTCCTGGTCTCGCGAAGGCCCGCCTCAGGCATGCTCTTCGGTGGCGTGCGAGTCGGTGAGGGTGAGCGCGCCACCCGCCGCGATCAGGCCGACGAGCACGGCAAGCACGCCGTAGGTGATGCGCTCGCCGTGGAAGAAGGACTGCACGAGGCCGCTGCCCCAGGTGCCCGCGGGCAGCCGGGTGGTGACGAGTGCGGCGATCAGGGTGCCGACGGCGGCGGTGCCGACGCTGGTGCCGACCTCTTGGGCGGTGTCGTTGAGCGCGGTGCCGATCGAGGTGCGGTTGGCGGGCATCGCCTCGACCAGGGCGATGGCGCAGATGGTCATGACCGTGCGCAGCCCGACGGTCATCACGACCATGCAGAGGGCGATGGCGGCGTACCCGTGGTCGACGCCCCAGGCCAGCCCGGCCAGCGCCACGGTCAGGCAGGCCGCGCCGACCAGGCAGGCGACGCGGTGGCCGAACCGCTTGGCGAGCCACTCCGAGAGGGGGGTCGCCGCGATCATCGTCACGATGAGAGGCAGGTTCGCCAGGCCGGCCCGCACGGGGCTCCATCCGTAGGCGTACTGGAAGTGCAGGATGAGCCCGAACATCACGCCGGCCATCGCGACGGACGTGCCGATCTGGGCGAGGGCGGCGCCGCGGACGGTGCCGTTGGAGAAGATCTTGAGGTCCAGCATGGGGGCCTTGCTGCGGCGCTCGTGCCACACGAACGCGATGCCCGCGGCCGCGGCGCCCAGGACCGAGGCGAGCGTGGCGGTGGAGCGCCAGCCGTGCTCGACGCCGCTGGTCAGGGCGTAGCAGGCGAGGCCGATGGTGAGCACGCTCAGGGCGGCGCCCGGCAGGTCGAGCCTGTCGTCGGTGAGGTCCTCGCGCCGGTCGGGCGCGACGCCGAGCCGCACACCGATGGCCGCGATCAGGGCTATCGGCGCGTTGATCAGCAGAAGCCACTGCCAGCTCACGTGGGCGAGCGCGGTGCCGCCGAGCAGCGGGCCGAGGATGAACCCGGACATGCCGACGACGATCATCAGGGTCATCGCACGCATCCGCAGCGCCTGGTCGTCGAAGAGGCGGAAGACGAGCGAGTTGGTGATCGGGGCCATGGCGGCGGCGGCGATGCCGAGTCCGGCGCGCAGAGCGATCAGCTGCCCGGTGGAGTCGACGGCGACCACGGACAGGCTCATCAGGCCGAATACGGCCAGGCCGACGAGCAGGACGCGTCGGCGTCCGAGGCGGTCGGCCATGGACCCCGCCGTGAGCAGCAGGCCGCCGAACGTCAGTGAGTAGGCGCCGGTGACCCATTGCAGGGCGGTCGTGCTGCCGCCGAGGTCGCGGCCGATGGTGGGCAGTGCGATCGAGAGCAGGGTGTTGTCGACCATCTCGACGAAGAAGGCCAGGCAGAGCGCGGCCAACGGGATCCACGCCGCCCGCAGCGATCCGTAGGTACGGGCGGGGGCGGGCTCGGTTCCGGTGGTGGTGCCAGTCATGACCGGCCTCCTTTCTGCACGCCGGACGCCGCCAGGCATCGAACGGCGTTCGTTCATAGAACATTGTTCGTTGTGCACCATAGAACCATGTTCGATAGAGAGGCAAGCCGCGCAGGCGGCCTGTGCTTGGATGGATGGATGACGCCGCCGCCCGCACGTGCACGCTCCGCCGCAGAGAGGCCCGCCCGCGGGCGCCGACGCGCTTCGCACTCCATGGAGGCCGTCCTCGACGCGGCCGTGGCCCTCCTCGACGAGGCCGGCGGTCCCGCGCTGACGTTCCGCGCCCTCGCCGCCCGGCTCGGCACCGGTGTCGGCACGATCTACTGGTACGTCCAGAACAAGGACGAGCTCCTCGACCGCGCCACCGACCACGCGATCAGCGGGGTCCTGGCCGCCGTGGAGGAGCACCCGGACAGCGGCGACCCCATCGCCGACCTCCGGGGGATGGCCGTCGCCCTCTTCGACGCGATCGTGGACCGGCCGTGGCTTTCGGCGTACTTCATGCGCAACACCGACGTCCAGGGCAATTCCCTGCGGCTGTACGAGCGGCTCGGCCGGCAGACCCTGCGCCTCGATCTCACGTCGCGGCAGCGTTTCCATGCCGTCTCGGCGATCACGGGCGTCGTCGTCGGCACGGCTGCCGACCTGGGCGCGGAGATCCCGCAGGAGCTACTCGACGGCGAGGTGGACCGCGAGGCGTACCTCGGCCGTTTCGCCGAGACGTGGCGGTCGCTCGACGCCGAGGAGTTCCCGTTCGTACGGCAC
Source organism: Streptomyces sp. WAC 04229 (assembly GCF_003947455.1). Lineage (GTDB taxonomy): Bacteria > Actinomycetota > Actinomycetes > Streptomycetales > Streptomycetaceae > Streptomyces. The sequence goes on along the minus strand of NZ_QHJH01000033.1, from coordinate 26,710 downwards.
ATCGCCGACGAGTTCGCCGGTCACGACGACCGGGACCAGTTCCTCGCCGCTTTGGACCTCACGCTGGCGGGCCTGCGCCTGCAAGCCGGCGGCTGACCCTGGCACGAAGGCCGGCGCCTTCGCCCCGCCAGGGATCACCGCGTCGCCGTGGGGGCCGGCCGGCTCCGGTCTCATCATCTGCGGTTCGTGGCACCAGGCCATGGCGAGGTCCCTACGTTTTTGCCGTCGGCCGCGGGGCAACCGGTAAGCACAGCCTGACAGGAGCGCTCGGCTCCTGACGCAAGACAGCAAGATCCGCTTGGAGGTCCCACATGCTGAAGGCCATCGCAGACGTTCTGCGATCCGTTGGCGGAGCGATTGCCACGGTCGTCACACTTCCCTTCCGTGCCGTTGCGCGGCTCTTCGGGGGCGCGTCCGCGAGTGCTCACGGACGCCACTGACTTCTCCGCGTGGCGATTTTGCAGGGGCGGTACGGCCCATGGCCGTACCGCCCCTGCGTGCCTGTGGCCTGCTGTTGCTCCGCCATACTCAGGACATCGCCCCCGCCGGATGAACCGGACGGGGGCGATGCGCCGAGGTGGCGGACGGGCCACCGAGTCGTGCGCGGGACTCAGATGATGCTCACGCCGTAGGCGCTGAGTGCCTCGGTGACCGGCTGGAAGAACGTCGTGCCGCCGGAAGAGCAGTTGCCGCTGCCGCCGGAGGTCAGGCCGAGCGCGGTGCTGCCGGAGAAGAGCGCGCCACCGCTGTCGCCGGGCTCGGCGCAGACGTTGGTCTGGATCAGACCACTGACTATGCCGTCGGCGCCGTAGTTGACGGTGGCGTTGAGGCCGGTCACGCTGCCGCCGTGCAGACCGGTGGTGCTGCCGCTGCGCTGGACGGACTGGCCGACCGAGGCGTTTCCGGCTCCGGTGATCTCCTGGTAGGAGCCGTTGTAGAGGTAGACACGACCGTCGGCGGCGGCACCGTTGGAGTGCCGGATGATGCCGTAGTCGTTGCCGGGGAAACTGGACCCGGCGGTGGTGCCGATCGACCACGAGCTGCCGATGTTGGTGCAGTGACCCGCGGTCAGCGCGAACTTGGTGCCCGCGCCGTCCTGCACGTTGAAGCCGAGGGAGCACCGGGCTCCACCCGTCGTGATGGCCTCGCCACCGGCGATGAGCTTGGAGAACTTGCCGGGGGCGTGCTTGATCACGAGAGCGCCGGCGTTCGCGCCGGCCTCGCTCCTGATCTCGGCGATCTCGGCCTTGCTGACCGTGCTGTCGACCGTGACGACGACCTTGTCCGACCTCGTGTCGGTGTACCACGCGGTGCCGCCGACGTCGGCGGAGCGCACGGCGTCGTGCGTCTGCTTGAGCTCGGCGGCGCTGAACGTCTGGGGGGCCGGCTGGGCCGACGCCGTGGCGGCGGGAACCGCCAGGGCCGCGGCGGCCGCGAGGCCGGTCGCCATGGCGATGAGCCGTGCGCGTCTCGGAAGACCGTGGGGGTGGGAGAGTCGCACTGTGAATCCTCCAGGTTGTGGGGAACCGGGGAGAGGGCTTTGGGTGGACGCCCCATGACGCACCGTCAGGAACACACGTACCGTTGGTGTGATCCTGACAAGCGCTCTCCTCATCCTGGGCAGGGCGGCGCGTCAGCGCAAGACCCCCGTGCGGCTTCACCGAGACTCCAGAGCGAGCCGGTACGACGGCGGAGGTGAACGGTCAAGGACGGGAACGTGCGGCCGACCTGGCGGCCTGCTCGATCTTCGCGCGGTGGGCGGTGCGGGCCTCCTCGTCGATCCGGATCTCGTGTTCGGGGCGCATCCCGGTTCGGCCGTCGACGCCTTCGCGCAGGATGTCGGCGTGCCCGGCATGCCGGTTGGTCTCGCCGAGGACGTGGACCAGGACGGCGAACAGGTTCGTGTTGGGAGACGGCTCCCGCCACCACGGCACGTGGCCGGGGGCGTCGAGGGGAAGTTCGCTGATCGTCGCGTCCGAGTGTTCCCATGTGCGCCGGTAGAGCCCGATGATCTGATCGCGGGTCTCGCCCTCGGCCGCCCACTGATCGCCGCCGTCGTGGTCCTGCCACCGGGGCATCGGTTCCGGGGAGGGGCGGTCGAAGACCTCGCCGAAGTACCTGGCCTCGACGTTGGCCACGTGCTTGACCAGGCCGAGAAGGTTGGTCCCGGTCACCGTCAAAGGCCTGCGGGCGTCGTACTCGGACAAGCCGTCGAGCTTCCAGAGCAGCGCCTCGCGGTCCCGCCGCAGTCTGCCGTGCAGATTGCGTTTCGCGAATTCATCGATCATGCGGCACGAGCCTGTCATGGGCTGTGCGCGACGTCACCAAGTTCTCCATGACTTGACGCCCCACCGTGCGATGGCCCGCCGCCTGCCCCTAGGGTGCCCGTTCATGACGTTGGACGAAGACGGAGTGACATCCCCGCGGTTGCAGCCCTTGGACGTGGCCCGACGAGCGGTACGTCCTGCATCGACGAACATGCCTGCATCCGCTGTCCGCTGCTCCGACCTGATCCTCGCCGGCGATGGCGCTTGGTCGAGGTCAGGGGCAACCTCGTCGCCCGCATCGACGAAGCGGAACGAGAAGGTTGGCTCGGTGACGTCAAGGGCCAAGGAACCACCCCTGAGGGCGCAAGGACAAGCTCGCGCAGATGGACGCGCAAATAGCACAGAGCCGTCGAGCGATCGACCCAGGCATGCCCACGTTTGGAGACATCTCGGCCCGCACGACGTGACTGAAAATGCACCCTGTTGAGAGGGCCTGCCCTGCCATCAAGGGCAGGGCAGGCCCTCGGCGCTATCGGATGCTCCGTGTCCAGTCGGCCAATGCCTTGACCATGTCGAGCACTACCCGCTGGCGGGCTTGGGTCAGAAAGGGCCAGGTCAGCCACGCTGGGGCCGAGAGGACGACCACAAGCAGAACCGGAAGGAGCTTCAGCACGACAAGCGCGTACTTGCACATCAGTGAACCCACGAACATCCAGCCTCAATCCGCTTAATGCGGTGTCTTGGCCCGCGAGTGCGGACCAGTTTTTCGCCAGAAACGCGATTTTTTTTGAGGCCGCCACCGAGTGGCATGAGTCCAACTCGCCCTAGAGGCGAGCTGGTTCGGATGCTACGAGGCCCTAGAAGCCGGTGCAAGTCGAACGATTGGTTCAGAGAAGGCATGCGAGGCTGGGCACCTCAGTGCGTTGTGCCTGACAGATACGTATGGGTTGTTCAGGCACGTACGGCATGTTCGCAAAGCGGGTCCCGATCCCCGACACTGCCCGTCATCGTCGAGCCTGAACCGTTCACGTCCGCAGGGCGTCCCTACGGGCACCTGACGTTCCGGAGCCGCTACACCATGAGCACACCCTCGGCAGCGCCGTCCTGGCCGCACTGCACCTATGGTGCCGACCCTGCCGTCGACTCCGTCGGCTGTCGCGGCATCCACGTTCCCGGTCACACCGCATGCCTCGCTCACTTGGCCGATGCCCATCGCGACGCCTACCTGGCCGGACTGACTCCCGGCGCCGACATCGACCACCGGGGCACCACCCTCACCGAGCCTCTCCTGAACGCCTTACTCAACGCCCTCCGTGACCCTGCAACGGGTGACGTCCGCTTGGGTGGCGCCATGTTCGAGTCGGCGACCTTCGAGGGCGGCGCTGGGTTCCGGTCGGCGACCTTCGAGGGCTACGCCGTGTTCCGGTCGGCGACCTTCGAGGGCGGCGCTATGTTCCAGTTGGCGACCTTCGAGGGCGCCGCCATGTTCGAGTCGGCGACCTTCGGGGGCGACGCCGTGTTCCAGTTGGCGACCTTCGAGAACTACGCCGGCTTCCAGTCGACGACCTTCAAGGGCGACGCTGGGCTCGTGTCGGCGACCTTCAAGGGCTACGCCGTGTTTAAGTTGGCGACCTTCGAAGGCGACGCCGGGTTCGAGTCGGTGACCTTCGAGCGCGGCGCCGATTTCGAGTCGGCGACGTTCAAGGGCGACGTTGGGTTCGAGTCGGCGACGTTCGAGGAATACGCCGTGTTCCGGTCGGCGACCTTCGAGGGCGACGCCATGCTCCAGTCGGCGACCTTCAAGGACAACGCCATATTCGAGGCGGCGACCTTCAAGGGCTACGCCGGACTCCAATTGGCGGCCTTCGAGGCCGGCGCCGTGTTCCGGTCGGCGACCTTCGCGGAGTACGCCGGGTTCGAGTCGGCGGTCTTCAAGGGCGACGCCGGGTACCAGTTGGCGAACTTCAAGGGCTACGCAGGGTTCCGGTCGGCGGCCTTCGAGGGCGATGCCGCGTTCCGGTCGGCGGTCTTCGAGCGCGGCGCCGGGTTCGAGTCGACGGTCTTCAAGGACAACGCCGTGTTCGAGTCGGCGACCTTCGAGGAGGCTGACCAGTTCGGGCCCTTGGTGTGTGCAGGTCGGGTTGTGTTGTCTGGCGCCAGATTCGGCGGCCCGGTGACCCTCTCGTTCGCCGCGCGACGTCTGGAGTGCCGTCGCACCCGCTGGTCTTCGACCGCGGAGATCCGACTGCGCTGTACCACGGTGGACTTCGCTCACGCGGTGTTCGAGTACCCCCTCACGATCGTCGCCGAGCCGGCTCCGTTCGTGCTCACCAACGGACTCCAGCTCTCTGAAGACCCCCTGTCGAACCCGACCGGTTCCGAGGTGCGGGTAGCGTCGCTGCGCGGGGTCGACGCGGCCCATCTGGTCCTGGCCGACCTTGATCTGTCGGAGTGTCTGTTCTCCGGCACGGTCCACCTGGACCAGATCCGTCTGGAGGGGGCCTGCACTTTCGACAAGGCCCCGACTCCCCTATGGCGGCGTTGGCCGCCCGTGCGCTTCACCGAGCGCCGCGTCCTGGCCGAGGAACACCACTGGCGCGCGAGCCAGCCCCGGGCAGTGAGGGGCTGGAACGTGGCGGTCCTCGGTGCCGGACGGGCGGGGCCGTTGCAGCTGGCTCCGGTGTACCGGGCACTACGCAAGGCGTTCGAGGACGGCAAGCACGAGCCGGGGGCCGCGGACTTCTACTACGGGGAGATGGAGATGCGCCGCCGCGCAGATGACATCCCCCGCAGTGAACGAGGGCTGCTGACCGCGTACTGGGCGCTGTCCGGCTACGGCCTGCGCTCCTCCCGGGCCCTGGCCTGGCTCGGGGCTGCCATGTTCCTCACCGTCGTCATGCTGATGGCTGTCGGCCTCGCCCAGGAGACCCCCAAGCAGACCGCGACGGGCACCGTCCCGGACGGCGGGGGCAAGGTCACCTTCGAAATCGACAAGGACGATCCGAAGAACCCCACCGGCGACCGGTTCACCGGCGAGCGCTTCGAGAAAGCCCTGAACGTCACCCTCAACTCGGTGGTGTTCCGCTCCTCCGGGCAGGACCTGACCACCGCCGGCACGTACATCGAGATGACCTCCCGCCTGACCGAACCCGTCCTTCTCGGCCTCGCCGTCCTCGCCATCCGCAACCGCGTCAAGCGCTGACAGCCCTGACCCGGCCAAGCGAAGCCCTGTGACCGGTTCGATCGAACCGTTGACGAGCCCTACTTGCCTGCACTGTTGATCAGGCCTCTGAACTGCACAGAAGCCCCTCGCCCCCTCGATCCCCGATCCAACCGTCGCTCAACCGAGCAGTTCGTAGATCTCCGGGGCCGTTCGCGAGCAAGTCACGTTCCACGCCCCGCGGCCCTCAGTACTGCCGCGAGGCCCTCCCGGAGGTCCTGGACGAAGTACCCCGGCACCTCCAGGGACGGGAAGTGACCCCCGGTCTCGGGTGAACCCCAGTGGACGATCTGCCGGTACCGCTCCTGGGCCCAGGGGCGCGGGCACTTCTCGATGTCGCGGGGGTACATGCTGATCGCCGACGGGACGTCGACCCGGAGTCCGGGGTCCAGTGAGTTGTGGCTCTCGTAGTAGATGCGGGCCGCCGACGCGCCCGTGCGTGTCAGCCAGTAGAGCGTCACGTTGTCGAGGACGCGGTCCTTGGAGATCCTCTCGAACGGGCTGTCCTCCGTGTCCGACCACTCGGCGAACTTGTCCAGGATCCAGGCGAGAAGCCCCACCGGTGAGTCCACCAGGGAGTAACCGATGGTCTGGGGCCGGGTCGCCTGCTGTTTCGCGTACGCCGCGCGGTGGCGCCAGAAGTGGGCTGTTTCCTCGGCCCACCCGCGTTCGACCGCCGTCAGGCCGTCCGTGGTCACACCGGGGGGTGCCTGCGCGAACGTGCTGTGGATGCCGAGGACGTGCGCCGGGAACCTGCCGCCGAGGACCGTGGTGATGTTGCCGCCCCAGTCGCCGCCGTGGGCCGCGAACTCGCCGTAGCCGAGCCTTCCCATCAGTTCCACCCACGCGGCCGCGATCTTCTCGGTTCCCCACCCGGTGGCGGCCGGTTTGTCGCTGTGGCCGAAGCCCGGCAGCGACGGGGCGACGACGTGGAACGCCGGCGCGTCCGCGTCCTGTGGATTCGCCAACTCGTCGACCACATCGATGAACTCGGCGATGCTGCCCGGCCAGCCGTGCGTCATGAGCAGGGGAGTGGCGTCCGCGCGCGCCGAGCGGCGGTGCAGAAAGTGGATTCCCAGGCCCTCGATGGTCGTGCGGAACTGGCCGACGCGGTTGAGGCGGTCCTCGAACGACCGCCAGTCGTACCCGGTGCGCCAGTAGTCCACGACATCGACGAGGTCGGCGAGCGGCACGCCCTGGTCCCATCGGCCGGGGCCGGGCGCGGCGCCCCGGACCGTCTCGGCCTCCGGCAGTCGCGCCGCGGCCAGTCGCGCGCGCAGATCGTCGAGTTCGGCGTCCGTCGCGTGGGCTTCGAACGCTCGCACGTCGCTGTCTGGACGGGACATGAGACCTCCTGGACATCATGGAACCGGCTAAGACGGTTCTAGCAGTCCTGCGAGTCGCGCCGCAACCGGCTAAGGTGGTTCCATGCCTGCTGCGTTCCCTGACTTCCGCCTCGGCAAGGTGCTGGCCACCAGCTTCACGGGGACCCTGTCGGAGCGTCATGGCGACGCCGTGGAGCGCATCCCCACGCCGCAGCGACTCGTCGACTGGCTGGCGGTGTACGACCTCGCCGTGGACTCCTGCACGGCCGCCCAGCTCGACCTCGCCCGGGAACTGAGGGAGTCGATCCACGCCGCCGCGACGGCGGCCGCGGTCCAGGACGCGCTCCCCGCGTCCGCCGTCCACGTCATCAACGACCGCAGCGCTCAGGGCCGGGCCGCCGCGGTCCTGACGCCCGAGGGTGTGCGGCGATGGCGGCTCAGCCCGGCCTCCCGCGTGGAGGACGCCCTCAGCGTGATCGCCGCCGACGCGATCAGCGTCATCGCGGGCGAACGGGACGGACGGCTGGCCCTGTGCGCGTCACCCACCTGCCGAGCCGCCTTCTTCGACACCAGCCAGAGCCGCACCCGCAAGTGGTGTGACATGAACACGTGCGGGAATCGGCAGAAGAAGGCGCGCTTCCATGCCAATCAGCGGAAGGGCGCCGGGTCGGCGGAGTGACCCGGGCGCCTCTCCTCACCCGCGTCCCGGCGCCGACGCGATCGACCTGATCGTGTCCGGGCCCACCCGGCAGCAGCCGCCGACCAGCCGGGCGCCGGCCGCCCGCCAGGCCCGTACCCGCTCCGGGGTGAAGGAGGAACGCCCCCGCCAGGACCGGGCCACCGCGTCCCAGGTCTCCCCGCTGTTGGGGTAGGCCACGACCGGTTTGCCGGTGACCCGGGCGGCGGTCTCGAGGGCGCCCGGCACGTCCTCGGGGGCGCAGCAGTTGACGCCGACCGCGATCACCTCGTCCGCGTCGGCGGCCGGGGCGAACGCCTCCTCCAGCGGCTGCCCGGCGCGGGTGCGGCCGCCCGCGACCGTGTACGACAGCCAGGCGGGGACGCCCAGTCCGCGTACCGCCCGCAGCAGCGCCACCGCCTCGTCGGCGTCGGGGACCGTCTCCAGCGCGAGGACGTCGGGCCGGGCGGCGGCCAGTACCTCCAGCCGGGGCCGGTGGAAGCGCTCCAGAGCCTCCGGGGTGAGTCCGTACCGGCCGCGGTACTCCGAGCCGTCCGCGAGCATCGCGCCGTACGGGCCGACGGAGGCCGCCACCCACAGCGGGCGGTCCGTGCGGGCCCGGCGCGCGGCCTCCCTGGCCAAGCCGACGCTGAGGGCCATCAGTTCGGCCGAGCGCCCGGGACCGAAGCCGCGCCGGGCGAACGCCTCGAAGGTCGCCTGGTAGCCGGCCGTGATGGCGACGTCGGCGCCCGCCTCGTAGTACGCGAGGTGCGCCTCGGTGATCGCATCGGGCGCCTCGGCGAGCAGCCGCGCCGACCACAGCTCGTCGCTCAGATCGTGCCCGGCTGCCTCCAGCTGGTTGGACATCCCGCCGTCGAGCACGAGCGGGCGGCCGGAGGCGAGGGCGGCGGCGAAATCGCTGGTCATGGCACCAGGCTATGCCCGGTCCGGTGCCGGGTCGGGGGGCTTGTCCCCCGTGCGAGCTACGGCCAGGTGTCCACCCTGAGGTGACGATCTCCCGGCGCCGGATCCGTAGCGTCCTGATCGGCCCGGGACACCCCGGTCGCGGGCCTCCCATGAAGGAGTCCCCGTGAGGTTCGTCTGGCAGTTCCTGGCCGTCCTGGCGATGTACGCCATAGGCGGAAACGCCGTCAACGCCGTGAAGGACAACGACTGGCTGACGCTGGTCGTCGGCCTCACGGCGGCCGCACTGGCGGTCCTCGTCTACGCGTGGGTGGTCCGGCGGACCGAGCGCCGGCAGGCGCTGGACGTGGCCCGGGAGGGCGCCGCGGTCAAGGCCGGCTGGGGCACGCTGATCGGCGCCGGGATGTTCGGCGCCGTCATCGTGAACCTCTTCTCCTCCGGCCACTACGAGGTCGACGGCCTGGGCTCGGTGGAGGGCGCCCTGGGCCTGGTCGGCTTCATGGCGGCCGCCGCCGCGATGGAGGAAGTGGTGTACCGCGGCGTCCTGTTCCGGATCATCGAGGAACACGTCGGCACGTACGTCGCGCTGGTCCTGACCGGCCTCGTGTTCGGCCTCTCGCACCTGCTCAACGAGCACGCGACCGTCTGGGGCGCCCTCGCCATCTCCATCGAGGCCGGCTTCATGCTCGCCGCCGCCTACGCCGCCACCCGCAGCCTCTGGCTGACGATCGGCGTGCACTTCGGCTGGAACTTCGCCGCGGCCGGCGTCTTCAGTACCGAGGTCTCCGGCAACGGCTCCAACCAGGGGCTGCTGGACGCCGCGACGGACGGCCCGAAGCTGATCACGGGCGGCGAGTTCGGCCCCGAGGGCAGCGTGTACGCGGTCGGATTCGGGGTGCTGCTGACCCTGGTGTTCCTGTGGCTGGCGCACCGGCGCGGGCACATCGTGGCGCCCGGGGCTCGGCGTGCGGCACGTGCCAACTCCACCGCTACACTGCCCCGATGACCGCTCGCCGAGGGATGCCGGACATGATGCCGGGGATATCCAGGCGGTGGCGACGCCTCGACGTGACCGTCCGGGACCTGCCGCTCGGAGTGCTCCTCCTGATCGCGTCCCTGCTGCCGGCGCTGCGGGGCAACGGCACCGAGATCGGCGGTCTGCCCACCCGCTCCGCCGACGTGCTCGCCGGTGTCGCCGCCGTCCTCCAGTGTCTCCCGCTCGCCCTGCGCCGACGGTGGCCGCACCTCTGCCTCGCCCTGGTGTCGATCGGCTTCGCCCTCGACCAGATCCGCGGCTACCACCTCTTCGCCGGAACCGCGCTGCCCATCGCGCTGCTGAGCGCCGGTTCGTATCTGGAGCGGTACCGGCGCGCGACCCTCGCCCTCGCCTCCGTGGCGTTCGTCGCCCTCTCGGTCGAGCTGCACCGGCGCGGACCGGGCGACCCGGCCGCCGAGTTCGTCGCGTTCTACCTGGCGCTCGCCCTCGCCTGGGGCATCGGCACCTGGATGCGCTCCGCCCGGGCCGCGGAGGCCGAACGGCGGGGGCGGGTCGCCGAGGACGCCCGCAACGCCGAGCGCACCCGCATCGCCCGCGAACTCCACGACGTCGTCACCCACCACGTCACGGCGATGGTCGTCCAGTCCGAGGCCGCCCGGTACCTGACCGCCGCGCCCGACCGCCTCGACCAGACGCTGGCCGCGGTCAGCGACACCGGCCGCCGTGCCATCACCGACCTGCGGCACCTGCTCGACCTGCTCAACCCGGACCACGGCACCGACCGGAACGCCGAGCCCAGGACACCGCCCGTCGGCCGGGTGCTCACGCTGGTGGAGCAGACCCGCCGGGCCGGCCAGCCGGTGGAGTTCACCGAGGAGGGCACACCGGCGGCCTCGACCGGCAGCGCCGACCTCGTGGCCTACCGCGTCGTCCAGGAGGCCCTGACGAACGCGCTCAAGTACGACCACGGCGGCCGGACCTCGGTCCTCGTCCACCACGGCGAAAGGGAGATCACCGTGCGCGTCGGCACGGACGGCACCGGCTCGGGCGCCGCGTCCCCCGGCGGCAGCGGGCGCGGCCTGGCCGGACTGCGGGAACGGGTCGACGTCCTCGGCGGCGACTTCAGCACGGACCGCCCGGAGGGCGGAGGCTTCGTCGTCCAGGCCCGCATCCCCGCGGGAAGCCCGTCATGAGCGCCCCGATCCGCGTCCTGATCTGCGACGACCAGGTGATGATCCGCGCCGGCCTGGCGACGATCGTCGACGCCCAGCCCGACCTGGAGGTGGCGGGCGAGTGCGGCGACGGCCAGGCCGCCGTCGACCTGGCCGCCGAAGTACGGCCGGACGTGGTCGTCATGGACGTGCGGATGCCGGTCATGGACGGCATCGAGGCCACCCGGCGGCTGGCGGGCGCCGGGGTGGAGCGTCCCGTCAAGGTCCTCGTGGTGACGACGTTCAACCTCGACGAGTACGTCTACGAGGCGCTGCGCGCGGGCGCGAGCGGGTTCCTGCTCAAGGACGCGCCGCCGGACCGCCTGCTGCACGGCATCCGGACCGTGGCCATGGGCGCGGCGCTCCTCGACCCCGACGTGACGCGCCGCCTCGTCGGCCGGTACGCCGCCCGCATCCGGCCCGCCGGCGGCCCCGCCGAGGACCTCCCCCTCACGCCCCGCGAGACGGAGGTGCTGCGCCTCATCGCGGACGGCCTCTCCAACGGCGAGATCGCCGCGGCCCTGGTGATCAGCCCCGAGACGGTCAAGACCTTCGTCTCCCGCATCCTCACCAAGCTGGACCTGCGCGACCGCGTCCAGGCGGTGGTGTTCGCCTACCGCCACGGGCTGGTGACCTGACGCACGGATGCAGGCCCAGCGGCCCGGGGGGTTCAGGTGCGCAGCCGGTGGCGCATCTGCGTCAGGCGCCGGTCGAAGCGCAGGTTGAACCAGGTCAGCCAGCCCATGAAGGCCACCGCGAGGGCGAGGGTCAGGCTCCCGGCGGTCGTGGAACCGGCCGCGAACCACAGGACGGACGTACCGAAGAAGATGAGGGCCAGCATGGGGAACGCCCACTTGCGGCCCCGCCGCAGCCGCCGCTGACGTGAGTCGACCAGCGCGGCCATCTCCCGGCGCCGGTCGGGGTCCTCGGGCGGAGCGCCGCCCTTGAGTATCCGCCGCTCCATGGCGGGCACGTCCTCCGGATCGGCACCGGTGTCCCGAGCGTCGTGACGCCTGCGACGGCGCACCAGGAACACGACCCAGACGCTCATCAGGGCAGCGCTGATCACCGCCCACGGCCACGAGTCGAGTCCGTTCGCGGCCAGCCGGACCACCACGCCCACGGCCAGCGCGGCCAGGCCGATCACCGACAGTCTGTCCCGCCAGTCCCGCTCCAGGGCCGCGTCGCGTCGCTCGCGTCTCTTCATGTCCACCTCTCGGTCGGCCGGATCGGGGGGTGACGTCACGTGTCCGTCCGGATACCCGCCCGCCGCCCCCGGACACTTCGGCGCCCGCCGAAGCAACCGGCCCCTAGCGTCGGGCACATGAGCGACACGCACACCGCAACCACGGCCCCCGCCCCCGTCCGTTCGACCCCCGCCGACACCGTCACCGGCATGGTCGAGCACGTCCTCGCCCTGGCCTCCACCTGGACCCGCTGGGACGGAGAACCCGCCCACGTCGACGGGCGCGTCTACACCCCGCACAAGGCCGTCCGGCGGGTCGCCGACCACCTGGTCGACCATCTCGCCGAGATGGAGGCGCGGTTGGCGGGCCGGCCGACCCAGCCCGACCACTGGCACGCCTCCGCCACGACCACGGACGCGGACCGCGCGCCCTTCACGCCGGACGACCTCGACGAGGCCCGCAGCCGCCTCACCCGGCTCGCCCGGATCTGGGCCGACCGCCTGGACGCGCTCACCCCGCTCCAGCTCGACGACTCGCCCGGTGAGGGCTGGAGCTTCCGCGAACTCGCCGGGCACCTGGGGGAGTCCGTGTACTACGCCGACGCCGTGGGTGACCTGTCGTGACCGCCTTCGCCGCCCTGCACCGGCCGGGCGAGCCCCTGCTGCTGCCGTGCGCCTGGGACCACGCGTCGGCGCACGCCCTCGCCGCCCGGGGCTTTCGGGCCGTGGGCACCACCAGCCTCGGTGTCGCGGCGGCGAGCGGGCTGCCCGACGGGGCGGCGGCGACCCGCGACGAGACCCTGCGGCTGGCCCTCACCCTGGGCTCCGGGCCGTTCCTGCTGACCGTGGACGCCGAGAGCGGCTTCGCCGACGACCCCGACGACGTGGGGGAGTTCGCGCGGCAACTGGCGGCGGTCGGCGCGGTCGGCATCAACCTGGAGGACGCGCTGGGCCCCGCCGGCCGGCACGCCGCGAAGATCGCCGCGGTGCGGTCGGCGGCCCCGGACCTGTTCGTCAACGCCCGTACGGACACGTACTGGTCGGGTGACGGCGACCCCGGGGAGACCGTGCGGCGCCTGGAGGCCTACCGCGAGGCCGGTGCCGACGGCGTCTTCGTCCCCGGCCTCACCGACCCCGCCCGGATCGCGTCCCTCGCCGCGCACTTCGACGTCCCGCTCAACGTCCTCCACTCACCCACCGGCCCCACCCTCCCGCACCTCGCCGACCTCGGCGTGGCCCGCGTCAGCCTCGGCTCGCTGCTGTACCGCAGGGCCCTGGGTGCCGCCCTGGAGACGGTGACCGACATCGCCGCGGGCCGACCGCCGTCGGGCACGTCACCGGCGTACGAGGAGGTGGCCGCGCTGAGCGGCGGCCAGGTGCGTTGACCCGATGTCCGGCGACGCACCGCACGGAGGTCTTCGTGTCGCACCGCAGGGCCCGCTCACCGTTCACGGCATCGACCGCGTCGGGCGGGCGCTGCCCGACAGCGCCGGGCCTACCGCAGGAGCTTCGCCCGGCGCGACGCCCTGGCCGAGGTGTGCAGGCGGAGCAAAGTGAGCCGCATCGGCTACCCGCCCGCTCGCGGGAGCGGTGGGCCGTTGCCGGCAGTGGCTGCGCCGGGCTGTGGTCCGGGGGTGTCTGTGCTGCTCGGAAACGGTCAGATCGATGGGCCCGCGCTGCGGGCGGGCCGGATCGATGCACCTAGTCCGCGCGCGGCCAGTTCTCCAACGCTACGTGCAGTGCGTCCACCGCCCGGTCCCAGGACGCCTGGACCGCACGCGGGGCGCCGAAGCCGCCGGTGGCCTCCAGGGCGCAGAACCCGTGGAAGGTGCTGCGCAGCAGGCGCACGGCGTCGGTCAGGTCGGGTTCGGTGAGGCCGTAGGCGCGGAGCATGCCGTGGGTGATCTCGGCGGTGCGGCGCAGGGCGGGGGAGTCGGCGACGAGGGACTGGTCCATGCGGATCTGCGTCGCGGCGTAACGGCCGGGGTGCCGCAGGGCGTAGGCGCGGTAGGCGTTCGCGAACGCGGCCAGCGCGTCCTTGCCGGCCCGCCCCGCCACCGCCGCCGCGATCTCGTCGATCAGCTCGCCGCCGGCCAGCAACGCGACCCGCACGCGCAGGTCCTGGAGGTTCCTGACGTGCGTGTACAGGCTCGCGTCCTTCACCCCGAAGTGCCGGGCGAGGGCGGAGACGGTGACGCTCTCGAAGCCGCTCGCGTCGGCGAGGTCGGCGGCGGCCGCGACCACCCGGCCCGTCGTGAGGCCCACTCGGGGCATGCGCCACCTTCCTGACTCTCCGGCCTCCTCGGGACTCCTGGAGATCTCGGGTCTCATGCTAGGCCAGCGGCCCTGAACCCTGCTGCGCCCACCGCCCACGCCGGTCGCCCTGGCGGCGGGCGCCGGCTGCGTCCTCATCGCGACGGCCGCCCCGCTCACACCGATCCGCGGGGCGGGCCGACACGACCTAGGCTCCGCCCAGGATTCCGCGCACGAACGCGTTGCCGAACTTCCCCGCCGGGTCCAGTGTCTCCGCCAGCGTCCGGAAGTCGTCGAGTCGCGGGTAGAGGGCGCGCAGCTCGTCCGCCGGGGTCGTGAAGACCTTCCCCCAGTGCGGCCGGGCGGCGAAGGGGGCCAGCGCCCGCTCCAGGCCGCGCACCACCGGCAGCACCGCCGCCGTGTCCTCGACCCAGGTGAAGTGCGCCGCCACGGTGTCCCGCCCGTAGGACGGGCTCAGCCACTGCGCGTCGGCGGCCACCGTGCGTATCTCGCAGGTCTGGAGGACCGGCGCGAGGACCTCCCGGATCGCGTCCATCGCGTGCAGGGCGTCCAGGGCGTGCTCGCGCGGCATCAGGTACTCCGACTGGAGCTCGGCCCCGCTGCTGGGCACGAAGTCGGCGCGGAAGTGCGGCAGCCGCTCGTGCCAGGGCCCCGGCACCCCGAACTGCTCCGTGCAGTTCACCGCGGGCATGCCCGGCACCGGGTGCATCCTGTCCACCGCCGGCGCCGCGTACGGGAAGTCCGGCAGCGGCTGGTCGGTGCGCCGCTTCAGCCACACCTGCCGGAAGCCGGGCGCCCGCCAGTCGGTGAAGAGGCTCACGCTGTACGCCGACGCCATCACCGTCTCGAACGCCGCCGTGTCCAGACCCGTGAGCGGGAACTCCGTGAAGACGTGCTGCTCGACCTCGTAGGCCGGCTCCAGGTCGAGGGTGAGGGCGGTCACCACTCCGAGCGCGCCGAGGGACGTCACCGCGCCGCCGAACCGGTCGTCGCCGCGCGCGAGGACCAGCGTCGAGCCGTCCGCCGTGATCAGCTCCACCTCGCGCACCTCCGACGCCAGCGAGCCGTTGCCCACCCCGGAGCCGTGCGTGCCGGTCGCCACCGAACCGGCCACCGAGATGTGCGGCAGCGACGCCATGTTCGCCAGCGCCAGGCCCCGCGCGTGCACCCGCCGGGCCAGCTCCGCGTACCGGACGCCCCCGCCCACCCGCACCGTGCGGGCCGCCGTGTCGACGTCCACCTCGGACGGCAGGTCCGCCAGCGACAGCAGGGCCCCGCCGTCGCCCGGCTCGGCGATCTCGTTGAAGGAGTGCCCGCTGCCCAGCACCCGCAGCCGCGCGCTGTCCGCCACCAGGGCCCGCAGCGCGGCCGGCGAGCGCGGTCGCAGCAGCTCCTTGGCCGTGTAGGTGATGTTGCCGGCCCAGTTGGTCACCGTGACGTCGCTCATACCGCGGAAACCTACCCGGCGCGCCTGGAAGGGGCCCCGGGCGGGAAGCCGCACGCGCGGGGGCATACCGTGAGAAGTCGAACGCCTGAGCCGGGAGGAGACACGGATGGGCAGCCGTACCGCGCTGGTCGAGGATCTTATGGAGCGCTTTCCGCACGTACCGCGGGAAGCCGTCTTCAAGGAGGACCTGCTCCGCGGCGGGGTGGCCTTCGACCCCTCCGCGCTGAGCGACAACGAGTCGGGTGAGGTCAAGCCGAAGTCGTACTTCATCTTCTCCTTCGACCACGGCACCCTGCCGGAGCTGGGCGAGGCCGCGCTGCGCCGCCCGCCCGAGGAGATCATCCTCACCGGCGGCCCCTACGACCTGCGCCGCACCGTGGTCTCGGTGCGCGTGAACCCGTCCTCGCCCTACCGGGTCGCTTCCGACGAGCACGGCCAGCTCGGCCTCTACCTCGACGGCAAGCGCATCTCGGACGTCGGCGTGCCGCCGATGCCGGAGTACTACCGCCACAAACTCGCCAACGGGAAGTCGGTCATGGAGGTGGCCCCGACCATCCAGTGGGGCTACCTGATCTACCTGACCGCGTTCCGGGTCTGCCAGTACTTCGGCGCCAAGGAGGAGTGCCAGTACTGCGACATCAATCACAACTGGCGCCAGCACAAGGCGGCGGGCCGCCCCTACACGGGCGTGAAGGACGTCGACGAGGTCCTCGAAGCGCTCGACATCATCAACACGTACGACACGGCCAAGACCTCCACGGCCTACACGCTCACCGGCGGCGCGATCACGTCGAAGGTCCAGGGCCTGGACGAGGCGGACTTCTACGGGCGCTACGCCAAGGCCATCGAGGAGCACTTCCCCGGCCGCTGGATCGGCAAGGTCGTCGCCCAGGCGCTGCCCAAGGACGACGTCCAGCGCTTCAAGGACTACGGCGTCCAGATCTACCACCCCAACTACGAGGTATGGGACGAGTACCTGTTCAAGATGTACTGCCCGGGCAAGGAGCGCTACGTCGGCCGCGACGAGTGGCACAGGCGCATCCTCGACTCCGCCGACGTCTTCGGCGCGCGCAACGTCATCCCGAACTTCGTCGCGGGCGTGGAGATGGCCGAGCCCTTCGGCTTCAAGACGGTCGACGAGGCCATCGCCTCCACCACCGAGGGCCTGCGCTTCTTCATGTCGCAGGGCATCACGCCCCGCTTCACCACCTGGTGCCCCGAGCCCACCACCCCGCTGGGCAAGACCAATCCCGACGGCGCCCCGCTGGAGTACCACATCCGGCTGCTCCAGGCCTACCGGCAGACGATGGAGGAGTTCGGTCTCTCCTCGCCCCCCGGCTACGGCCCGCCCGGCGCCGGCAACGCGGTCTTCTCCGTCAGCTCCTTCATGGACAGCCTGCCGGAGGACGCGCCCGTCGAGGTGTGAAGTGAGCAATAGCGCGCGGCCGCTCCCGCGCGGCCTTCTCGACGCCGACGCGCTGCCGCTGTACGCGCAGGTCGCCGCGCGCCTGATGGACGACATCACCGCCGGGGGCGCCCGGGCCGGCGACCGGCTCCCCTCGGAACGCGTGCTGGCCGAGCGGTACGCCGTCTCGCGCGTCACCATGCGCTCGGCGCTCGCGGACCTCGCCACCCGGGGCGTCATCGAGTCGTCCCCGGCCCGGGGCTGGTTCCTCACGAGCACCGGCACCGCCACCGGTACGGGGGCGGGGGTGAGTGCCGGAGGAGGGGCGGCGGAGGCCGGGGACACTCCCGCCGCCCCGCCCGGCGGCCGCTCCGTGCAGGGCTTCGCCGACCACGCGCTGCGCCACGGCCTCGCCGCCCGCACCCGGGTGCTGGCCTCCGCGGTGCGCCCGGCGAGGGTCCAGGAGGCCGAGGAACTGCGCATCGCCCCGGGCGCGCCCCTGTTCGAGATGCGGCGGCTGCGCTACCTCGACGACCTGGTGGTGGTCGTCGAGCACAACAGGCTGCCCCTCGCGCTCTGCCCGCGCCTCGCCGACACCGACTTCGGCACGGCCTCGCTCTACGCCACCCTGCGCACGGCCACCCCGGGGCAGTTCCCCCGGGTCGCCGACTACTCGGTCGAGGCCCGCCAGCCCACCCCGGAGGAACGGGAGCTGCTGGAGATCACGGACGTCACACCGGTACTGGTCGCCACCCAGCTGGCGTACAACCAGGACGCCCGCCCGCTGGAACTGACGGTCGCCATCTACCGCGGCGACCGGTACCGCTTCCGGGCCTCGATCACCGACTGAGACCGCCCCCCGCGAGCGTCGCGGCACATTTGCCGACGCCCTGACCGGGTACGAGGACCGCACCGGCACCCGACGGCACTCAAGGAGGCGGCACATGGCCCTGGAGCACCCGGCCGAACGCGGCGGCAGCAGGCGCGGCCCCTTCGAGCGGTTCGCCGAGCGGGCGTCCAACTTCACCAGCAGCCCGGCGTTCTTCGGGGTCTGCCTGCTCCTGGTCGGCATCGTCATAGGCGTGCACATAGCCAAGGCGCCGCTCACCTGGATGCTGCTCGCCGGCGAGTCCATGACCGCGGTCACCCTTCTCCTGCTGGCGCTGCTGAAGAACAGTGAACGCAGGGCCGAGCACGCCGTGCAGCGCAAGCTCGACGCCATCGCCGCCGCCCTGCTGGAGTCCCAGCAGGGCGAACCCGGCCCGGCCCAGCGCTCTCTGCGCACGGCCATCGGCATCGAGGAGCAGACCTGAGCGAGCCGGACGGGCGTGCCCCAAGCGGGGGCGGCGACGGCATGCTGTGGCCTGCGGCGGACGAGCGTTCCTTCATCACGGGCTGCGTAGCCCTGGTGACATGAAGGGAAGGGGTTCCGCATGACGCCGAAGCAGCCCAGGACCGAACTCGACGCCCGCTACAGCTCCGCCCTCAATCCGCGCCCGGGCGCGGAGAACGTCACCGCCACGGACTGGGCCGAGGCCCAGCGCCGGCTGCGGGCCGCCGAGGTCTTCTGGATCACCACGATCCGGCCGGACGGCCGCCTGCACGTCACGCCGCTGATCGCCGCCTGGCACGACGGGGCACTGCACTTCAGCACCGGGTCGGGGGAGCAGAAGGCGAAGAACCTGGCCGCCGATCCCCACTGCGCACTGACCACGGGGCGCAACTCACTCTCCGAAGGTCTCGACATCGTGATCGAGGGCACGGCGGAGCGGGTGACGGATCCGGCGCGGCAGGACGAGGTCCTGGCCGCGTTCGAGGCACAGTACGGGGACCACATCACCTCGCCCCAGGGGGTGTTCCACGGCTTCGGCGACAGCATCCGCGAGGGCAAGGACCTGCTGTTCGCGGTGGCACCCGGCACGGCCTACGGCTTCGGGCACGACGGCCAGGTGTTCAGCCACACCCGCTACACCTTCTAGCGGGCCCGCGCCGCCCGGTCCCGCCCGGGCGAACGACGGTGGCCGGCGCGTCGTGACCCGGCGCGGCAGTGGAGCCGCGGCATCGGGGTACTCGGCCCGCATGACGGAGAATGTGCAGGTCAACGCCTCGTACTGGCTTCAGACGGCGCCGGGTGGTGTGCCGCGCCCCGCCCTCGCGCAGGACCTGGAAGTCGATGTCGTCGTGATCGGCGCCGGGGTCGCCGGGCTCAGCGCGGCCTGGGAGCTGGGGCGGGCCGGGCGCCGGGTCGCGGTGCTGGAGGCCGGGCGGGTCGCCGCCGGCGTCACCGGGCACACCAGCGCGAAGCTGACCGCCCTGCACACGCTGATCTACGACCGGCTGCGCCGTACCCGCGGCCCGGAGGGCGCCCGCCTGTACGCCCGCTCGCAGTCCGAGGCCGTCGACCGGGCCGCCGGCATCGTGGCGGACCTGGGCATCGACTGCGACTGGGAGACCCGGGACGCGTACACCTACGTCCGTGACCCGGGCCGGGTGGACGAGCTGCGGGCCGAGGCGGACGCGGCGCGGGAGGCGGGGCTGCCCGCGTCCTTCGTGACGGAGACGGGGCTGCCGTTCCCGGTCGCGGGCGCGGTCCGGGTGACCGGGCAGGCCCAGTTCCATCCCCGCAAGTACCTGCTGGCCCTCGCCGAGGATCTGGAGGCGCACGGCGGCGTGATCTTCGAGGACACCCCCGTCCAAGGTCTGGACGAGGGCACGCCGTGCCGCGTGTCGACCGGCACCGGGTTCACCGTCACCGCCCGGGACGTCGTGGTCGCCACGCACTACCCGGTCTTCGACCGGGCGCTGCTCTTCGCCCGCCTCTCCCCGCGCCGCGAGCTGGTCGTCGCCGGGAGCGTCGAGGCGGACCGCGACGTCGACGGCATGTTCATCACGCCGGAGGACAACACCCGCTCGGTCCGCACGGCGCCGCTGGACGAAG
This sequence comes from Streptomyces sp. WAC 04229, assembly GCF_003947455.1. Lineage (GTDB taxonomy): Bacteria > Actinomycetota > Actinomycetes > Streptomycetales > Streptomycetaceae > Streptomyces. Next base: position 6,840 of record NZ_QHJH01000033.1, on the reverse strand, counting down.
AGGGACGCAGGCTGCTCGTCGTGACCGGCGAGCACTTCACGCCCGGCACGGGCGACACCCGGGAGCGCTTCGCGCGCCTGTCCGCGTGGGCGGGCGAGCACTTCCCCGGCGTCGACCTCACCCACGCCTGGGCCACCCAGGACATCGACCCCTCCGACACCGTGCCGATGGTGGGTCCGCTGCACCCGGGGGCACGGCACACGTACGTCGCCACCGGCTTCGGCGGTTGGGGGCTGAGCGGCGGCATGATGGCGGGCCGGCTGCTCACCGCGTTGATCACCGGCGAGGAGTGCGCGTGGGCGGGACTGTACGACCCGCGGCGGCTGCGTACGGCGGTGCGCGAGGCGCCTGCGCTGCTCAGGGCGCAGGCCGAGGTGGCCGGTCACTTCGTCGGCGACCGGCTGCGGCCCGTACCGCCGGTGGACGCGCTGCCGCCGGGCGAGGGCGCGGTGGTCAGGGCGGGCGGCGACCGGCTGGCGGTCTACCGGGACGAGGCGGGCGCGCTGCACGCCCTTTCGGCACGCTGCACGCACCTCGGCTGTCTGGTGGCCTTCAACGCGGCCGAACGCGCCTGGGAGTGCCCCTGCCACGGTTCCCGCTTCGACACGGACGGCAAGGTGATCGAGGGCCCGGCGACCAAGCCCCTGAAACGACGCGACATCTGACCCGCTCGTGCGGGAACAGGAGCTGTTCGACGGTGCTCCCGGCAGCTGACCCGGACCGTCTCGGGCCGAGCGGGTGTGGGTGGGGGGGCGATCAGCCCGCCGGGAAGCCGCAGTTCGGCGTCAGGTGACTTCGAACCCGTCGGCGGCACACAGGACGCACGCGCACGGATGTCCCCCCCCGCCCGAGTTCGCTGCGGATCTGGGTCGTGACGGCGGAAACGGTCCAGGTTGAGCAGGCGGTTGGGGTGTACCGAGGCCGGTGGAGTGGCGTCGGCCTCGCCGCACTGGCGCTGCTGATCACACCGGAGACACCGTGGTGGATCCTGCTCTTGCCGCTGCTCGCCTGGGGAGCCGGCGGCGGAATCGCCGGCGCGCCCGTGATGGCGGTCGCCGTGCGGGTCACGGCCCCCGAACGAGCCGGCATGGTGGCCGGGACCGTCTCCACCCTCGCTTCTCTCGGCGCCGGCGTCGGCACCGCGGCGCTCGGCTCGCTCTTCACTCTCAACGGCGGCCACGGCGACCAGGCCGTCACCGACGGTGCCCGAGCCGTACTGGGCGCGTCCGCGGCCCTCGCGGTCCTCGCCGTGCTCACCACCATCACGCTCATCGACCCACGCCGGGTCCCACGCCCCGACCGCGGCAAGGCACCCGCATCATGAGGCGGTGCCCCGAGGGCCCGCCCCAGCGCTCCGTCCCGCTCGAGCGCCCCTGCCCCGGGGTGTCACAGGAGGCAGGCCGCGGCGGCGCCGCGACATCGGCGCTGTGAGCGTTACTCGTCGTGGAGTTCGGCTCGGACGCGGCGGGAGGGACGGAAGGTGTAGAGGTCGAGGATGTCGGGCGGCTCGGTGAGGCCGGGGCCGCCGTCCTTGATCCAGGCGGTGATGTCCGTGGTGGCGTCGGGGTCGTTGACGAGGCCGAGCCAGACGGGCCGGCCGCCGTTGCGGCGGCCTTCGGCAGAGGGCTGAACGACCATGACGTTGGCGTGTTCGCAGGCGTCGAGGCAGTCGGTGGCCCGTACGGTCGCGCTGCCGTCGAGGGCACGGCGCAGGTCGCGGAGTTGGGCGGTGTGGTTGATGCCGGGGACCTTGGGGGTGCCGCAGCAGCATCCTCGGCAGACGGTCACGGTCGGCCGCGCGGCCCCGGTGGCGGGTGCGGATCGGCGGGTGCGCTTGCTCACGCGGTCTCCTTGGTGAGGCGGGGCCAAGCAGTCTCGCGCAGCAGGCGCAGGCCGTTGAGGCCGACGACGACGGTGGATCCCTCGTGGCCGGCGACACCGAGTGGCAGGGGCAGGGTGCCCATGAGGTCCCAGGCGACCAGCACCGTGATGAACGTCCCGGCGACGGCCAGGTTCTGGATGACGAGGCGTCGTGCGGTGCGGGAGAGCTGGACGATGGAGGGGATGGTGGCGAGTTCGTCGCGGACGACGACGGCGTCGGCGGTTTCCAGGGCGAGATCGGAGCCCGCCCTGCCCATCGCGATGCCCGAGTGCGCGGCGGCCAGGGCGGGGGCGTCGTTGACGCCGTCGCCGACGACCAGCACCCGGCGCCCCTGGGCTTCCCACTCCCTGACGGCTGCCACCTTGTCCTGCGGCAGGAGTCCGGCGCGGACGTCGGTGATGCCGACCTCGGCGGCCAGGTGCCGGGCGGCGCGCTCGTTGTCACCGGTCAGCAGGATCGGAGTGCGACCGGTCAGCCGGGTGAGAGCGGCGACGGTGGCCGCCGCGTCAGGGCGGAGCCGGTCCGCGATGCCCAGCACGCCCACCGGCTCCCGGTCGCGCAGGACGACGACGGCGGTCCGTCCGGTTTCCTCCAACTCGGCGACCACCGCTCGCACCGGCCGGTCGCCGGTGGCCGTGTCCAGGAGGTGGGCGGGGGTTCCGACCGCGACGGTGTGGCCGCCGACCGCAGCGGTCACGCCCCGGCCGGGCGCGGAGGCGAAGTTCTCGGCGCTGCCCAGGGGCAGGGCGCGCTCGCGGGCGGCGGCGACGACGGCGCGGGCGAGCGGGTGCTCGCTGGGATGCTCGGCGGACGCGGTCAGCGCCAGCAGTGCCTCCTCGTCGAGGCCGCTGCCGGGCAGAGGGCGCAGGTCGGTGACGCGAGGAGTGCCCTCGGTGAGGGTGCCGGTCTTGTCCAGGGCCACGGTGTCGATCCGGCCGAGGCGTTCCATGACGACGGCGGACTTGGCGAGCACGCCGCGCCGTCCGGCGTTGGCGATGGCGGACAGCAGCGGCGGCATCGTGGACAGGACGACCGCGCACGGCGAGGCCACGATCATGAACGTCATCGCCCGCAGCAGCGCCGCGGAGACGGTGTCGCCCAGGGCGAGCGGGACGCCGAAGACGGCGAGGGTCGCGATCACCATGCCGATCGAGTAGCGCTGCTCGATCTTCTCGATGAAGAGCTGGGTGGGGGCCTTGGTCTCGGAGGCTTCCTCGACCATCCGCACGATCCGGGCGATCACCGAGTCCGACGGGTCGCGCTCGACCCGCACGCGCAGGGAGCCGGTGCCGTTGACGGTGCCGGCGAAGACCTCGTCGCCGGACTGCTTGGCCACGGGCAGCGGCTCGCCGGTGATGGTGGCTTGGTCGACGTCGCCGGCCCCGTCGAGGACCTGCCCGTCCGCGCCGATCCGCTCGCCGGGCCGGACCAGGAGCGTGTCCCCCACCGCCAGGTGCGCGGTCTCGACCGTCTCCTCGGTGCCGTCCGGCAGGAGCCGGGTCGCGGTGGTGGGGGCGAGGTCGAGGAGGCCGCGCACGGAGTCGGCGGTCCGCGCGGTGGCGACGGCCTCCAGAGCGCCGGAGGTGGCGAAGATGACGATCAGCAACGCGCCGTCGAGGACCTGTCCGATCGCGGCTGCCCCCAGAGCGGCGACGACCATCAGCAGATCCACGTCCAGCGTCTTGTCCTTCAGCGCCTTCAGGCCCTCCCACCCCGGCTCCCAGCCGCCGGAGACGTAGGTCGCGGCGAACAGGGTGCCCCACAGCCAGGCGGGGCCGTCCAGCAGGTAGAGGGGCAGGGCGAGGAGGAAGAGCACCAGCGCTGCGAGCGCCCAGCGTGCCTCCGGCAGTGCGAGGAGGCGGGTACGGCGGCGCGGTGGGGCCTGGCGAGCGGCGCCTGCGGGCGGCGCGGACCGCTGGTCCAGGACAGAAGACATGACGAAGCAACCCTTCACGGGCGGGACCGGCACGACGATCCCACCGTACAGGAACATGTGAACAGGTCTTCAATAGTCGACGGTATGATGAGGTCCATGGGTCACGGACGCGACACCGCCACCAGCAGCGCCAGCACCCGCGAGCGCCTCGACACCGTCGGCACCGCCGATGTCGCCGCCACCCTCCAGGCCCTGGCCACACCCTCCCGGCTCTACATCCTCGCCCGCCTCCAGGAGGGGCCCTGCTCGGTCGGCGACCTCGCCGAGGCCGTCGGCATGGAGAACTCGGCCTGCTCCCACCAACTCCGCCTGCTGCGCAACCTCGGCCTGGTGACGGGCGAGCGCCAGGGCCGCAGCATCGTCTACTCCCTCTACGACAACCACGTCGCCGAGCTGCTCGACCAAGCCCTCTACCACGTCGAGCACCTCCGCCTCGGGGTGCGCGACACCGCCGGCCACGAGGCCGCTCCGGCCACCGCAGGACCATAGGCGGCCGCCGCCGCGCCGATGTCCGTCCGGGCAGCGCGCCTCAGGGGGCCGGAGGCGTGCGGGGTCTGCTCCGCGTGCCGTCCGCGGGCCGTGTGGACCCGCCAGGCCTAGGGGTCTTGCCAGTAATTGGCTGGTGCGTCCCCACGGGCGTGGCTAAGGTTGTGCGCGGCTCGGCGGTCACTCCGCCGACGGTGCTCGTTTCACGTGAAGTGGAGGTGTTGACCGATGGCTGTCGCCGCGATGGGCGTTGCCCGCATCCGGAAGTTCATCCAGTCCACCTCCGTGGCCGCCGGCTGACTCACTCCTTTCCCGCGTCCGTGTGTGCGCGGTGCCGGGGCCACCCCTGTGAAGGGTCACCCCTTGTCTTCCCACGCTTCCACCCCGTCCACCTCCCCCTCCTCCGCCCTGACCCCCTACGGCTGGGACGAGGACTGGGCCGACACCTTCTCCCCGTACGCCGCCGAAGGGCTCCTGCCGGGCCGCGTCGTACGGGTCGACCGGGGCCAGTGCGACGTCGTCACCGCCGACGGCACCGTGCGGGCCGACACCGCGTTCGTCACCCCGCACGACCCCCTGCGGGTCGTCTGCACCGGCGACTGGGTCGCCCTCGAACCGGACGGCAACCCGCGCTACGTACGCACGTGTCTGCCGCGTCGTACCGCCTTCGTGCGCTCCACCTCCTCCAAGCGGTCCGAGGGGCAGATCCTCGCCGCCAACGTCGATCACGCGATCGTCGCCGTGTCGCTCGCGGCCGAGCTGGACCTCGCCCGGATCGAGCGGTTCCTCGCGCTCGCCTGGGAGTCCGGGGCGCAGCCCGTGGTCGTTCTCACCAAGGCCGACCTCGTGCCCGACCCGGTGACCCTGGCGCATCTCGTCCAGGACGTGGAGACCAGCGCGCCCGGCGTGCCGGTGCTCACCGTCAGCGCCGAGCAGGGCGAGGGGCTCGACGTGCTGGGCGCCGTCGTCGTCGGCGGCACGGCGGTGCTGCTCGGACAGTCCGGCGCCGGCAAGTCCACGCTCGCCAACGCCCTGCTCGGCGAGGACGTCATGGACGTCCAGCGGATCCGGGACGTCGACGGCAAGGGACGGCACACCACGACCACCCGCAACCTGCTCGCCCTGCCCGGCGGCGGGGTGCTGATCGACACCCCGGGGCTGCGCGGCGTCGGCCTGTGGGACGCGAGCAGCGGCGTCGGGCAGGTGTTCGCCGAGATCGAGGAGCTGGCCCGGGACTGCCGGTTCCACGACTGCGCTCACGAGCGCGAGCCGGGCTGCGCCGTCCTCGGCGCCCTCGACTCCGGCGAGCTGCCCGAACGGCGGCTGGAGAGCTACCGCAAGCTGATGCGGGAGAACCAGCGCATCATCGCCAAGACCGACGCCCGGGTGCGGGCGGAGATGCGCAAGGAGTGGAAGCGCCGGGGCGCCATGGGCCGGGCGGCGATGGAGGCCAAGCGGGGCGGCGGCCCCCGGTAGCCACCCGCTCCGGCCACGCTCGCACGCCGTGCCCGACGTCATGTCCGATTTCCGCCAGCCCGGTCCGCCGGACTGGCGGAGACTGGACAGCGTGACCGAGACAGCACAGCGCACAGCGCACGAGGACAGCAGGTACGAGGCCGTACGCAGCCGGGACGCCCGGTTCGACGGCGCGTTCTTCTTCGCCGTGCGCACGACCGGCATCTACTGCCGGCCCAGCTGCCCGGCGGTCACGCCGAAGCGGCGCAACGTGCGGTTCTTCGCGACGGCGGCCGCCGCGCAGGGCTCGGGGTTCCGGGCCTGCCGGCGGTGCCGCCCCGACGCCGTGCCGGGCTCGGCGGACTGGAACGTCCGCGCCGACGTCGTCGGCCGGGCCATGCGGCTGATCGGGGACGGCGTCGTCGACCGCGAGGGCGTCGCCGGACTCGCCGTCCGCCTCGGCTACAGCGCCCGCCAGGTGCAGCGGCAGCTCACCGCCGAGCTGGGCGCCGGGCCCGTCGCCCTAGCCCGGGCCCAGCGGGCGCACACCGCGCGCGTCCTGCTGCAGACCACCGGGCTGCCGGTCACCGAGATCGCCTTCGCCTCCGGGTTCGCCAGCGTGCGGCAGTTCAACGACACCATCCGGGCCGTGTACGCGGCCACCCCGAGCGACGTCCGCGCCGCCGCCCCGGCGGCCGACCGGGCCGCCTCCCGCACCGCTACCCCGTCCGCCGGAGTCCCGCTGCGCCTCGCCCACCGCGGCCCCTACCAGGCCGGCCCCGTCTTCGACCTGCTCCAGCGGGAGGCCGTCGCCGGCGTGGAGGAGGTGAGCGGCCCGCCCGGCCGGCGCCGCTACCGGCGCACCCTGCGGCTGCCGTACGGCACCGGCATCGTCGCCGTCGAGGAGCGCACGCGCGTCCAGGGCAACGGCGGCGGCTGGCTCGACGCCCGCCTCCACCTCACCGACCTGCGCGACCTGACCACCTCCGTGCAGCGCCTGCGGCGGCTCTTCGACCTGGACGCCGACCCGTACGCCGTGGACGAGCGCCTCGGCGCCGACCCCCGCCTCGCCCCCCTGGTC
>NZ_QHJH01000338.1 GCF_003947455.1 Streptomyces sp. WAC 04229 | reverse complement strand
CGGGAGCCTTCGAGACGGCGAGCATCGTCAAGGTCGGCATTCTGGCGGCGCTGCTGCTGCGGGCGCGGGACGCGGGTCGGGTGCTGACCGTCGCGGAGCGGGCGCATGCCGCCGCGATGGTCGAGCGGAGTGACAACGACTCGGCGTCGGCGCTGTGGCGGGCGATCGGCGGGGCGCGGGGGCTGGACGCGGCGAACGAGCGGTTCGGGCTGACGGGGACCGCGGGCGGCGAGGGGACGCTGTGGGGGCTGACACGGACGACGGCCGTTGACCAGGTGGCGCTGCTGCGGCAGTTGTTCGTCGCGGACGGTTCCGAGCTGAGCGCGGACGCACGGGCGTATGTGACCGGGTTGATGGGGCGGATCGCGGACGGTCAGCGGTGGGGGGTGTCGGCGGCGGCCGACGGTTCCGCGTGGGCGCTGAAGAACGGCTGGCTGCGGCGGAGCACCACCGGGTTGTGGGTGGTCAACAGCGTCGGGCGGGTCACCTCGGGCGGTCACGACCGGCTGGTCGCGGTGGTGTCGCGGGGCAGCGCGACCCTGGCGGAGGGGATCGCGCTGGTCGAGGCGGCGGCCCGGGCGGTGGTGTCCGTCCTCGCCGGGGAGAGCGCCGGGAGTGGCCGGGCGGAGCGGGATCAGAAGTCGTCGTAGCGTTCGCGGCGGCCGCGCCACAGGACCACGGCGGCGACGACGAGGACGCCGCCCGCGCCGCCGGCCAGCGGGGCCGCCCAGGCGGAGGTGGAGTCGCCGGAGTCGGCGGTGTCGGGGCCGGAGCCGAAGTACTCGTCGCCGTAGGCCGCCGAGTTCAGGCCCTCCGGCTTCAGCCGCCCGGCCGCCTCGATCGCGGCGGCGGGGTCGACGAAGCCGAAGCCGCGGGAGTCGTCGCGGCCCTCGGCGGGGGCGTTGCGGGCGGTGTCCTCCAGCAGGGCCTTGACCTGGGCCGGGCCGAGGTCCGGATGGGCCGCCTTCACCAGGGCGGCGGCGCCGGAGACGAAGGCCGAGGCGGCGCTGGTGCCCCACCCCTCGTAGTACCGGTGGTCGGGGTCGGCGATGATCACGTCGACACCGGGCGCGCTGACCGTGGCGTACCAGCGGCGGGTGGAGAAGGAGGCGCGGGTGCCGTAGCGGTCGACGGCGGTGGCGGCGATGACGCCCGGATAGGCGGCCGGGTAGGAGACGTGGTCGCCCTTCTCGCCGCCGTTGCCGGCCGAGGCGACGACGATCACGCCCTTCTTCAGGGCGTACTGGATGGCCTCGTCCTCGGCGGGTTCGGGGTGCGCGGAGGCGGAGTCGTCACCGAGGGAGAGGTTGATGATGTCGGCGCCGTTGTCGGCGGCCCAGCGGATGCCCTCGGCGAGGGCGTTGCCGCGGGTCTTGCGGGCCTTGGCGCGGGAGGGGTCGCCGTCCTCCAGGATCACGCGCAGGGGCATGATCCTGGCCTCCGGGGCGATGCCCATGACGCCGTCGGCGTTGCCGGCGCCGTGGCCGTGCCCGGCGATGATCCCGGCCATGGCGGTGCCGTGCCGGGCCCAGGCGCGGTCACCCTCGCTCGCGCCGAAGCCGACCAGGTCCTTGCCGGTGACGACGTTGCCGGCCAGGTCGGGGTGGTCGGCCTCCACGCCCGTGTCCAGGACGGCGACGGTGACGCCCGCGCCCTTGGTGGTGCGCCAGGCGTCCTGGGTGTGCATGGCGTCCAGGGCCCACTGCTGGGCGCGGATGCCGTCGGCGTGTGCGGCGGGGGCGGGGACGAGCACGAGGGCGCCCGCCAGCAGGAGGCTCAGGGCGGTGCCTGCCCGGCGATGGCGGCGGGTGTTCACCTGGGATGCGTTCACGACGGGTGCTCCGTGGCCTGGCCCACGTTCTTGCGCAGGGCGCGTTCGACGCGGTCGGCGAGGCCCTTCGCCTCGTGGCCGAGGCCGGCCTGGGCGGGGGCGGACGTGGCGCCGGACTCGATGGCCTCCTCGGCGGGCTGGGGGTCGTCGACGGTGCGGGCGTCGGCCCAGCCGGAGACGGCGTAGACGACGACCGGGGCATCGGTGAGGACCGAGACGGTCCAGGCGGCCCGCTGCGGGGCGCCGAACCCGGCGGCCACGGTGTCCTTCGCGGCGTAGGGCAGCGGCATCAGGTCGTCGCGGCTGCCCAGGCCCTCCTTCTCGAAGCGTTTCGCCAGCGAGGTCATGGCGGCGGCGTCGGCCTTGGTGAACAGCATGCCGACGGTGGTGACGTGGCTCCGGGTGGCGTCGGTGTACGTGGCGCGCAGCAGGCGCCGGCAGCCGACCGGGTCCAGCACCTTGGCGAGCAGCCGGTCGAAGGCGGCGGCGCAGTCGCCGTCCGGGGCGACCGCGACCCGCGTCCAGGTGCGGTCGGCGCCGCCGGGACCGGCGCCCTGGCCCCGCACGGTGGGCGGGAACAGCTGGTCGACCGGGACGTTGTGCCACAGGTCCCCGGCCTCGGTGAACGCGCTGCGCGCGCCGCCGTCCCCGGAGTTGTCGGCGAGCCAGCTTCCGGTGACCGCTCCGGTGAGGAGCCCCACGCCGAGCACGAGGCAGACGGCGGCGGCGAGGGCCTGCGGCCGCAGCCGGCCGCCGAGCGGGCGGGGCCGGGCGAGCCCGTCGTACCCCTCGGGCCGCCCGAACGACACCCGGGGCCGCCGGTCGCCGGGCACCACCGGGGCGCTCCAGGAGAACGCGGGGTCGGGACCGGAGTCGCGGTCCGCCACCGGCTCGGCGGGCACGGGCCGCAACCGCCGGGTCGTCTCGGAGGGGGTCTCCTCGGGGACGCCGGTCCGCTGGGCCGACGACCGGGACGCGCCGGTTCCCCGAAGGGCTTCACCCACACCGGGGCCGTGCGCCGTGGGCCCCACCGGACCGCGAGGCGGGTCCTGGGGCGCGGGAACGTCTCGCGGGCGCGAGCCCGGCCCGGTACCCGGGGGGCGTGCGGCGGGCACGTCCGGGCGCGCGATGGGCGTCGCTGAGCGCGTGCCGGGCGCCTCCGGGCGCGTGACGCCGGGAGCCGGGGCATCGCCGCCGACGGTGGGCGGGGCATCGGGAAAGCGGGCGGAAGCGTGTGGTGCGGCGTCGCGCCCGACGGTCGGCGGAGCATCCGGGAACCGGGCCGAAGCACGCGGCTCGGCCTCACGCCCGACAGACGGCGGAGCATCCGGGAACCGGGCCGAAGCACGCGGCTCGGCCTCACGCCCGACAGACGGCGGAGCATCCGGGAACCGGGCCGAAGCACGCGGCGGGGGTACGTCCCGGCCCTGTCCGCCGCGTGAGCGGTCGTCGAGGCGGAGGCGCGGGTACGGGGGCCGGGTCTTCGACGGCTCCTCCGGGGCCGGCGAGGGCTCTCGGCCCGGGGTCTCGCCGCTCCCCGGGAGCACGGCTCCGGAGCCGGTGTCCCGGGACGGGGCGTGCGTGCGCTGCCCGGGTACGGGGTCCGGCGTGCTCGACGAACGCCGTCCGGCTCCCACCGCGTCGGTGTCGTGCGGCGCCTGGGCCGGGCGGGGCGGTGTGGCAGGGCGCGGCGGGTTCTGCGGGTGGTCCGCGGCGCCCCCGGGGGGGGGGGGGGCCGGAACCGGGAAGGGGGACCACGCCGCGCCCGCACCACCCGCGAACGCTCCGGAAGACGGGGGCGGGGCGGGGACCGGGCCGGGTCTTATAAACAACTCCCAGACC
>NZ_QHJH01000337.1 GCF_003947455.1 Streptomyces sp. WAC 04229 | reverse complement strand
CCCCCCCGGCAAGCCTAACCCCCCCCGTTCCCCCGGTGGCCCCCATTCCCCTGCTCCCGGCGGCGGGGGGGCGCCCGTCCGGGTAGTCGATCAGGGCGAGGGGGCCGAGCGCGTCCCCGCGGGCCGGGGCCGCTCCGCCGTATCCGCCCGGTCCTCCGCCCGCCACCGGACCGCTCAGTGGTGCCCGGAGCCGCCGCTGCCGAACGCTCCGCTGGAACCGGGCAGCCAGCGCTTCCGTCGCTGGTCCTCGCCCCGGCGGCTGCCCGAGTGGTGCAGCTCGTAGGGCATGAGCCGTGGGCTGCCGTCCTGGTTCAGCGGGATCTCGTCGGGCTCCCGCATCTCCCGCTCCTCGTGGACGGCGCCGGTCGCCGGGAGGTGGGGCTGATCCTCGGCGCGCGGGCGGTCGGACTCCCGGTCCATGACCCGCATGCCGATCCGTACGGCGCCGATGAGCGCGCCGGCGACCACCAGCCCGAGGATGAAGGCCACTGTCACGTTGACGCCGTCGGACGCGGCCAGCAGTTCATACGTTGCCGTACTCATGTTCCGATTATGTACCCCCGAATGGGATAAAGCGCCCGATAAGCCTCTTTTGCCTTCCCGGGTCAGCGGTTCACGGCGCCCGCAGCGCGTCCACCGCGATCCGGGCCGCCGTGCCGATGACCGCGTCCGCGGCCGGGAGTGTGGCGGCGGTGTGGGCGGTGCGGGTGAAGACCGCGACGGCGTAGCGGCCCCCGTCGGGGTACTCGACGACGCCGACCTCGTTGCGCAGGGTCGGCAGGCTGCCGGTCTTGCCGGCCACGTGGACGTCGTCGAAGGGGAAGCCCGAGGCCAGGCGGTGCGGCCAGACCTGGAGGCCCATGATCCTGCGCATCGCGGCGCCGTACTCGGGCGGGCAGGCCTCGTCCCGCCAGACCGCGGTGAGCAGCCGGGTCATGTCCCGGGGGGTGCTGCGGTTGGTGCGGGCGGGGTCCAGGGCGCGGAGCCGGGTGATGACGCGCGGGTCGGTCAGGGCCTGGGCGCCGGCGGGCCCGGCGTCCTCGCGCATGGTGCCCAGGATCTCGCCGAAGCCGTACACGGCCCGCGTCCTGGTCAGACCGAGCCGCTCGGTGGTCCGGTTGACGGCGTCCAGGCCGACCCGGTGCAGCAGCAGGTCGGCGGCGGTGTTGTCGCTGACGGACATCATCCAGAACGCCGCGTCGCGCAGCGACAGCCGGACCGGGTCCAGCATCGCCGACAGGCCGGTGGGCCCCGGGGTGCGCCCGTCGGCCGGGCACTCGACCTGCTCGGTGAGGTCGAGCACCCCGGCCGCCGCCTGCTCGTGCAGCGTCACCAGCACGCACACCTTGTGGACGCTCGCCGTGCACACCGCCTGGTCCGCACCGGCCTCCACCTGCGCACCGGAGTCCACGTCCACGGCGTGCAGCCACCCGGTGACCCCGGCCTCGGCGAAGGCAGCGCCCAGCCGGGCCGCGGTGGCGGTGTCGGTCATAGCCAGTACTCCGATGCCGGGCGAAGGTGCAGGGGCCGGGCGGGGGCCTCCGAGTGGGCGTCGGCCGTGGTGCGCAGGGCGTGGGTGGCCGCGTCCGTGAAGGCGACGACGGCGGCGTCGCCGCGCCCCTTCGGCCAGGCCACGGAGTGCCGCCAGGCGGGCGCGGCCCCGGCCAGCGGGCGCCAGACCAGGTCCTGGTCGCCGGGTGTCACCAGCCGGGTGTCGCGCGGACACAGGGCGACGGCCCCGGACGACAGCACCAGGCCGCGTACGAAGCTGGCGCCCTGGCCGTGCCGTACGGCACCGGGCGTCCAGCCGCCCCGGGCGCACGCGGTGAGCAGGTCGTCGTAGACCGCGGGGGCGTCGGCGCGCGGGAAGAGGACCAGGTCGTAGCCGGTGAGGGCGGCGAGAGGCACCTCCGCCCGGTCCGCCTGGGGGGCGCCGCGCGGCAGCAGGACGCCGAGGTCGCGACGGAGCACCGGACCCAGCTCCAGGCCGGCGACGTCGCAGGGGTGGTGGATCAGGCCGACGTCCAGCTCGTGCGCGGCGAACCCGGCGAGCTGCTGGGCGGTGGACAGCTCGTGCAGTTCCAGCTCCAGTCCCGCGTGGCGGCGCCGGAAGTCCGCCAGCAGCGCGGCGACGGTCTCTCCGGAGATGTCGGGGGACAGGGCGGCGCGCAGCAGACCGGTCTCGCCGTCGCGGACCCGGCGCGCGGTGGCCCGCAGGGACTCGGCACGGGCCAGCAGCTCACGGGCCTCGGCGAGCAGCAGCGTGCCCGCCTCGGTGATGGTCACCTGGCGGCTGGTGCGCTCGAAAAGCCGGACGCCCAACTCCTTCTCCAGCCGCTGGATGCGCTGCGACAGGGGTGGCTGGGCCATGCCCAGCCGGGTCGCGGCACGCCCGAAGTGTGACTCTTCTGCAACAGCCACGAAGCACTCCAGGTGCCGCACCAGGTCCACGAGCAGTAATCATATCGGGGATTGATCGATCCAACATCCATATGCATCTTGGACAAGGGCCGGGCGGGGTTGCTCTCCTCGGGACATGCGCTCCTTCCGCGACCTCGCGCCCCGCCTCCGCCGCTGGCCCGGTGCGCTCGCCCTCGGCCTCGTGCTCCCCCTGGCCGGCTGCTCGGCCGACTCCTCCCGCCCGGACGCCGCGCCACCGTCGAGCGGCGCGTCCGGCACCGGCGGTACGGCCACGGCGGCGCCGGAGGTCCCCGGTCAGCTGCGGGTGGACGGCCACACCCGCCGCTACCTCCTGCACCGGCCCGCCGCCGACGGCCGCAGGCCCCTCGTCATCGCCTTCCACGGCCGCGGTGAGCGCGCCGCGGACCTGCGGGAGAAGAGCGGGCTGCAACGGGCCGCCCGGGAGCGCGGCATGCTCGTCGCCTTTCCCGAGGGCCTCGACCAGGGCTGGGGCGCGGGCGCGAAGGCGACCGAGCAGCGTCCCGACCCCGGGCGCGACGTGCGGTTCACCGAAGCGCTGATCAAGCACCTGGTCGGCACCGAGCGCGCCGACCCGCGGCGGGTCTACGTCGCCGGGTTCTCCAACGGCGGCTCGATGGCGCTGCGCCTGGCCGCCGAACGCCCCGGCCTGGTGGCGGGCGCGGCCTCGGTCTCCGGCCAGCTGGCCGCGGGCGACGGCGCGGTGCAGCCCACCGGGCCCGTCCCGGTCCTGGTCGTCTACGGCGCCGACGACCCCGTACGGCCCCTGGCCGGCCTGCCCTCCCCGCCGCCGAACCCCGAGGAACCGATCCTGCCGAGCCTGTCGGCACGGGACACCGCGGAGGCGTTCGCGGAGGCCGGGGGCGCGGGCGACCCGGTCACGCGGGAGCGGAAGGGCTACGACGAGACCGTCTGGCGGCCGAAGGACGGCCGAGGCGGCCCGGACGCCGGCACCGTGCGGCTCCTCGTCGTCCACGACGCCGGTCACACCTGGCCGGGGACGACCGCCGCCCCGCCCGAGGGATTCGGCCCCGTCAGCAAGGACCTGGACGCCACCGGCACGCTCCTCGACTTCTTCACCGCCTCGGGCCGCTGACCCGACGCCACGCGACGCGCCGCCCCCGCCGCTGACCCGTCGCCACGCGACACGCCCCTCACTACTGCGGTGGCACCACGGCCCGGCGGGCGTACAGACGCGGCTACAAGGACGTCTTCGGCTCCGACGCCACGGCCACGGACGACGAGTCCCGGCACGAACCCGAACTCGCCGTCCTGCGCAAGGGCTTCGCTCTCGTCCTGACCGCCGAAGAGATCGCCGGCCGGCTGACCCCAGCC
>NZ_QHJH01000336.1 GCF_003947455.1 Streptomyces sp. WAC 04229 | reverse complement strand
GGGCATGGGCGGCAGGGGTGCCGGGACAGGTGGCCGGCCGGTGTGCACGAGCACACCCACGAGCACCGCGCCGCACGACGCCCCGCCCAAGACCACCGCGGCGCCCTGCGGAGTGAGCCCGAGCCGGCGCAGCCGGTGGACGAGACGGTCGGGCCCGCCCCGCAGCGGCGGCCGCCCCGCCAGCCGGCGCGAGAGCAGGACGAGTACGACGTCCAGGCAGACCGGCACGTTCAGCGCGAACAGCACCGCCGCGCCGCTCGCGGGCGCGTACCCCGCGCGGGTGAGCACGGCGGCCCCGGCCAGCAGAAACCCCGCGAAGAGCGCGCCGCACGCACCGAGCGCGATCCGCGCGGGATGCCAGTTGTGCAGCAGCAGTCCGGTCAGCGCGGCGGCCAGCGCGAGCAGCGCCACCGCCAGCCCGTCGCGCAGCTCAGCCGCGGCACAGGCGGCGACCCCGAAGGCGGTCACGACCCCCACCGTGCCGGCCACCCCGTCGGCGTGGTCGAGCCCCCGGAAGGCGGAGGAGACCAACGTGACCCATCCCACGGCGAGCACCCCGGCCACCGGCCCCGTCTCGCCGTACGGCACGACGCACGCCGCCGCGACGGCGGTACCGGCGACCACCCAGCGCCGCCGCAGCCGCCAGAGGTCGGCGGCGAGGCCCAGGAGGCCGACGGCGGACGCGCCCAGGAGCAGCCGGCCGGCCGCGGAGCCGAGCGGCACGACGCCGGTCCAGTCCCCGGCCCACGCGACCAGCGCGGTGACCAGGGCGACGGCCACCCCGCCGGATAGTGGGACCGGACGCCGGCGGCGCCGGTCGACGAGGCCGAGGGCGAGGGCGGGTGCGCGCAGCACCCCGGCGAGGAGAGCGGCGAGGAGAAAGGAGGCGGTGGCGGCGGCGATCCCGTAGAGCACGGGGATAAGCTATGCCGGATATCACGTTTTGATATGAATTGCCTTCCCAGTACGGCGTGGCGTCGGGGCGGTCGGCCGCCACCGGCCCGGTCGCCGGGCCGGTGGCGGCCGACCCGGTGGCCGGCTCCGGGTCAGGGTTGCCTCAGCGACGCAGATCACCGCACGCCCGACTACAGTGCGGCGGAGGATCGGGGTAGTCTCGGACGGACTGAATAAGTTACCGCTTAGTAATATCGATCCCCTCGCAACCTCGCAGGCCCGAGGAGCCCCCAAATGCAACTCGCCGCGATCATCGTGTCGCTGGTCCTGATCGTGGTCGGCGTCGCACTGTTCGGCCGCGCCGTCCTGCAGATCGTCAACTACATGCGGCTCGGACAGCCGGTGCCCGCCGGCACGCGGACCGACGATCCCGCAGCGCGCACCGTCACCGTGGTCCGGGAGTTCCTCGGCCACACCCGGATGAACCGCTGGGGCGTCGTCGGGGTGGCGCACTGGTTCGTGGCGGTGGGCTTCTTCTCCCTGCTCCTGACGATCGTCAACGCGGTCGGGCAGCTCTTCGAGGCGGACTGGATCCTGCCGGTCATCGGCGACTGGGCGCCGTACAACGTCTTCGTCGAGTTCATCGGCACCATGACGGTGCTCGGCATCCTCGTCCTGATCGTGATCCGCCAGCTGAGCAGGCCGGACAAGCCGGGCCGCAAGTCCCGCTTCGCCGGCTCCAACTTCGGCCAGGCGTACTTCGTCGAGGCCGTCATCCTCATCGTCGGCGTCTGCATCTTCATGCTGCACGCGCTGGAGGGCGCCCTCCACCACGTCGACGGCTACGAGGCGTCGTTCTTCATCTCGTACCCGGTCGTCTCCGCGCTCGGGAACCTGGACGTCTCCACCCTCCAGAACCTGGTCTACCTCTTCGCCGGCCTGAAGATCGCGACCTCGTTCATCTGGATGATCACCGTCGCCCTGAAGACCGACATGGGCGTCGCCTGGCACCGCTTCCTCGCCTTCCCGAACATCTGGTTCAAGCGCGACGCGAAGGGCGGCACCGCCCTCGGCGCCCTGCTGCCGATGACGTCGGGCGGCAAGCCGATCGACTTCACCGACCCCGGCGACGACGACACCTTCGGCGTCTCCCAGGTCGAGCAGTTCTCCTGGAAGGGCCTGCTGGACTTCTCCACCTGCACCGAGTGCGGCCGCTGCCAGTCGCAGTGCCCCGCCTGGAACACCGGCAAGCCGCTCTCCCCCAAGCTCCTGATCATGTCCCTGCGCGACCACGCGCACGCCAAGGCCCCCTACCTGCTGGCCGGCGGCGGCAAGACGATGGAGGGCGAGGAGAAGGCGTCCGAGGAGCAGCTCGCCTCGGTGCCCGCGGCGGCGCTCGCGGAGTCCGAGCGCCCGCTGATCGGCACCCTCGAAGAGAACGGCGTCATCGACCCGGACGTCCTGTGGTCCTGCACCACCTGCGGCGCCTGCGTCGAGCAGTGCCCCGTCGACATCGAGCACGTCGACCACATCGTCGACATGCGCCGCTACCAGGTCATGATCGAGTCGGCGTTCCCGTCCGAGGCGGGCACGATGCTCAAGAACCTGGAGAAGAAGGGCAACCCCTGGGGCCTGGCGAAGAAGCAGCGCCTGGAGTGGCTCAAGGAGCTGGACTTCGAGGTCCCGGTCGTCGGCAAGGACATCGAGGACCTCACCGAGGTCGAGTACCTCTACTGGGTCGGCTGCGCCGGCGCCCTGGAGGACCGCGCCAAGAAGACCACCAAGGCCTTCGCCGAGCTGCTGCACATCGCGGGCGTCAAGTTCGCGATCATGGGCGGCGACGAGAAGTGCACCGGTGACTCGGCACGACGCCTGGGCAACGAGCCGCTCTTCCAGGAACTGGGCATGGAGAACGTCATGTCCCTCAACGCCGCCTTCGGCGAGGAGATGGACGACGACGGCAAGGTCACCGAGGAGTCGAAGAAGCCCAGGTCGGCCAAGAAGATCGTCGCCACCTGCCCGCACTGCCTCAACACCCTGGGCAACGAGTACCCGCAGCTCGGCGGCGACTACGAGGTCATCCACCACACCCAGCTGCTCCAGCACCTCGTAGACGAGGGCAAGCTGCTCCCGGTCACCCCGGTCGAGGGCATCATCACGTACCACGACCCGTGCTACCTGGGCCGGCACAACAAGATCTACACGCCGCCGCGCGAGATCATCGCCGCCGTCCCGGGCGTCCGCAACGAGGAGATGCACCGCCACAAGGAGCGCGGCTTCTGCTGCGGTGCCGGCGGTGCGCGGATGTGGATGGAGGAGCGGATCGGCAAGCGCATCAACAACGAGCGCGTCGACGAGGCCCTGTCCCTCAACCCGGACATCGTCTCCACCGCCTGCCCGTTCTGCCTCGTCATGCTGACCGACTCGGTCAACGGCAAGAAGAACGACGGCAAGGCCAAGGAGTCCATCCAGGTCGTCGACGTCGCCCAGCTGCTGCTGGACTCCGTGAAGACCCCGGCCGACCCGGCGGGCGAGCCGGAGGCCGAGAGCGAGCCGACGCCGGAGCCGGTGAAGTAGCCGCCCCGCAGCCCCTTCCGCCGACACCCCCTGGTCCCGCCCGGACCGGGGGGTGTCGCCGTTTCATCGGGGGTGTCGCCGTGCGTCGAACACGTGCATCATTACTCGGTCGTTGTCGGTGCCACGGATGCACCGGTGACACGGATGCACCGGTGAAGCGGATTCAGACGGACGGGGTGAATGGTGCGCGTGCGAAGAAGCACCCAGGTCGGCACGGCGGCGGCCCTCGGCTGCGTGCTGCTCGGCGCGGCCGCCCGCGCCGCGGGCGGGGCGCGGCGGCTCAGTCGGCGACGGTCCTTCTCTCATACCTTCAC
>NZ_QHJH01000335.1 GCF_003947455.1 Streptomyces sp. WAC 04229 | reverse complement strand
GGCCGGGCCGGTCTGGCGCTCGGGGCCGCCGCCGCGCTCAAGTGGACGGCCTGGCCCGCCCTGCCGGTGGCGTTCGCGCTCGTCGCCGCGAGCCGAGGCGGGCGGTCCGCGCTGCGGTGCGCTGCCGTGGGGCTGGCCACGGCGACGGCGGCGGTGCTGCCCTTCGCACTCGCCGATCCCTCCGGCTTCCACCGCAACGTCGTTGCCTTCCCGCTCGGCCTCACCGCCGTCGCCTCCCCCGCCGAGAGCCCGCTGCCCGGACACCTGCTCGCGGTGTACGTCCCCGGCGGCAGGGTGATCGCCCTCGCGCTCCTCGCGGCGGGGGCGCTGCTGATCGCCCTCTCGCTCGCGCTGCGTCCGCCCGGGACGGTGCGGGCGGCATCCGCACGGCTCGCACTCGGGCTGGGCCTGGCGACGGCCCTGATGCCGGCGACGCGCTTCGGCTACCTGGTCTGTCCGCTGGTCCTCGGGGCGCTGGCGCTGCGCACACCGCCGCGCGTGATCCCCGTCGTCGCCGTCCAAAAGCCCGCCCCCACCGGAGAGAAGACCCTCGCATGACACGCGACGCCCGCGGCGGAACCCGCCCCCGCACGCTGATCGTCACCAACGACTTCCCGCCCCGGCAGGGCGGCATCGAGACCTTCGTCCGTGAACTGGCCGACCGCTTCCCGCCCGACGAGGTGGTCGTCCTCACCTCGGCGGCGGAGACGGCGCGGGACGGCGGCCCCTTCCCGTACCCGGTGATCCGCCACCCGGCCCGCACCCTGCTGCCCACGCCCCGCGCCACCGCGCACGCCGCGTCCGTGGCCCGGCACCACGGCTGCGACCGGGTGTGGTTCGGCGCGGCGGCGCCCCTCGGGCTGATGGCGGACCGGCTCAGGCGTACGGCGGGGATCCGCACCGCCGTCGCCACCACCCACGGCCAAGAGGTGTGGTGGGCCCGCACTCCCGGCGCCCGGGGCCTGCTGCGCCGCATCGGCGCGCGGGTGGACACGGTGACCTGGCTGGGCGAGAGCACCCGCGGGCCCGTCGAGGCGGCTCTCGCGCCCGGGGCCCGCACCGCGCGCCTGGCCGCCGGCGTGGACACCGGCGTCTTCCACCCCGCGGTGGACGGCGGGCCGGTCAGGACCCGGTACGGCCTGGGGCACCGTCCGGTGATCCTTTGCACGGCCAGGATGGTCCCGCGCAAGGGGCAGGACACGCTGATCAGGGCACTGCCCTGGGTCCGCAGGGCGATCCCGGACGCCGTACTGCTGCTGGTGGGCGACGGCCCGTACGCGCCGGAACTGAGCCGACTGGCCCTGCGCGAGGGCGTGATGGACGCCGTCGTCCTGGCCGGCGGGCACCCCCACCAGGCGCTCCCGCCGTTCTACGCCGCCGCCGACGTGTTCGCGATGCCGTGCCGGACCCGCCGGAACGGCCTGGAGGTGGAGGGCCTGGGCATCGTGTACCTGGAGGCCGCCGCGTCCGGACTGCCGGTCGTGGCGGGCGACTCGGGCGGCGCACCCGACGCCGTGCGCGACGGCCGGACGGGGCATGTCGTCGACGGACGCTCGGTGGCCGCGACGGCGGACCGGCTGATCAGGCTGTTGCGCAACCCCGCCGAGGCCCGCGCGATGGGCGGCAGGGGCCGCGCGTGGGTGCGGGCCGAGTGGACCTGGGACCACGCCCACGCGACGCTGGTCGACCTGCTCGGCGTCGAAGCCGCCGCCCGGTCGGGGCCGTTGCCGCACCGGCGCTGACCCGGTGGCCGCGCGTCGCCATATCCGCTTGCGCGGGCGCGGAGTCCGGGGCACGGTCGGCGGACACCGAGGAAGGCGAGAAGGATGACCACGCAGACCCACCCCGTCGACCACGAACTCGTCGAGGCCGCGGCCGACGTCGCCCGCACCCGCTGCCGCGGCGACAACCACACCATGGCGGCCGCCGCCCGCGCCCGGGACGGCAGGATCGTCACGGCGGTCAACGCCTACCACTTCACCGGCGGCCCCTGCGCCGAGCTGGTCGTCATCGGCGCGGCCGCCGCCCAGGGCGCCCACGAGCTGGACACGATCGTCGCCGTGGGCGACCGGGAGCGGGGCGTCGTCCCGCCGTGCGGGCGGTGCCGCCAGGTGCTGCTCGACTACTTCCCCGCGCTCCGGGTGATCGTCGGCGGCGGCGGCCGTCTGCGGGCCGTCCCCGTCGCCGAGTTGCTGCCCGAGACCTATGTGTGGGCCGACCACCAGCTCGACGCCGGATAGGACGGGGCCCACACGCACCGGCGGCCCGAACCCCCGCACAGTGGGTTCGGGCCGCCGGTCTTCCCGGGGTGCCTCAGAGGGCGAGGTCCGTCAGGACCAGCACGCGCTCGTAGGTGTAGTCGTCCATCGCGAACCGGACGCCCTCGCGGCCCACGCCGGACTGCTTGGCGCCGCCGTACGGCATCTGGTCGGCCCGGTAGGAGGGGACGTCGCCGATGACGACGCCGCCGACCTCCAGGGCGCGGTGGGCGCGGAAGGCGGTCTGCAGGTCGTGGGTGAACACGCCCGCCTGGAGGCCGTACTTGGAGTCGTTGACCGCGGCGAACGCCTCGGCCTCGCCGTCCACCTTCTGCACGCTGAGCACCGGGCCGAAGACCTCCTCGCGGGCGAGGGTGACGTCGGCCGGCAGGCCGGTGAGCACGGTCGGCGCGTACGTGGCGCCGTCCCGCTTGCCGCCGGTGTGCAGCGTGGCCCCCGCGTCGACGGCCTCCCGCACCCACGCCTCGACGCGCTCGGCGGCGGCCTCGCTGACCAGCGGGCCGACGTCCGTCGCGTCGTCGTTCGGGTCGCCGGTCACCTGGGCCTCGACGGCGGCGACGATCCGCGGCAGCAGGCGGTCGTAGACGGCGGCGTCGGCGATCACGCGCTGCACCGAGATGCAGGACTGGCCGCCCTGGTAGTTGGAGAAGGTCGCGATGCGCTGCGCGGCCCGGTCCAGGTCGGCGTCGCTCGCCCAGTCGCCGAGGACCACGGCCGCGCCGTTGCCGCCCAGCTCCAGGGTGCAGTGCTTGCGCGGCACCGAGTCCATGATCGCGTAGCCGACGGTCTCGGAGCCGGTGAAGGAGATGACCGGCAGCCGCTCGTCCTGGACGAGGGCGGGCATCTTCTCGTTGGGCACCGGGAGGATGCTCCAGGAACCGGCCGGCAGCTCGGTCTCGGCCAGCAGCTCACCGAGGATCAGGCCGGAGAGCGGGGTGGCGGGGGCCGGCTTCAGGATGATCGGCGCGCCGGCGGCGATCGCGGGGGCGATCTTGTGGGCGCACAGGTTCAGCGGGAAGTTGAACGGCGCGATGCCCAGGACGACGCCCTTCGGGAAGCGGCGGGTCAGCGCGAGCCGCCCCTGACCGCCCGCGTCGGTGTCCAGGCGCTGGGCCTCGCCGCCGTTGAAGCGGCGGGCCTCCTCGGCCGCGAAGCGGAAGACGGAGACCGCGCGGCCGACCTCGCCGCGGGCCCACTTGACCGGCTTGCCGTTCTCGGCGGAGATCAGGCGGGCGATCTCCTCGGTGCGCTCGGCCAGCCGTCGGCTGACGTGGTCCAGCGCGGCGGCGCGGACGTGGGCGGGGGTGCCGGCGAACTCGTCCCGTACGGCGTACGCGGCGGCCACGGCCTCCTCGACCTGGGCGTCGGTCGGCAGGCTCACCGCGCCGACCCGGCTGCCGTCCCAGGGGGACGTGACGTCGAAGGCGGCCTCGCCGGTGGCCTGGCGGCCGGCGAGCCAGAAGGCGTGGGTGGAAGTCATGTGGCGTCCGGGCCCTTCCGCGTTGGGGGTGTGTAGGGGGTGTACGGGG
>NZ_QHJH01000334.1 GCF_003947455.1 Streptomyces sp. WAC 04229 | reverse complement strand
CCCGTCCCCGCCCGTGAACTGACCGTCACCGCCGCCGACGGCGCCCGGATCCACGTGGAGGTGCACGGTCCCGAGGGGGCGCCCGCGGTCGTGCTGGCGCACGGCTGGTGCTGCTCGACCTCCTTCTGGGCGGCGCAGGTCCGCGAACTGGCCGCCGACCACCGGGTCGTCGCCTACGACCAGCGCGGCCACGGCCGCAGTCCGGCGAACCCGGCGTACGGCACCGAGCCGCTCGCCGACGACCTGGAAGCGGTTCTGGAGGCGACGCTCGCGCCGGGGGAACGGGCGGTGGTGGCCGGGCACTCGATGGGCGGGATGACGGTGATGGCCGCGGCGACCAGGTCCGCGGTGCGCGAGCACGTGGCGGCCGTTCTGCTGTGCAGCACGGGCAGTTCGCGGCTGGTGGCGTCCGCCACCGTGGTGCCGCTCGGGGAGGGCCGGGTGCGCACCTGGCTGACCCGGCGGATCCTCGGCTCCCGGGCGCCGCTCGGGCCGGTCACGCCGCTCGCCAGGCGGATCCTCAGGTACGGGACGATGGGCCCCGGTTCGGGCCCGGACATGATCGAGGCCTGTGCCCGCATCGTGCACGCCTGCCCGCGCCGCGTCCGGCACGGCTGGTCGCAGGTGCTCGACCTGCTCGATCTCGACCACGGCGTGCGGGAGTTGCGGATGCCGGTGGAGGTCGTGGTCGGCAGCGCCGACCGGCTGACCCCGCCCGTGCAGGCCCGGTCGCTGGCCGCCGCGCTGCCCAACTGCGTGGGCCTGACGGAGCTGGAGGGGCTCGGCCACATGACGCCGGTGGAGGCGCCGGAGCTGGTCACCGGGAAGATACGGGCGCTCGCCGCCGCCCACATACCCAGCGCACGCAGCGAGCGTGCCGTACACGCCGAGGAGAGCGCATGAGCAGGGTGAGCCTGGAAGGGCGGGTCGCCGTCGTCACCGGAGCGGCGCGGGGTGTCGGGGAACTGCTGGCCCGCAAGCTGTCGGCGCGCGGCGTGAAGGTGGCGCTGGTGGGGCTGGAGCCCGACGCGCTCAAGCAGGTCTCCGCCCGGCTGCACAGCGAGAGCGAGCACTGGCACGCCGACGTGACCGACCACGAGGCGATGGCCCGGGTCGCGGCTGAGGTCAAGGAACGCTTCGGCCGGATCGACATCGTCGTCGCCAACGCGGGCGTGGCCAGCGGCGGTCCCTTCGTCGACTCCGACCCGGAGTCCTGGCGGCGGGTGATCGAGGTCAACCTGATCGGGTCGGCGGTGACGGGCCGCGCCTTCCTGCCGGCGCTGCTGGAGAGCCGTGGCTACCTGCTCCAGATAGCCTCGCTGGCCGCGATCACGCCCGCGCCGATGATGTCCGCGTACTGCGCGTCCAAGTCCGGTGTGGAGGCGTACGCGCACAGCCTGCGCGGCGAGGTCGGGCACCGCGGTGTGAAGGTCGGCGTCGGCTACCTCTCGTGGACCGACACGGACATGGTGCGCGGCGCCGACCAGGACGACGTCATGCGCGAGTTGCGGCAGCGGCTGCCCTGGCCGTCGAACAAGACGTATCCGCTGGGCCCGGCGGTCGACCGGCTCGTGGAGGGCATCGAGCGCCGTTCCGCGCACGTCTACGGGCAGTGGTGGCTGCGCGGCATGCAGGGAATGCGCGGCTACCTGCCGTCCCTCGTGGGGACCGTCGGGCAGCGCGAGATGCGGCGGTTCGGGGACCGGCTGAACGGGGTCCGGATGGGCCTGGTCGGCGCCGGCGGAGCGGCCGACGAACAGGGCCGGTCAGGTGTGACTACGGTCCGTAAGTGATCGACATGCGCAGGGTCACGGCTCGTGTGAATCTGATCGAGCGCCCGGCCGAAGCGGTCGGGCCCGATCACCACAGGAGTGAACCCACATGGGTATGAAGGACCAGTTCCAGGACAAGGCCGAGCGCATGCAGCAGCAGGGCAAGCAGCGGGCCGAGCAGGCGAAGGACCAGATCCAGAACCGCGACCGCCGTCGCGACGAGGACGAGATGGACCCGTCCTCGCGTCGCCGGGAAGCGGAGGACCGCTTCGAGCAGCACCGCGACAACGCCTGATCCGTCGCCGCTGAGGTGAAGGGGCGCCCCCCGTGGTACGGGAGGCGCCCTTGCCCATGTCCGGGCGGCCATGTCCGGGCGGCCGGGCCCAGGTTCTCACTGCCGGGGCGGCAGCGGCGGACGGGATCGGTCCGGTACGTCCGCGTAACCGGGCGGCGTCGCGGGCGGGTTGGTCTCCAGCAGTTCCAACGCCAGCCGCACCGCCTCGTCGAGGACCGGGTAGCGGCCCTCGGCCCAGTCCAGGGGGGTGCGCAGCGCCTCGACGTCGGGGGCGACGCCGTAGTTCTCCACGGACCAGCCGTACGCGTCGAACCAGGCGGCGTTCATGGGCACCGTGATCACCGTGCCGTCGCCGAGGCGGTGCCGGCCGGTCATGCCGACCACGCCGCCCCAGGTGCGCTGCCCGACGACCGGGCCGATGCGCAGCAGCTTGAACGCGGCGGTGATCATGTCGCCGTCGGAGGAGGTGGCCTCGTCGGCGACCGCGACGACCGGGCCGCGCGGCGCGTTGGAGGCGTACGACACCGGCTGGGCGTCGCGGGTGAGGTCCCACCCCAGGATGGTGCGGGTCAGTTTCTCGACGACGAGTTCGCTGATGTGCCCGCCGGCGTTGCCGCGCACGTCCACGATGAGCGCGGGCCGGGAGACCTCCATGCGCAGGTCGCGGTTGAACTGGGCCCAGCCGGAGCCGCCCATGTCGGGGATGTGCAGGTAGCCGCACCGTCCGCCGCTCAACTCGCGCACGACCTCGCGGCGTTTGGCGACCCAGTCCTGGTAGCGCAGGGGGCGTTCGTCGACCAGCGGTACGACGGCGACCCTGCGGGACGGTCCTCCGGTGCCCTCGGCCGGTGAGAAGGTCAGCTCCACCGTCGTACCGCCCGCCCCCGCCAGCAGCGGATACGGGCCGGCCGCCGGGTCCACCGGGCGGCCGTCCACGTGGGTCAGTACGGCCCCCTCGCGGATGCCCGTGCCGGCCAGCGGGGAGCGGGCCTTGGAGTCGGAGGAGTCGCCGGGCAGGATGCGCTTGACCATCCAGTGGCCCTCCCGGCAGACGAAGTTGGCGCCGAGCAGGCCCTGCCAGCGCTGGTAGTGCGCCGGGCCCTCGTTGCGCCGGGCGGCGGCGACGTAGGCGTGGGAGGTGCCGAGTTCGCCGAGCACTTCGCGCAGCAGGTCGGCGAACTCGTCCGGGGTGGCGACCCGTTCGACCAGCGGACGGTACTGGTCCAGGACGGCGTCCCAGTCGATGCCGCACATGCCGGGGTCCCAGAAGTAGGCGCGGATCAGGCGGCCCGCCTCGTCGTAGGCCTGGCGCCACTCCGCGGGCGGGTCGACCACGTGCAGGATGCGGCGGAGGTCGATCCAGGTGGTCGAGTCGCCGTCGCCGGCCTCGGTGGCGGGCACCGCGCGCAGGTCGCCCTCGTCGAGCACGACCAGGCGGGTGCCGTCGCCGCTGACCCGGAACCAGTCGAGGTGGTCGACCAGTTCGGACTTCTTCGCCTTGGCCAGGCCGAAGTGCTCCAGGGTGGGCCGCTCGCTGGGGTCGGCCGGGTTGGCGAAGGTCTCGCCGAGCGCGCCCGAGATCGGCCAGCGCAGCCAGACCAGGCCGCCCCCGGCGACCGGTTGCAGCGCCGAGTACTTGGAGGCGGCGACCGGGAAGGGGGTCACCCGGCTCGCCAGGCCCTCGACCTCGACGGTGACGGCGCCGCCCTCGCCGGGTTCGTCCTCCAGGGGGTCCAGACCGCCGGCGGCGGGGCGGCCCTCGGGGTTGAGGGCGAAGGGGG
>NZ_QHJH01000333.1 GCF_003947455.1 Streptomyces sp. WAC 04229 | reverse complement strand
GCCGCGGTCGTGGCCGATGTGGGCGGCGACCAGCTCCCCGATGCGGGCACCGCTGCGCCGGCCCTCCAGGTGCAGCCGGCCCACGTTGACCCGCCCGTCGGCGAGCAGGGTGAGCACGGCGGCGGGACCGGCCGCGTAGGTGGCGACGTAGCCGTCCGCCCCGCGCAGCAGCAGCTCGCGGAAGCCGCCGCGCGAGGTGGCCTCGGCCATGCGGTGCGCGACGCCGAGGGCGGCGGCGGTGAGCGCGGCGAGACCCTCGGGTTCGGTGCCGGGCGCGTCGTGGGCGAGGACCAGTCCGTCCACGGTGGCCGCGAGTGACCCGGTCAGCTGGGGCACGCGGTTGCGCAGTCGGTGCAGTTCGTCCAGGACGTCGCTCTCGACGGCCATGAGCAGTCTCCTTTCGGCACGCTGACGGCGCGCGCGGATCACAGGGCCTCCAGGGCGTGTCGGAGCCGTCGCAGCAGGGCGGTGTCCGGGTCGTCCCACACGGCGCTGCCCGGGTCGGGTTCCGGTGCGGGGGGCGGGGCGACGGGCGGCGGGGCGGCGGCGACGAGGCCGTCGGCGGCCAGGCGGCGCAGTTCGACGAGGGTGTGGTACGTGCGGCAGGCGAGCGACGAGGCGATCTGCGCGGCGGTGCGCACGCCGTCGACCTGTGTCAGGGTCCGGCCGCGCCGCACCGGCAGGCCGGCCCGGCCCGAGCCCGGCACCCGGGTCAGCGGGACGGTGTCGATGGCGGGGTCCGGCCAGATGCGGTCCAGCAGGGCGCGCCGGCGTCCGGACTCGCGGACGACCGCGTCGACCGGCACGGAGCGGACCGCGCCGAGCCAGTGCACCGCGCCGGGCCGGAAGCGGTGCGCGCGCGTGTCATGGGCGAGCACGAAGTACGCGGCGTCGAACAGCGCGCCCAGGTGGCAGACCTCCAGCGCGCCGGCCGAGAGCCGTCCGCTGTCCACGAGCCGGTGTCCCACCCGGTGGTGGGCTCCGCCCCGGTCGACGGCGTCCCACCAGCCGTCGGAGGGGACCGCGCCGCTGCGGGTGAGCAGCGCGCCGAGGTCCGGGGTGAAGGCCGACTCGACGTGCACGACCCGGCCGGCCGAGAGGTAGACGATGCCCCGCTCGCCCGAGAGCGCTCCGGTCGCCCCCTCGGCGGCGAGCGCGCCGAGGGCGGCCGACGTCGTCTCCTGCGTGGCCCAGGTGGTGGTCACTCTGGTCATCCGAGCACCAGGCGGTCAGCCATCTCCGCCAGCCGGATGCGGGCCAGGGCGAGGTTTCCGTCGTCGCGGCCCAGCCAGAGGTGGAGGAAGACCGTGCTGTCGAAGGGGGTGCTGACGAAGCGGAGCAGGTGGTAGGCGTCGCCGGTGGTGGCGATCAGGTCCTCCACCGGGGGCGCCTTGCCCGGGTCGACGGCGGTACCGGTCTCGCCGGCCGCCAGGGAGCCGCTCTCGGCGACGTGCCGGGCCAGTTCGGCGGTCTCGGCCGCCGTGGCCTCCCAGTCGCCGCCCGGTGCCTCGCCGACGGCGCCCAGGGCGAGCCCGCTGATCCAGTCGACCAGCGACGCGCCCCGCGCGCCGGGCAGTCGCATGGCTTCCAGCAGACTCTCGTCGATTCCGGGCACGCCGGATCCCCTCCCCCTGCACGGCTGTACCGCGAACGTGACGCCGAGACTACGGAAAGTGCACGCGTCTGGTGAGCGCTTTGGCATTTTCCAGAGGAACGTGCACGCGCTCCGGCATACTGCGGTATTTCGGCCGCGACAGGGGCCGGTCGGCGCGGGCAGGCCCGCCCCGATGCGGATGGTGGACGGACCTGCCCGCGGGGCCCATTGTGCGAACGCCGGAGCCGTGCCGGCCACGGGTGAACCGCCGCCGTCCCGGGTGCCCGCCGCACACCCGGCGCGCGTCGGTCCGCACCCGGGGGGCGTGCCCCGGCCGGGACGGGCAACCCGAACCCCCATGGCCCGACTGCACCTTCCCCACATCCGTAAGCACCCCGAGGACGACCGAGCGGACGAGGCGGCGCCCGAGGACTACGGTCCGGACGCCTCCACCGAGCGCGCCGCCCCCGACTCCCCGGTCGAACTGCCGGGCCGCTCCTGGACCGCGCTGGTGAAGCGCGTGGTCGCCGAGTTCCAGGAGGACGAACTCACCGACCGGGCCGCGGCCCTGACCTACTACGGCGTGCTGTCCATGTTCCCGGCCCTGCTGGTGCTGGTCTCCCTGCTCGGCGTCGCCGGGCCCTCCGCCACCCGGGAGGTGCTGGAGAACATCCAGCAGCTCACGCCCGGTTCCGTGCGGGACATCGTCACCGACGCGGTGGAGCAGTTGCAGGCCAGGGCGGGACTCGGCTCCGTGCTGGCGGTGGCCGGTCTGGCGGGCGCCGTCTGGTCGGCGTCCGGCTACGTGGCCGCGTTCATCCGCGCGGCCAACGCGGTCTACGACGTGCCCGAGGGGCGCCCGATGTGGAAGGTGCTGCCGCTGCGGGTGGCCCTGACCGTGGTGCTGCTGGTGCTGGCCGTGGTCAGCGCGCTCATCGTCGTGTTCACCGGCGGCCTGGCCCAGCAGGCGGGCACCGCGCTCGGCATCGGCGACACCGCCCTGACGGTGTGGTCCCTCGCCAAGTGGCCGGTGCTGATCGTGCTCGTCACCTTCATGATCGCGATCCTGTACTGGGCCACGCCGAACGCCCGGGTCAAGGGCTTCAAGTGGGTCTCCCTCGGCAGCGTGGTCGCCCTGCTGATCTGGCTGGCCGCCTCCGCCGGGTTCGCCTTCTACGTGGCCAACTTCGGTTCGTACAACAAGACGTACGGCACCCTGGCCGGTGTCATCGTCTTCCTGGTCTGGCTGTGGGTGACGAACCTGGCCATCCTGCTGGGCCTCGAGTTCGACGCCGAACTGGCCCGGCAGCGGGTCATCGACGGCGGCCACCCGCCCGAGGAGGAGCCCTACGTGGAGCCGCGCGACACCAGGGCCTGGGACGACGCGGACCACCGGGAGGCGGCCCCGGGCACGTGAGCCGGCGTCTGCCTTGCGGACACGGCCTAGGGCAGGATCGAGTCGACGTAGCCGCCGTCCACGCGGACGGCGGCTCCCGTCGTGGCGGAGGCGAGGGGCGAGCTGAGGTACACCACGAGGTTGGCGATCTCCTCCGGTTCGATCAGCCGCTGGAGCAGGGACTGCGGGCGGTGCTCGCGCATGAAGACGCGCTGCGCCTCGTCCCAGGGCAGCTCCCGGTCGACCAGCTGGTAGACGAAGTCCTCGACGCCCTCCGTGTGGGTGGGGCCCGCGATGACGCAGTTCACCGTGACGCCGCTGCCCGCGGCCTCCTTGGCGAAGCCTCGGCCGACCCCGAGCAGGGCCGTCTTGGAGACGCCGTAGTGGATCATCTCGGCGGGGACGACGACGGCCGAGTCACTCGCGATGTACAGCACCCGGCCCCAGCCCCGTTCCCTCATCCGGGGGAGATGGGCCCGCGTCAGCCTGACGCCCGCGAGGACGTTGATCTCGAAGTAGCGCCGCCACTCGTCGTCGCTGATCTCCAGCGCCGGCACCGCGCCGAAGACACCGAGGTTGTTCACGAGGATGTCGACGTCGGGCATCGCCTCCATGGCCAGCGCGGCGCCCTCCTCGGTGCCGAGGTCGGCCACGACCGGCACGAACACCCCGTCCGGCACCTCTGCCCGCAGTTTCGCGACGCCCTCCTCCAGGCGGCCCGCGTCGCGCCCGTTGACGCCGACGGTGGCCCCGGCGCGGGCGAGGCCGGCGGCGATCGCCGCACCGATGCCCTGCGAGGATCCGGTCACCAGTGCGGTTCGTCCGCCGAGGTCGAGGTTCATCGGGTCGCTCCTTGTCGTGCCGTACGGTCGGTCGCGGTACTCCTGCCCAGCCTCGCCCACCACCCACCC
>NZ_QHJH01000332.1 GCF_003947455.1 Streptomyces sp. WAC 04229 | reverse complement strand
GGCATGGTCGTCCGGAGCGTCGGGTGTGTGGACGGCGGGGCTGGGGGGGAGAGCACCCACCGCGGGGGGGGGGGGGGGGGGGGGGGGGGGGGCCGGCGGGGGGGGGCGGGGGGGGGGGGGGGGCGGGGGGGGGGGGCGGGGGGGGGGCGGGGGGGGGGGGCGGCCCCCCCCCCGCCGGTGCCGCCGTGGGCCACCCTCCCGGCCGTCGCCCGCCACCGGCGGGTGCGGCGGTCGGCCAGGCACCCGGGGTGGAGGCGGGACCGGGCTCGGCGGCAGGGGCGGGAGTGGGAGTGGGAGTGGGATTAGAGGTTGGAGCCGGAGCCGGGGGTTCGGCGGCGGGAGCGGGTGCCGGTGCCGCATGAGGCTGCTGCCCACCACCGTGGGAGCCGCCGCCTTCGCCCTCCCCGGGACCGGGACCGGTCGCCGGAGCCGCCGCGCCACCCGGTGCCCGTACGGCCGCCCGGGCCGCCGCGGGCCCGCCGCCCGGCGCCACCGGAGCGGCGGCGCCCCCGCCACCACTGTGCGCCTCGGGCCCCGGCACGTACCCCATGGCAGGAGCGCCCGCGCCCCCGGAGAACTGCACACCGCGCTCGATCCGGTCCAGGCGCGCCATCACCGACCGCTCGTCGCCGTACGCGGCGGGCAGCAGCACGCGCGCGCAGATCAGCTCCAGCTGGAGACGCGGCGACTGGGCGCCGCGCATCTCGGTGAGCCCCTCGTTGACGATGTCGGCGGCGCGGCTCAGCTCGGCGGCGCCGAAGGACCTCGCCTGCGCCTGCATCCGCTCGATGACGTCGGCGGGGGCGTCGATGAGCCCCTTCTCCGCCGCGTCGGGCACGGCGGCGAGGATCACCAGGTCGCGCAGGCGCTCCAGCAGGTCGGTGACGAAGCGCCGCGGGTCGTTGCCGCCCTCGATGATCCGGTCCACGACCCCGAAGGCGGCCGAGCCGTCCCCTGTGACGAACGCCTCGACGACGGAGTCGAGCAGCGAGCCGTCCGTGTAGCCGAGCAGGGCGGTCGTCATGTCGTACGTCACACCGTCGGCGCCGGCGCCCGCGAGGAGCTGGTCCATGACGGACATCGAGTCACGGACGGACCCCGCGCCGGCCCGGACGACCAGCGGCAGCACCCCGTCCGCGACCGCGATCTGCTCCTTGCCGCAGACCTCGGCGAGGTAGTCGCGCAGGGTGCCGGGCGGCACGAGGCGGAAGGGGTAGTGGTGGGTGCGCGACCGGATGGTCCCGATGACCTTTTCGGGCTCGGTGGTCGCGAAGATGAACTTGAGGTGCTCCGGGGGCTCCTCGACGACCTTCAGCAGGGCGTTGAAGCCCTGCGGGGAGACCATGTGGGCCTCGTCGATGATGTAGATCTTGTACCGGCTCCGGGCGGGCCCGAAGAAGGCCTTCTCGCGCAGGTCGCGGGCGTCGTCCACGCCTCCGTGCGAGGCGGCGTCGATCTCGATGACGTCGATGGACCCCGGCCCGTTCCTCGCGAGGTCCTGGCACGACTGGCACTCGCCGCAGGGGGTCGGGGTGGGGCCCTGCTCGCAGTTCAGACAGCGGGCCAGGATCCGGGCGCTGGTCGTCTTGCCGCATCCGCGCGGACCGCTGAACAGGTACGCGTGATTGACCCGGTTGTTCCGCAGCGCCTGCTGCAGCGGGTCGGTGACATGCCCCTGCCCGATGACCTCGGCGAAGGACTCCGGGCGGTAACGGCGGTAGAGCGCGAGAGACGACACGCATACGAGGTTATAGGCGTCCACCGACAACCGGATCGCCCGCGAACGCGAACGCCCCCCACGCACCCGCCAGAGCCAACCTACCCTTGCTGCCTTCCGGCCCTGGGGGAGTTCAGTCAGATAGCGCCGCGTGAGGGGCTGGGCCACACGTTACCCGATGTGGGGCGCTCAGAACGAGTTCGCAAGCACTCCTCGACGTCATGTAATGTTCTCGGCGGAGGATTCGCCTAGAGGCCTAGGGCGCACGCTTGGAAAGCGTGTTGGGGGCAACCCCTCACGAGTTCGAATCTCGTATCCTCCGCCAGTGCCTCACCGGGCACGAAGTCGAAGGGCCCCACCGTTCGCGGTGGGGCCCTTCGACGTTGGTGGCCGGCCACCCGGGCCGGCCGCTCGTCACCGTTCGATCCGGATCCGCCGCTCCGCGCTCACCTGGTCGATCTCCGAGACGCGGACCGTCGTGCGCATGGTCCAGGTGCCGGGGAGGGGCAGGGTGATGGTGTTGGCGCTCCAGTAGCCGCCCCGGTCGACGAGCCGCGCTTCGATGGGGCCGACGTCCTTGTCGGGGAGGGTGAAGGAGAGGCGGAGTTCGGGTACGGCGGCCAGGGCGCCGTCGGGGCCGAAGACCACGGCCTGGACGGCGTTGTCGCCGGTGCGGCCGGGGTCCAGGGTGATCTGGACCGTGCCGCGGCCGGAGCCGCCGACCTCGAAGGGGATCGTGGTGACGGAGGCGGGCAGCACCCCGCCGGCCGGCACGGCCCGCGCCGCCTCGTCCGCCGCCCGGCCCGGGAGGGTGCTGGTGAGCACGGTCGTGACCACCAGGACGACGGCGGCGACGACCGCCTCGGCCAGGACGGAGCGGCGCAGTCCGCGGCGGAGGCCGTCCGCGGCGGTGGACGTGTCGTCGGGGGCGGGCGGAGCAGGTTCGGCGGGCTCCGGCTCCGGAATGGGCGGGCCGCCGGCCGGGACCGGTTCCGGTACCCACTCGCGCTCCCGCTGCCGTACCGGCGTCCGCGCCGTCGCCAGCGCGGCCGTCCAGCGCCGGGACACGGCCGCCGCGGCCAGCAGTACGGTCACCAGGGCCACCTTGGCGAGCAGCAGCCTGCCGTACGTCGTCCCGGTGAGCGCCTGCCAGGAGCCGAGGCCGCGCCAGGACTGGTAGACGCCGGTGGCGACCAGGACGGTCACGGAGACCAGGGCGACGCGCGAGAAGCGCCCGACCGTGGCGGCGTCCGGGGCCGCGCGCAGGGTGACGAGCAGGGCGACGAGGCCGCCGAGCCAGACCGCCGTGGCCAGCAGGTGCAGCACGAAGGACGTCACCGCGAGCGGCACCTGGAGGCCGGCGGAGGCGTGCTCGGCGGCGGCCCAGGTCGACGCGAGGGCGAGGGCGAGTACGGCGCCCACGGCGGCGGTCACCGGGCGGTGCTCCCGGTGGCCCTGTTCCTGGTGCGCACGGGCCGCGCGCACCAGGAACAGGGCCACCGGCGCGAGCAGCACCAGCCTGGCCAGCAGCAGTACGCCGGGGCGGGTCGTGAGGGTGTCGGCGAGCGCGCCCGCGTCCAGGGCGTCCGCCGGTCCCGTGCCCGCCTCGTACGGGGCGCGCAGCACCAGCAGGGCGAGCGTCGCGCCCAGCAGCGTCCACCAGCCCGCGACCAGGGGGCGGCGCAGTGCGGAGACGTCCGGCGGGCGGCACAGGACGACGAAGGCGGCGACCCCGATGAGCAGGGCGGCGGCGAGGTAGGAGAGGTAGCGGGCGGCTTTGTTGAGGATGGCGGTCAGGGGGTCCTCGGCGGGGCCCGTGTCCACCGCCGCGGTCGTCGTGGAGGGCTGCCCGACCGAGAAGGTGAAGGCGCCGGATATGGGGTGGCTGTCGGCCGACACCACCCGCCAGGCCACGGTGTAGGTGCCCTCCCCCAGCTCGGCGGGCAGGCCGACGCGGGCGGTGTCGGAGCGGCCGTCGGCGTGGCCGGCCTCCCCCGTGCGCACCCGGTGGCCGCCGGGGTCGAGGACGCGGAAGGAGTCGTCGCGCAGGCCGACGGACTCGCTGAAGGTCAGGGTGACGTGGCGGGGGGCCCGCTGGAGGACGGTTCCGTCGCCGGGGTCGGTGGAGCCGAGGGCGGCGTGGGCGGACGCGGGGCCCGCGCCGCCGAGGAGGAGCAGGACCAGCACGGCGCCCAGCAGCACCAGCCGCCGGACTCCTCCCCGGTCCGGCCGGCGGTCCCCTCCCGCC
>NZ_QHJH01000331.1 GCF_003947455.1 Streptomyces sp. WAC 04229 | reverse complement strand
GCCCGGGGTGACGGACGGCTCGGTGGGCTGAAGGGTGAGCGCCCGCGGTGACGGACGGCTCGGGGGGTCGGAGGGTGGACGCCCGTGCGCCCGTAAAAGAGCCGGCGCCGGGAGCCTCGTGGCTTCCGGCGCCGGGTTCCCCCGCAACCCCCGTGTGCGGTGGCTGTCGGGGTGCTACTCCGTCGCGATGGCGTTCAGGACGTTCATGCGGCCCGCGCGGAAGGCCGGGACCAGGGCGGCGAACAGGCCCACGAAGGCCGAGCCGATGAAGACGCCGATGATCGTCGGCCAGGGGATGTCGAGGACGTTCAGTCCCTCCAGGGCGAGGAGCTTCTGGGCCGTGGCGCCCCAGCCCATGCCGAGTCCGAGGCCGAGCAGCGCGCCGAAGAGGGCGATGACGACGGACTCCATGCGGATCATGCGGCGCAGCTGGCGGCGGGAGAGTCCGATCGCCCGCATCAGGCCGATCTCGCGGGTCCGTTCGACCACCGAGAGGGCCAGCGTGTTCACCACGCCGAGGACCGCGACGATGATCGCCAGGGCGAGCAGGCCGTAGACCATGTTCAGCAGCTGGCCGACCTGGTCCTTCAGCTCCTGCTTGTAGTCGGTCTGGTCGGCCACCTGGTACTGCGGGTAGGCGTCCATGGACTTCTTCAGCGCCGCGTACGCCTCGTCGCTCTTGCCGTCCTCGGCCTTGGCGAACATGATCGTGTTCGGCGGGACGCTCTCGGCCGGCAGGTACTTCCGCATCGTGTCGATGCTGATGTACCGGGCGCCCTGGTCGATGGCCACGTCGTCGCTGGTGATCGCGGCGACCTTGAGCTTCGCGGTCTCGCCGCCCTTGAAGGCGACCGAGACGGTGTCGCCGACGTGGACGCCGTGCTTCTCGGCGTAGTCCGAGCCGACGGACATGGCGTCCGGCCCGTAGGCGGCGGAGAGCTTGCCCTCCGTCGTGGCGCGGCGGACGTCCTCGGCGTAGGTCGGGTCGGCGGCCGTGACACCGTCGTCGTCGGTCTTGCCGTCGGGCGAGGTCAGGGTGGCGTCGAGCATCTTGTAGCGGGTGACGTGCTCCAGGCCGGGCGTGTCCTGCATCGCCTTCTCGGCCTTCGGCACGATCCGCTGGTTGCCCTGGACGATGAAGTCCGCGCCGACCGTCTTGTCCAGCTCGCTGGTGGCCGAGGCGACCATGGAGGAGCCGACCACGGAGAGACAGGCCACCAGCGCGAGGCCGATCATCAGGGCGGCGCCCGTGGCACCGGTGCGGCGCGGGTTGCGCAGGGCGTTGCGTTCGGCCAGCCGGCCGACGGGGCCGAAGGCCCGCAGCAGCACCGCGCTGATCACCCGGACCACGAAGCCTGCCAGCAGCGGGCCGATGACGACGAAGCCGATGAGGGAGAGCACGATGCCCGCGCCGAGCATCAGCGAACCCTCGCTCGCCTTGTCGGCGCCGGCCGCCGTGAGCAGGGCCGCGGCACCGGAGCCGGTGAGTACCAGGCCGATCAGGCCGCGGATCCAGCCGGCCTTGACGTCGGCCGGCGTGCCGGCGTCGCGCAGGGCGGCCATCGGGGAGATCTTGCCGGCGCGGCGGGCCGGCAGGTAGGCGGCCAGGACGGTGACCACGACGCCGAGGACCAGGCCGATCACGGGCGTCGCCGTCTTGATGGTCAGGTCGTCGGTGGAGAGGTTCATGCCCGCGGCGGACATCAGCTTCATCAGGCCGATGGCGATGCCGACTCCGGCCGCGACGCCGAGGACGGAGCCGACGATGCCGAGGAGCAGCGCCTCGACCAGCACGGAGCGGTTGACCTGCCGGCGGGAGGAGCCGATGGCCCGCATCAGGCCGATCTCGCGGGTGCGCTGGGCGACCAGCATGGAGAAGGTGTTGATGATGAGGAAGATGCCGACCAGGAACGCGATCCCGGCGAAGCCGAGCATGGCGTACTTGATGACGTTCATGAACTCGCCGATGCCCTCGCGGTTCTCGTCGGAGTTCTCCTTGGCCGTCTGGACCTTGTAGGTGCCGTCCAGGGCCGAGGCGACGTTCTGCTTGAGCCGCGCGTCGGATACACCGGCCTCGGCGGTGAGGTTGAGCTGGGTGAACCTGCCTGTGGCGCCGAGCAGTTCGCTCTGGGCGGTGGCCGTGTCGAAGTAGATGACGGCGGCGCCGGGGTTGGTCACCGTGAAGGAGGCGATGCCGACGATCTTCGCCTTGAAGTCGCCGGTCTGCGCGATGGTGCGCAGTTCGTCGCCGAGCTTCAGGTCGTGCTTGTCGGCGGTGTCGGCGTCGACCATCACCTCGGTGGGCCCGCGCGGGGCGTGCCCGGTGGTGATCTCCATCGACCGGAGGTCGTTCTTCGTCCAGTTTCCGGCGATCGTCGGGGCGCCGTTGGTGGCGCCCACGTTGTCGTTGTCGCTGTTGACGACCGTCACGTTCATCGAACTGACGGCGCCCTCGGCGTACTTGACGCCCTCGGTCGCCCGGGCCCGCTCCAGTGCGGAGGCCGGGAGGGCCTCGGGCACGCCGTTCTGCGGGGTGTCCTCGGCCTTGGCGTCCTTCGGCAGGACCGTCACGTCGGACGAGGTGATCGCGAAGAGCTTGTCGAAGGTGGTGTTCATCGTGTCGGTGAACACCAGGGTGCCGCACACGAACGCCACCGACAGCAGCACCGCCACCGCCGAGAGCGCCATCCGGCCCTTGTGCGCGAGGAAGTTGCGCATCGAGGTCTTGACGACGGTCATGACGTGCGCCCCCGGGCGTCGAAGTCCTTCATGCGGTCGAGGACGGCGTCCGCGGTCGGGCTCAGCATCTCGTCGACGATCCGGCCGTCGGCGAGGTACAGCACCCGGTCCGCGTAGCTCGCGGCGACCGGGTCGTGGGTGACCATGACGATGGTCTGGCCCAGCTCGGTGACCGAGCGGCGCAGGAAGCCCAGCACCTCGGCACCGGCGCGGGAGTCGAGGTTTCCGGTGGGTTCGTCGCCGAAGATGATCTCGGGTCGGGCGGCCAGTGCCCGCGCCACCGCGACCCGCTGCTGCTGGCCGCCGGAGAGCTGGGTGGGCCGGTGCTTGAGCCGGCCGGCCAGCCCCACGGTCTCCACCACCCGGTCCAGCCACGCCTTGTCGTACTTACGGCCCGCGATGTCCATGGGCAGCGTGATGTTCTCGATCGCGTTGAGCGTCGGGAGCAGGTTGAACGCCTGGAATATGAAGCCGATCCGGTCCCGGCGCAGCCGCGTGAGCTTCTTGTCCTTGAGGCCGGTGATCTCGGTCTCGTCGAGGTAGATCTGCCCGCCGGTGACCGTGTCCAGGCCGGCCAGGCAGTGCATCAGCGTGGACTTGCCGGAGCCCGACGGCCCCATGATGGCGGTGAACCGACCGCGGTCGATGTCCACGTCCACGTGGTCGAGGGCGACCACCCGCGTCTCGCCCGACCCGTAGGCCTTCACGACCTGCCGCGCTCGCGCGGCAACGGCCGTACGCCCTCCGGTGCCCCCGTGCGTGGGAATACTTACGGCCGATGTCATGTCAAGTCTCCTATGTCGGTCATCGAGTGAGCCGCGGGTGCCCCGGTGGACTGTCGTGGGTGCGCCGTGCTGCCGTCTCGAAGAGTCTGTCCGGAACCGCGGGGCGGGCGCGCTGGTGTTCAGCGCACTCTTTTCCTGGGGAAAACCCCACCCCCACGGGTCCGGTTTGCCGCCCCCCAGCGGCGTAAGGCCAGATTAAGGACGACGCCCGGTCCCTCTCGTCCTCCGCCGGTACGAACCCTCCCCGAGCCGTAGTACGGAGGTACCCCTAGGGGCAGTCCACCCTTCGGTGGAGTCGGTCTCGGGGTCGCTCTCCACCCTGAGACGCACCAAGCCTCCACCCTCCCGCCCCCGTTTCGTTTTCCCCCCCCCCGGGGGGGGTAGTCAAAAAAAGCGCCCCCCCCCCTCCCCCCCCCCCCCCCCGCGGGTCCAACCCCCCCCCGAGCCGTAGTCCGGGGGTCCCCCTGGGGGCAGTCCCCCCTTCGGTGAGCTCGTTCCCGGGGCCGCTCCCCCCCCAGACGCGCACCACCCCCCCCCCCAGCCGCCA
>NZ_QHJH01000330.1 GCF_003947455.1 Streptomyces sp. WAC 04229 | reverse complement strand
CCCCCGCCTCCTGGACGGCCCTGGCCAAATCCCTGGACGGCCCCCTGCTCCGCCCCGGCGACCGCGCCTGGCAATCCGCCCACCGCCTCTACAACACCCGCTTCGACGCCCTGAAACCGAGCGCCGTCGCCTACGCCGCCCACCCCGACGACATCCGCACGGCCCTCTCCTACGCCCGCGCCCACCACGTCCCCGTGGCCATCCGCAACGGCGGCCACTCCTACGCGGGCTGGTCCTCCGGCGACGGCCGCCTGATCATCGACGTCTCGAAGCTCAACCGCGTCCGGGCGAGCGGCAACGAGGCCACCGTCGGCGCCGGCGCCAAGCTCATCGACGTGTACCGCGCCCTCTCCGCGAAGGGCGTCACCATCCCCGCCGGCTCCTGCCCGACCGTCGGCGTCTCCGGCCTCACCCTCGGCGGCGGCCACGGCGTCGTCTCCCGCGCCTACGGCCTGACCTGCGACAGCCTCACCCGGGCCACCCTGATCACAGCGGACGGCAAGCAGATCACCGCCGACGCCGAGAACGGCCACAAGGACCTGTTCTGGGCCCTGCGCGGCGCGGGCAACGCCAACTTCGGCGTCGTCACCGAGTTCCGGTTCCGCACCCACCCGGCCCCCCGGGCGGTGACGGCGTACCTGACCTGGCCCTGGCGCCGGGCCGCCGCGGTCGTCCGCGCCTGGCAGGAGTGGGGGCCGGACCAGCCCGACGAGATCTGGTCGTCCCTCCACCTGGCCGCCGCCCCGGGCCGCACGCCCACCGTCTCGGTCGCCGCCTTCTCCCTGGGCGGCTACCGCGAGCTGCAGAACGCCGTCGACCGCCTGGCCGGCCGCATCGGCTCGTCCGCGAGCAAGGTGTACCTCAAGCGGCGTTCGTACGAGGAGTCGATGGAGATGTACGCGGGCTGCTCGTCGTTCTCCACCGACGCCCGCTGCCACCTCCCGGGCTCCACCCCGGGCCGCTCGCCCGAGGGCGGACTGGGCCGCGAGACGTACGCGGCCCGCTCGGACTTCTTCGACCGCTCGATCCCGGCGGACGGCATCCGCGCCCTGCTCTCGCGCCTCACCTCGGTGCGCGGCGGCGCCGGCAGCATCGCGTTCACCGCGCTCGGCGGCGCGGTGAACCGCGTCTCCCCGACGGCGACCGCGTTCGTGCACCGACGCTCCCGGACGCTGGCCCAGTACCTCGTCTCGTGGCGGCCGGGCACGAGCGGCACGGACGCCCAGTCCTGGCTGGCCTCCGCCCACAAGTCGATGCGCCCGTACGCCTCGGGCGCCGCCTACCAGAACTACACGGACCCGACCCTGACGGACTGGCGGAAGGCCTACTACGCGGACGCGGCCCCGCGCCTGGCGAAACTCAAGCGCCAGTACGACCCGGACCGCGTCTTCAACAACCCCCAGGCGCTCTAAAAGCGCCCGCGTACGCCCTAGGCGGCGAGATCCCGCTCGCCCGCCCCGGCGCTCTCCTTGCGCGCCCCGGGGATCACGGCATCGCGTCCGGCCGTGCCCTCCGGGCCGCGCGCGCTGACCAGCCACCCCACCCGGGGCGACCGCTCGATCGCGCGGGTCAGCGGTGTGAGCAGGGCCATGGCGAGCGGCGAGAGCAGCAGCGCGACGGCCGTGCCGAGGGCGAAGCCGCCCACGACGTCCGTCGGGTAGTGCACGCCCATGTAGACCCGGGCGAAGCCGCCGAAGAGCGCGAGCACGATCGCGGCGATCCCGAACCTGCGGTGGGCCACGAACAGGGCGACGGCCAGCGCCATCACGAGCGTGGCGTGATCGCTGACGAAGGAGAAGTCGTTCTTCCCGTCGACGAGCACCTCGAGCCCGTCATGCGTCTTGAAGGGCCGGGGGCGCTCCACGAACCCCCGTATCGGGACGTTGATCAGTACCGCGACGCCCGCCGCGAGCGGCGCCCACACGAGGGCCGCCACGTTGGAGGCCGCGTCCTCACCGCCGCGCCGCCGCACACCCCACCAGCACCAGAGCACCAGCAGCACGATCGCGAACAGCAGTCCGTACTCACCGACGAACTCCATGACCCGGTCGAACCAGTGCGGCGCGTCCTTGGCCAGGCCATTGATGTCGTAGAGCAGCTCGACGTCGGGGTTCGACCCGGATTCGGCGAGTCCAGCCATGGTGCTGCGGCCCCTTCGTCATGTCCTCCGGCGCGCCGAACGCGCGCCTCTTGCGCCACCCCCGTGGTCACCTACACGCACACAGGAACGCACGGCCCCCGTTGATACGTTCCACACTCCACTGAATGATCACGCAGACGTTATCGAAGAGAAACACGTCGCCGCAGCTCAGGGCAGGGTTTCACGCTGGGTTCAAACCCTCGCATTCACACCGTGGTGGGCAGCGCTTTCGCGCCATCCTCGGTCACCCGCGTGGCCCCGAAGTAGTCGGGGGTGTCGATCGGGTCGAACCGGATCACAGCACCCGTGCGGGGCGCGTCGATCATGTAACCGCCGCCGACATAGATCCCCACATGCCGGATGGCCCGGGAGTTGGTGAGATCGTCCGAGAAGAACACCAGGTCGCCGGGGAGCAGCTCGTCCCGCGAGGGATGCGGCCCCGCGTTGTACTGATCGTTCGCGACGCGCGGCAACTTGATCCCCACGCTCTCGTACGCCGCCTTGGTCAGCCCCGAACAGTCGAACCGCCCGCCCTGCTCGGGCGTCCCGTTCCCGCCCCAGAGATAGAGCGTGCCGAGCTTCTTCTGCGCGTACGCGATGGCCCCGGCGGCCTGCTCCGAGGGATCGACCCGCGTCTGGGGCGCCGCGAAGCTCTTCTCCAGGGTGGTGATCACCTTCACGTAGTTCCGGGTCTCCTTGTACGGCGGGACACCCTGGTACTTGATGACCGCGTAGGCGCCCGCGTTGTAGGAGGCCAGCATGTTCTCGGTCGGATTCCCGGGCACGTCCTTCACGTACGACGCGAGGGAGCAGTCGTACGAGGCGGCCGACGGGATCGCGTCGTTGGGATCCCACACGTCCCGGTCGCCGTCCCCGTCCCCGTCGATGCCGTGGGTCGCCCACGTCCCGGGGATGAACTGCGCTATGCCCTGCGCCGCCGCGTGGCTCTGCGCCTTCGGGTTGAAGCCGCTCTCCTGGTAGAGCTGGGCGGCGAGCAGCGCCGGGTTGATGGCGGGGCAGAGATTGCCCCACTTCTGCACGAGCGGCTGGTAGGCCGCGGGCACCGAGCCCTTGGCGAGCTTCTTCGTCCCTCCGCCGGCGCCTCCCGCGAGGTCCCCGGCGACCAGGTAGACGCCCACGACCAGCAGCATCACGAAGGAGAGACCGGACCCGACGACCACGGTCCCCGCGATCCACGCCTTACGCACCGTCAACCGCCCCTCGCCGTCCAGGAGTCGCCGCCCGGCTCAGTGTAGAGGCGACAGCCGTGCGGCGGCCGTCACCGGACGAACACCGAAACGGCCCTTCACCCGACCACCCGTCAGAATCCGCCACCAGCAGCCGAAGACGGCCTGAAAGGGCCTAACGACCGAACCGCCCGGCAGGTTCCGCTCACGCATCGTTGCCCCTCGTGACCTGCCGTGATACACAGAGTGACGATACGACACTTCGTACTCCGTCACGCGCCTCCCTGAGCACCCGGCGTGAAGCGGTGGCAAGCTATTCGTACGAAACCCGCCAATCAATGACGCCAAGTCGACATACGACGGCGGCATTGTCGGCGACAATGAGGCCTGACCTCTGCACGTCCGCAGAGGACGCGGAACTACCCAACAGGGGCGGTGACTTACATGCTCTTTGCGGCCGACGAGGGAGACATCAACACCATCATCGGGGGGATCGCTCCGGACTGGGGCCCCTTCGGCAGCCTGGGCAACGAGGCCAAGATCATGATCGAGGTGGTGATGGCCGTCGCCATTCTGCTCTGCCTCGGCATCGCCATCTGGGGGGCCGCCAAACAGCGCATCGGCGCCACCGCGCTGCGCGACACCTTCAGCGCGGAGCAGGGCAAGGGCCTCATCATTGCCGGGCTGACGGGCGTGTTCATCATCGGCTCGCTCGGCACCCTCTTCACCATCGTGTACGGGATGGCCGTGTAGCCCGGCCCCACGGTCCCTGTCTCCCCCATCCCA
This sequence comes from Streptomyces sp. WAC 04229, assembly GCF_003947455.1. GTDB lineage: Bacteria > Actinomycetota > Actinomycetes > Streptomycetales > Streptomycetaceae > Streptomyces. The sequence continues at coordinate 2 of NZ_QHJH01000330.1, read as the reverse complement.
CC
>NZ_QHJH01000329.1 GCF_003947455.1 Streptomyces sp. WAC 04229 | reverse complement strand
CTCGCGGGGTGGCCCTCGGGGTCGCTCGCGGGGTGGCCCTCGGGGTCACCCCCGGTGTCGCTCTCAGGGTCACCCCCGGTGTCGCTCTCAGGGGCGCCCTCGGGGCCGCCCGGCATCGGCCCGTCGGTCAGAGTCGCGTGACGTCCAGCCCACCCTCCGCGTACTGCCTGCGCAGCACCTTCTTGTCGAACTTGCCCACGCTCGTCTTCGGCACCGTCTCGATGACCGTCCACCGCTCCGGCAGCTGCCACTTGGCGATCTTGCCGTCCTCGGCGAGGAAGGCGCGCAGCTCCTCGAAGCCGACGCTCGCGCCCTCCCTGAGGACGACGGTGGCCAGCGGACGCTCGCCCCACTTGTCGTCCGGGACGGCGACCACGGCGGCCTCGGCGACGTCCGGGTGGGACATCAGGGCGTTCTCCAGCTCGACCGACGAGATCCACTCGCCGCCGGACTTGATGACGTCCTTGGCCCGGTCGGTCAGGGTCAGGAAGCCGTCGGGCGAGATGGTGCCGACGTCACCCGTCTTCAGCCAGCCGTCCTCGCTGAACTTGTCGTCGGGACGCAGCGGCTCGGTACCCGGCCCGTTGTAGTAGGCGCCGGCGATCCAGTTGCCGCGCACCTCCAGCTCACCGGCGGACTCGCCGTCCCAGGGCAGCCGCTCGCCGCCGGGGCCGGTGAGGCGGGCCTCGACACCGGCCGGGAAACGGCCCTGGGTGAGCCGGTACGCGAACTCCTCCGGCGTGCCGATCGCCTGGGCCGGCGGCCGGGCGATGGTGCCGAGCGGGGAGGTCTCCGTCATGCCCCAGGCGTGGCAGACCCGCATGCCGAGCGAGTCGAACGCCTCCATCAGGGACGGGGGACAGGCGGAGCCCCCGATGGTGACCTGCGTGAGGGAGGAGACGTCGCGGGGCTTGGCGGTCAGCTCCGCGAGCAGCCCCTGCCAGATGGTGGGGACGGCGGCGGCGTGCGTCGGCCGCTCGCCCTCGATCATCGCGGCGAGCGGGGCGGGCTGCAGGAAGCGGTCCGGCATCAGCATGTTCACGCCGGTCATGAAGGTGGCGTGCGGCAGCCCCCAGGCGTTGACGTGGAACTGCGGGACCACGACCAGCGAGGTGTCCTGGTCGGTCAGGCCCATCGACTGGGCCATGTTGACCTGCATGGAGTGCAGGTAGATGGAACGGTGGCTGTAGACCACGCCCTTGGGGTCGCCGGTGGTGCCGGAGGTGTAGCACATGGCGGCGGCGGCCCGCTCGTCCAGCTCGGGCCAGTCGTACGTGACCGGCTTCCCCGCGAGCAGGTCCTCGTACTCGTGCACCTGGGCCGACGCCCCCTCCAGCAGGGAGCGGTCGCCGGGGCCGGTGACGACGACGTGTTCGACCGTCTTCAGGTGCGGCAGCAGCGGTGCGAGCAGGGGCAGCAGCGAACCGTTGGCGATCACGACGCGGTCGGCGGCGTGGTTCACGATCCAGGCCAGCTGCTCGGGCGGGAGGCGGAGATTGAGGGTGTGGAGGACCGCGCCCATGGAGGGGATCGCGAAGTAGGCCTCGACATGCTCGGCGTTGTTCCAGGCCAGAGTCGCCACCCGCTCGTCGTCGCCGACCGCGAGGTCCTCGCGCAGGGCGTGCGCGAGCTGGGCGGCGCGGGCGCCGATCTCGGCGAAGGAGCGGCGGTGCGGCTCGTCCTCACCGGTCCAGGTGGTCACCTGCGAGCTGCCGTGGATCGTCGACCCGTGGGTCAGGATCCTCGAGATCAGCAGTGGTACGTCCTGCATCGTGCTCAGCACGGTGTCCTCCCGGGGCGACATTGCCTACGCGGCGGTAAGGGTTGCGCTGATTCTGCGCACATACCGCGCGGTATGTCACTACTCCCGGGTGATCGATCAGTACGGGTTCTCCAGGGAACACCCGCAAGGACACCCGGAGGGGTTGCCCCCAAAGGCCCCGTCGGCTCTCATTTCCTGACAATCCCCAGCTCAGGGTCCTCGCGGAGTTTGCCGAGCGCTCGGGAGACCGCCGACTTCACGGTGCCCACCGAAACGCCGAGCACTTCGGCCGTCTGGGCTTCGCTGAGGTCCTCGTAGTACCTGAGGACGACCATCGCACGCTGCCGGGCGGGCAGCTTCATGATCGCCCGCCACATCGCGTCGTGCAGCGCCTGCCGCTCCGCCGGATCGTCACCGGCCGGCACGGGCTCCGGCTCGGGCAGCTCGTCGCAGGCGAACTCGTCGACCTTGCGCTTGCGCCACTGCGACGTCCGGGTGTTCAGCAGGGCCCGGCGCACGTAGCCGTCCAGGGCGCGGTGGTCCTCGATACGCTCCCAGGCGACGTACGTCTTGGTGAGCGCGGTCTGCAGCAGGTCCTCCGCGTCGCTCGGGTTCGCGGTGAGCGACCGGGCGGTACGCAGCAGCACCGGCTGGCGCGCCTTCACGTACGACGAGAACGACGGGTACGGGAAGGTCTGCGCCCTTGCTGGCGCCGTGGCTGTGGCGGCTTCGGAAGCGCTGGTGCAGACGGGTGTGGTCATGGCTCCACGCTATGAGCGAGGGGGTGTCCGGCGGATCGGCCGCAGGTCCCGAAGCAGAGTCCGCCTCAGGTTGTAGGGGTGGTGCCAGGTGCACCTCCTGTAGGTGGACGAGGGGAGGAGGGACACTGCGGGTTCCCCCTTGGGGGCTTCCCCGCGGGCGGCCCCGGGGCGCTGCGGCCGCCCGTGCCCGCCCCGGGCCGCTGACGACCGGAAACGCCTGGGCGGCGGCACCGAAGCACCACCGCCCAGACGCACTGCGACCCCTTGAAGCACACCCGCGAGCGATCGAGGGCCGGCGCGGCAGCGCTCCCGCGCCGGCACCTCAGCTCACCACCACAGCGGGGAGAAGGTGACGGCCACGTTCTCGTTGCCCTGCTGGATCGCCGTGAACGCGGAGCCGTCGACCTGCGCGGTGTTGCTCTGGTTCGACGCCCCGGAGCCGACGGCCTGCTGCTGCGTGGTGGACGAGTTGCCGTTGTTGTTGCCGCCGACGCCGCTGCCGAGGATGCCGGCGTTGGCGCTGGCGGCGGTCGCGCTCGATCCGTCGTCCGCGAAGGCGCCGTTGTCCGCCGCCGCCACGCCACCGAGAAGCGCGGCTGCGAGCGGAAGGGCGGCGACGGCGGCGACGACACGGGCGGTACGGATGCTTGCCATGTTTGTTCCTCCAGGACTGAAGCTGCGTGAGCCTGCGTGAAGCTGCGTGAAGCACTCTGAACTTCGGCTGTTGCCAAGGCAGTTGGCCGACCGCCCCGACGCTGTGCACGACGTCGCGTGATCAGAGTTGCCCACCGAATCCCCGACGAACCACCCCGGAAGCCCCGATTCGCCCTCAAGCGTGAGGACAAGTCGATAAACCCCTTTGGTCGTCCTCACCGCACACCTCGGGGCGGCACGGACACTCCCGTCCCAAGCCCGACAACAGCTGAAGCGTTCCGCCACATCCGCGAACTCCACCCCCTTCCACGGCGCGTCACCTCCCCTCACCCTTCCCTTTTTCGAACGTACGTACGAACATGGATCCATGGCCACCACCGACCGGAAGGCCACGACGCTGGCCCTCGCACACGCCCTGTCCGCCGCGGAACGCGGACTGGCGGTCATCCCCCTGTCCCGGACGAAACTCCCGGCCCTGCGCTCCCCGCACCGCGCCGGCCCACCGGCGGAACCGCTCTCCTGCCACGGCGAGTGCGGCCGCTTCGGCCACGGTGTCCACGACGCCTCCACCGACCCGGCCCGCATCCGCGAGCTCTTCGCCGCCGCCCCCTGGGCCACCGGCTACGGCATCGCCTGCGGCCTGCCCCCGCACCACCTGGTCGGCGTCGACCTGGACACGAAGTCGGAGACGGACTCCTCGGCCGCCCTGCGCGAACTTGCCCTGCGCCACCTGTTCACGATCCCGCCCACGGTCGTCGTCCTGACCCCCAGCGGCGGCCGCCACCTCTGGCTTACCGGCCCGCCCGACGCCGTGGTCCCCAACTCCGCCGGCCGCCTCGCTCCGGGCATCGACATCCGAGGCGCGGGCGGCTACCTGGTCGGCCCCGGCTCCCGCACCCGCCACGGCGTCTACACCACCGCCCCCGGCACGTCCCACCT
>NZ_QHJH01000032.1 GCF_003947455.1 Streptomyces sp. WAC 04229 | reverse complement strand
GGACGAGACCACCCCCGACCACCCCTCCCACTCGCACGCGCACCCGGAAGGCGACACCACTTCATGACCGGCTCGACCACCGCCGACGAGAAGCTCACCTGGCTCATCGAGGGCCTGCTGGAGCGCACGCCGGGGGCGCGGCACGCGCTCGTGCTCTCCCGCGACGGCCTCAAGCTGTGCCGCACCCCGGAACTCTCCGTCGACCAGGCCGATCAGCTGGCCGCGATCGCCGCCGGCATCCAGTCGCTGTCCCAGGGCGCCTCCATGGAGTTCGGCGACGGCAGCGGCGGCGTGCGCTCGGCCATGACCGAGTTCTACGGCGGAATCCTGTTCATCGTCGAGGCCGGAGAGGGCGCGCACCTCGCCGTGGTCACCGCGGAGGACGCGGACGCGGGGCTGGTCGGACACAACATGAGCGAGCTGATCGAGCAGCTCGGGGAGCACCTCACCGCGCAGCCCCGCACGTCATGAGCCGCCCCGGCAGGGACGACTCCCCCGACCGGCTGTACACCGTCACCCAGGGACGCAGCCGGTCCGCCTCCGACAACCCCTTCGACCTGGTCACCCTGGTGGTCGCGGAGTGCGAGCCGACGCGCGGCATGCAGTCGGAGCACTCGGCGATCCTGCGGCTGGCCCAGGCGCCCACGGCCGTCGTGGAGATCGCCGCCGAACTGCGGCTGCCCGTGAGCATCACCAAGATCCTGCTCTCCGACCTGCACGCCGCGGGCCGGGTGAGCGCCCGCCATCCGTACACGGCAGCCGTCCCCGATCCCGACATCCTGGAGCAGGTGCTCGTTGGACTCCGCAATCTCTGACGCCCGCACCCCGCTGGGTGCGTCCGCCGACAACGGCCTCAAGATCGTGGTCGTGGGCGGGTTCGGCGTCGGCAAGACGACCCTGGTCCGCTCGGTCAGCGAGATACGTCCCCTCAACACCGAGGAGACGATGACGCAGGCCGGCGAGACGGTCGACGACATCAGCGAGGTGCGCGGCAAGACCGCGACGACCGTCGCCTTCGACTTCGGCCGCATCAGCCTCGACGCGCGCAACGTGCTGTACCTGTTCGGCGCACCCGGCCAGGAGCGGTTCTGGTTCCTGTGGGACCGGCTGTTCTCCGGCACGCTCGGCGCGGTGGTCCTCGTCGACACCCGGCGCATCGACGACTCCTGGTACGCCATCGACCGGCTGGAGCACCACGGCACGCCGTTCATCGTCGCCTGCAACGACTTCGGCGGCCCGCGGCACCAGCCCGAGGCGGTCCGCGAGGCACTGGACCTGGACCCGGGGGTGCCGCTGGTGTTCTGCGACGCGCGGTCCCGCGAGTCCAGCAAGCAGGTGCTGATCGCGCTGGTCGAGCACCTGAGGACCCGTTACGCCGGCCATGCCGCCCCGCCCCGACAGGAGTTCGTGTGAGCACCGACGCCACCGACGCCGTACCGCTCAGCGGCCCCCGCTTCCAGACCGAGCCGGCGCTGCTGTACCGGCAGATGCGGCGCGACCACGGTGCCGTCACACCGGTGCTGCTGGACGGGGACGTCCCGGCCTGGCTGGTGGTCGGCTACCGCGAGCTGCACCAGGTGACCGGCGATCCGGTGCTCTTCAGCCGGGACTCGGAGCTGTGGAACCAGTGGGAGAACATCCCCGAGGACTGGCCGCTGCTGCCGATGATCGGCCGCAGGCAGCCGTCGATCCTCTACACGGTCGGCGAGCGGCACCGGGAGCGCGCGGCCATGATCAGCGACGCGCTGGAGGCCGTCGACCCGCACGTCCTGCGCGGCCACGCCGAGCGGTTCGCCGACGAACTCGTGGACCGGCTCTGCGCCAAGGGCGAGGCGGACCTGGTCGCCGACTACGCCATGCTGCTGCCGGTGCGGGTCCTGGCCCGGCTGTACGGGTTCTCCGACGAGCAGGGGCCGGCCCTGGTCACCGCCCTCAACGACATGATCGACGGCCGGGAGCGGGCCATCGCGGGCCAGACGCACCTCGGTACGTCGATGGCGCGGCTCCTCGCCGACCGGAAGGCGGCGCCCGCCGACGACGTCGCCTCCCGGATGCTGGCCGACGAGAGCGGCTTCACCGAGGAGGAGGTCGCCCAGGACCTGATGGTGATGCTGGCCGCCGGCCACCAGCCGACGGCGGACTGGATCGGGAACTCGCTGCGCCTGATGCTCACCGACGAGCGGTTCGCGGCCTCGCTGTTCGGCGGCCGCAACAGTGTCGCCGAGGCCATGAACGAGGTGCTGTGGGAGGACACCCCCACGCAGAACGTGGCCGGCCGCTGGGCCTCGCGCGACACCCGGCTCGGCGACCGCCGGATCCGCGCCGGCGACCTGGTGCTGCTCGGTCTCCAGGGCGCCAACTCCGACCCGCAGGTGCGCACCGACGGTTCCGCCCTCACCGGCGGCAACAACGCGCACTTCTCCTTCGGCCACGGCGAGCACCGCTGCCCCTTCCCCGCGCAGGAGGTCGCCGAGGTCATCGCGCGCACGGGCATCGAGGTCGTCCTCGACCGGCTGCCGGACATCGACCTGGCGGTGCCCGCCGCGTCCCTCACCCGTCGCCCCTCGCCCTGGCTGCGGGGGCTGACCGAGTTGCCCGTGCGGTTCACCCCGACCACTGCCCTGGGAGGCACGCCAGCATGACGACCGGTACCGAAGAAGCCCGGATACCCCTGGACCCGTTCGTCACCGACCTGGACGGCGAGGGCGCGCGGCTGCGCGCCGCCGGACCGCTCGCCGCCGTGGAGCTGCCGGGCGGGGTCCCCGTCTGGGCGGTCACGCACCACGCCGAGGCCAAGTCCCTGCTGACGGACCCCCGGCTGGTCAAGGACATCAACGTGTGGGGCGCCTGGCAGCGCGGGGAGATCCCGCCGGACTGGCCGCTGATCGGGCTGGCCAACCCCGGCCGTTCGATGCTCACGGTGGACGGCGCCGAGCACCGCCGGCTGCGGATGCTCGTGGCCCAGGCGCTCACGGTGCGCCGGGTGGAGCACATGCGGGAGCGGATCACCGAGCTGACCGGCCGGCTGCTCGACGATCTGCCCGCGGACGGCGGCGTGGTCGACCTCAAGTCGGTCTTCGCCTACCCGCTGCCCATGTACGTCGTCGCCGACCTGATGGGCATCGAGGAGGCGCGCCTGCCGCGTCTGAAGGTGCTGTTCGAGAAGTTCTTCTCCACGCAGACACCGCCCGAGGAGGTCCTCGCGACCCTCACCGAGCTGGCCTCGATCATGGCGGAGACGGTCGCCGCGAAACGGGCCGCGCCCGGCGACGACCTGACCAGCGCGCTGATCCAGGCGTCCGAGAACGGCGACCACCTCACCGACGAGGAGATCGTCTCCACGCTCCAGCTGATGGTCGCCGCCGGCCACGAGACCACCATCTCGCTGATCGTGAACTCGGTGGTCAACCTGTCCACCCATCCCGAGCAGCGGGACCTGGTGCTCTCCGGGAAGGCGGACTGGTCGGCGGTGATCGAGGAGACGCTGCGCTGGTCGACCCCGACCTCGCACGTGCTGATCCGCTTCGCGACCGAGGACGTGCCGGTCGGCGACCGGGTGATCCCCGCCGGGGACGCGCTGATCGTGTCGTACGGCGCGCTGGGCCGGGACGAGCGGGCGCACGGGCCGACGGCCGGGGCGTTCGACATCACCCGCACGTCGGAGAACCGGCACATCTCGTTCGGGCACGGCCCGCACGTGTGCCCCGGCGCCGCCCTGTCCCGGCTGGAGGCCGGCGTGGCGCTCCCCGCCCTCTACGCCCGCTTCCCGGATCTGGACCTCGCGGTGCCCGCCGCGGAGCTGCGCAACAAGCCGGTGGTCACGCAGAACGACCTGTTCGAGCTGCCGGTCAAGCTGGCTTGACGCACCCGGCCGCGCACCGGCGCGGTCCGGCCGTCGCCCGGTCGTCCACCCGCGGGGCGTTTGCTTCCCGCCCCGCGGGCAACTCCGACATTCCGGACGTCGACCCCGTTCCGGCAACCGGCGTCGACACTGCTGTGTGGCACCCCCGGGAGTCGCCATGTGGAAGCGCAAGGGCAGGAAGGACCGGACCCCGCGGCCGGTCCCGATGGAGCTGTGCGACCTGTGCGCCAGGGTCTTCCCCCAGGACGAGTCCGTGACCGGCTACGTGCCGGACTCCTCCGCGGTACAGGCCGCCCATGAACGGTTCGACGGGCTTCGGCTCATCACCGCGTGCTCGGACGACCACTTCGACGTGATCAAGGAGGGCTATTCGCACCGGCCCTTCGTCGAGGAGGAGCTGTGGGCCGCCAAGCTCACCCGCGCCCTGACCCAGGGTCCGTCGGCCCTCTCCATGGACCAGCTGGGCTCCCGGACCGGTCTCCAGGAACCGCAGATACGCGCCGCCATCGCCTGGCACAACGACTGGCTGCGTGAGCAGCAGCGCACGGACCCCTGATTCGCGCGGCGCTCCAGGTGACCGGGGCCGTCCGGGTGGCGCGACGTTTGCCCGGACGTCCCCGGGGTCACTCAGTTCCCCGTCGGCGAGCCATCGAAAGGACGCCCGAGGAGCACCCGTGAACCGGTTGTCGCGGCCGTTCCACCGTGTGTGGGACCGGCTGGCCGCGTCGTCCCTCGTCCGGCGCGGCCGGGACCTGGAACTGATGCACAGGGCGATGGGCTTCGCCACGCTCGCCCTGGTCACACTGGCGCCCCTGCTGATCGTGGTGGCCGCCGCCGACCCGCTGGGACGCGGCGGATTCGCCTCCTGGCTGGCGGACGGAATGGGGCTGTCGGGACGGTCCGCCAAGGCGCTGACCGACATCATCAGTCCCCCCACCAAGGTCGTCGGCACGACGAGCGTGTGGGGCGGCATCCTGCTCGCCGTCTTCGGCGTGTCCTTCGCGGCGAGCGTCCAGAACGGCTACGAACGCATCTGGGAGCTGCCCTCCGGGCCGTGGCACCGCGTCTGGCGCCAGGCGACCTGGGTGGTCGCGCTGACCGCGTACCTCTACCAGGAGGTGCAGACGCGGACCGCCCTGCACGGGACGGCCCGGATCGCACTGTCCACCGCCGTCGGCATGCTGTTCTTCTGGTGGGGCCAGCACTTCCTGCTGGGCGGCCAGGTGCGCTGGCGGGACCTGCTGCCGGGGGCGCTGGCGACCATGGTGGGCCTGATCGGCCTGCGGGGGTTCTCGTACCTGGTCTTCACGCCGCTCATCCTCGACAACGCGAGCGGTTACGGCACGGTCGGCATCGTGCTGGTGGTGGAGTCCTGGCTGATCGGGGTGGGGTTCGTCGTCTTCGGGGGCGCGATGGTCGGGCACTGGTTCTGCGAGCACCACTGGTGGACCCGGAACATCGACCGCCTCCCGGACTGATCCCCTGCCGGTGGGGGGCGCGGCTACCCCGGCGGTGGCGCCGTGCTCGCCCGGGTCACCAGCCGGGTCGGTACGAGCGTCGTGCCCCGCTCCGGGGCGGCCTCGCGCATCTTGCGCAAAACGGCCCGCACGCAGAGCCGCCCCACCTCGGCGAAGTCCTGGTGGACGGTGGTCAGCGGGGGCAGGAAGGAGCCGGCCTCGGCGATGTCGTCGAAGCCGATGACACTGACGTCCCGCGGAACGCTGCGGCCGTGTTCGTGCAGGGCCCGCATCAGGCCGAGGGCCATCTGGTCGTTGGCCGCGAAGACGGCCGTGCACTCGGGCCGGGCGGCCAGCTCCAGGCCGGCCCGGTACCCGGACTCCGCCGACCAGTCGCCCCGCACGAGCGGCGGCACGGCGCGGCCGGCCTCGGTGAGCGTGTGCCGCCAGGCGTCGGTGCGGCGCTGCGCGGCGAAGGAGCCCTCGGGGCCGCCCAGGTGCCACACCGTGTCGTGGCCGAGGTCGAGCAGGTGGCGCACGGCGGTGCGGGAGCCGCCGGCCTGGTCGGTGTCGACGACCGTGTAGTGGTCGCCCGCGTCGGAGTCGACGACGACGACCTGGACGTGCGGCGGCAGGGTGAGGCTCGCCGCGTCCAGGAGGTGCACCTCCATGATGACGATCACGGCGTCGACGGCCAGTTCCTCCAGCCGGGAGAACGCGCCCCGCACCTCGTCCTGGGTCGGCACGGCGACCGGCAGCAGCGTCACCGCGTACCCCTCGCTCGCCGCGGAGGTGGCGATGGCCTCCAGGGTGCGCACGTTGCCCGTGGTGGCCAGCGTGAAGGTGATGACGCCGATGGTGCGGAACTCGCCGCGCTTGAGGGCCCGGGCCGCGCTGTTGGGCCGGTACCCCAGTTCCTTCATGGCCGCCAGCACCTGCCGACGGGTCTCCTCGGTCACTCCGGCGTAGCCGTTGGAGACGCGGGAGACGGTCTGCGAGGAGACCCCCGCCAGCCGGGCCACGTCCGCCATGGACGCCGTCGGCACCCGGGCGCCGCGCCGGCGCCGCGGAACCGTGTTCGCGGCGTCTCTCGCGTCCGCGGCTCCCTCAGCGGTGTCCACTGCGTTCCGCCACCTCTCCGCACTGTTCCGGTCCCCGGCCCCGAAGGACCCTTGACCGTCGTCCTCGGGGCAGTGTAGACATGCCGCCATCAAATGTTTACGTAAACATAACAGCAATCCTCCGGCCGGAGTGCTTTCCGCGCCGCGCGATGTTTACGCAAACACGCTAGGACTCCCGGACGTGGACGAGCGAGGACCGACATGACGACGCTGCAACCGCCGGCCATCGCCGAGCCGCGGCCCGCCCCGCCCCCGGCGCGGCGCGACCGCCGCTCCTGGACGGGGTGGGGGTTCCTCGGCCCCTTCGTGGCCGTGTTCGCCCTGGTGTTCCTCGCGCCGATCGCCTACTCGGTCTACCTGAGCCTCTTCCGCGACCAGCTCATCGGCGGTACCACCTTCGTCGGGCTGGACAACTACAGCCAGGCCCTGACGGACGACCGGTTCTGGGCCTCGCTCGGCCGGGTCTCGCTCTTCCTCGCCGTACAGGTGCCGATCATGCTGGGCATCGCCCTTCTGGTGGCCCTGGCGCTGGACAGCGGGCGCCTCTACGGCCGGGACTTCTTCCGCGTCTCGATCTTCCTGCCGTACGCCGTGCCCGCCGTGGTGGCCACCCTGATGTGGGGCTTCATGTACGGCACCCGCTTCGGCCTGGTCGGCGACATCAACGGGGCGCTGGGCGTCTCGCTGCCCGACCCGCTCTCCCCCGACCTGGTGCTCGCCTCCATCGGCAACATCGTGACCTGGGAGTTCGTCGGCTACAACATGCTGATCTTCTACGCGGCCCTGCGGGTCGTCCCGCACTCGCTGTACGAGGCCGCGCAGATCGACGGGGCCGGGCAGATCCGCGTGATCACCGCCATCAAGCTCCCGGCGATCCGCGGCGCGCTGGTGATCGCCACGATCTTCTCCATCATCGGCAGCTTCCAGCTCTTCAACGAGCCCAGCATCCTCCAGCCGCTGGCGCCCAACGCCATCACCACCGACTACACGCCGAACTCGTACACCTACGCGCTCTCCTTCAACGGACAGCAGCACAACTACTCCGCGACGGTCGCCATCGTGATGGGGCTGATCACCATGGCCATCGCCTACGTCGTCCAGCTGCGCGGCATGCGCAAGGGAGTGTGATCCGGCGATGACCAGTCCCGCCGCCACCGCCGTCGACCGTTCCGCGCCCGTGCCGTCCGGCCCGTCCGGCTCCGCTCCCCGGCTGCGCACGTCACGGCGCCGGCACTCCGCGGACCGGCCCCGGCGCAGCGTCCTGCTGACCGTGCTCACCGGTCTCGTGCTGCTGTACAGCCTGGTACCGCTGATCTGGCTGGCCGTCAGCGCCACCAAGACCCAGGAGGGGCTGTCGCGTTCGTTCGGCCTCTGGTTCGACGGCGACTTCGCTCTCTGGGACAACATCGGCGAGACGTTCACCTACGACGACGGCGTCTTCACCCGCTGGCTGCTCAACACCCTGCTGTACGTGGGGCTGGGCGCGGGCGGCGCCACCCTCCTCGCCGTGCTCGGCGGCTACGCGCTCGCCAAGTTCCGCTTCCCCGGCCGGCGCGCGGTCTTCGCCGTCGTCATCGGCGCGGTGGCCGTACCGGGGACCGCCCTGGCGGTGCCGACCTTCCTGATGTTCAGCGAGATGGGGCTCACCAACACCCCCTGGGCGGTGATCATCCCGTCCCTGATCTCACCGTTCGGCCTCTACCTGATGTGGGTCTTCGCGAGCGAGGCGATCCCCACGGAACTGATGGAGGCCGCCCGCATCGACGGCGCCGGCGAGGTGCGCACCTTCTTCCGGGTCGCGCTGCCGCTGCTGGCGCCGGGCATCGTCACCGTCCTGCTCTTCACCATGGTGGCGACCTGGAACAACTACTTCCTGCCCCTGGTCATGCTCAAGGACCCCGACTGGTATCCGCTGACCCTGGGTCTGAACAGCTGGAACGCCCAGGCCGCGACCGCCGGCGGCGAGGCCGTCTTCAACCTGGTCGTCACCGGGTCGCTCATCACGATCATCCCGCTGATCGCGGCGTTCCTGCTGCTCCAGCGTTACTGGCAGTCCGGCCTGGCCGCCGGAAGCGTCAAGGAATGACCCCCACGCGTCCCTCCTCCCCTCCGATCCTCGACCGTGCCGGTCACGGCCACGAAGAAGTGGAAGCACACCCATGCCCAAGCACTCGCGCCGCCTGCTGAGCGGTATCGGCCTCGTCTGCGCCCTCGCCCTGACGGCGACCGCCTGCGGCGGCTCCGACGACGGGGGATCGAGCCAGAAGCCGGTCTCCCAGGACGACGTCCGTGCCGCCCTGGAGAAGGGCGGCACGATCACGGTCTGGGCGTGGGAGCCCACGCTCGAGAAGGTGGCCGCGGACTTCGAGAAGAAGTACCCGGCCGTCAAGGTGAACCTCGTCAACGCCGGCACCAACAACGACCAGTACACCGCCCTCCAGAACGCCGTGTCGGCGAAGAAGGGCGTCCCGGACGTCGCCCAGATCGAGTACTACGCGATGGGCCAGTACGCCCTCACCAAGCAGCTCACCGACCTCACGGCGTTCGGCGCGGACAAGCTCTCCGCCAAGTTCTCCCCCGGACCGTGGAACGGGGTCAAGGCCGGCTCGGACGGCATCTGGGCGCTGCCCATGGACTCCGGCCCGATGGCGCTCTTCTACAACAAGAAGGTCTTCGACAAGTACGACATCGCGGTGCCCACCACCTGGGCCGGGTACCTGGACGCCGCGCGCCAACTGCACAAGGCCGACCCGAAGGCCTACATCACCGCCGACACCGGCGACGCCGGGCTCACCACCAGCATGCTCTGGCAGGCCGGTTCGCGCCCCTACACGGTGAACGGCACCAAGGTGAAGGTCGACTTCTCCGACCGGGGCGCCAAGACGTACACCGACACCTGGCAGAAGCTGATCGACGAGAAGCTCCTCACCCCCGTCAACCCCTGGACCGACGAGTGGTACAAGGGCCTCGGCGACGGCACCATCGCGACCCTCGCCACGGGCGCCTGGATGCCCGCGAACCTCGCCTCCGGCGTGAAGGAGGCGGCCGGCGACTGGCGCGCCGCCCCGCTGCCGCAGTGGACCGCGGGCGGGAAGGCGAGCGCGGAGAACGGCGGCAGCGCCCTCGCGCTGCCGGAACTCGGCAAGAACGAGGCGCTGGCGTACGCCTTCGTCGAGTACGCGAACGCCGGCGACGGCGTGGGGGCCCGCCTGGAGGGCGGCGCCTTCCCGGCGACCACCGCGGAGCTGCAGTCCACGGCGTTCCAGGACACCGCGTTCCCCTACTTCGGCGGCCAGAAGGCCAACAAGATCTTCGCCGAGTCGGCCGCGAACGTCGCCGACGACTGGTCGTACCTGCCCTACCAGGTGTACGCGAACTCGGTCTTCAACGACACCGCGGGCAAGGCCTACGTCTCCGGCACCCCGCTCGCCGAGGGACTGAAGTCCTGGCAGGAGGCCTCCGTCAAGTACGGCGAGGAGCAGGGCTTCACCGTCGAGAAGTAGCCCCCGACCGCACGCACCACACCGGAAGGACCGCCATGATCTCCACCTTCGCGTCCCGCCTCCACCGCGGACCGGACGGTGCCCCGACCCCCCGGCTCGCCTTCGGCGCCGACTACAACCCCGAGCAGTGGCCGAGGGAGGTGTGGGAGGAGGACGTACGGCTGATGCGCGAGGCCGGCGTCACCATCGTGTCGCTCGGCATCTTCTCCTGGGCCCGCCTCCAGCCCGGCCCCGACACCTGGGACTTCGGCTGGCTCGACGACGTGATGGACCTGCTGCACGAGCACGGCGTCGGCGTCGACCTGGCCACCGCCACCGCCTCCCCGCCGCCCTGGCTGACCACCGCGCACCCGGAGATCCTCCCGGTGACGGACCGGGGCGAGACGCTGTCGCCGGGCGCGCGCCAGCACTGGCGGCCGACCTCGCCCGTCTTCCGCGAGCACGCCCTGCGCCTGGTCCGGGAGATGGCGGCCCGGTACGCCGGACACCCGGCACTGGTCGCCTGGCACGTCAACAACGAGCTGGGCTGCCACAACGTGTACGACTATTCGGACGACGCGACCCGTGCCTTCCGGGACTGGCTGCGCGCCCGGTACGGCACGCTCGACGCGCTCAACCACGCCTGGGGCACGGCGTTCTGGTCGCAGCGCTACAGCGACTGGGAGCAGATCCTGCCGCCGCGACTGGCCGCCTCCCACCCCAACCCGACCCAGCAGCTGGACTTCAAGCGGTTCTCCTCGGACGCGCTCAAGGAGCACCTGCGGGCGGAGCGCGACCTCCTGCGGGAACTGACCCCCGGCATCCCCGTGACCACCAACTTCATGGTGATGCCCGGCACCAAGGGCATGAACTACGCGGACTGGGCCGCCGAGGTCGACTTCGTCGCCAACGACCACTACGTGGTGCCGAGCGGACGGGAGCGGGACGAGCTGTCGTTCTCGGCGAACCTCACCAGCGGCATCGCGGGCGGCCGGCCGTGGTTCCTGATGGAGCACTCCACCAGCGCGGTGAACTGGCAGCCCGTCAACCTGGCCAAGCGGCCGGGCGAGCTGGCCCGGGACTCACTGACGCACGTGGCGC
Source organism: Streptomyces sp. WAC 04229 (assembly GCF_003947455.1). GTDB lineage: Bacteria > Actinomycetota > Actinomycetes > Streptomycetales > Streptomycetaceae > Streptomyces. Next base: position 44,987 of record NZ_QHJH01000032.1, on the reverse strand, counting down.
ACGGCGCCGACGCGGTCTGCTTCTTCCAGTGGCGGCAGTCTGCGGCGGGCGCCGAGAAGTACCACTCGGCGATGGTCCCGCACGCCGGCCCGGACAGTGACGTGTTCCGCGCGGTCACGGCGCTGGGCGCCACGCTGGGGGCGCTGGCGCCGGTCGCCGGGAGCGAGCGGGAGCCCGCGGAGGTCGGCATCCTCTTCGACTGGGAGTCCTGGTGGGCGAGCGAGCAGGACTCGCACCCGACCTCCCTGCTCGACTACCACCGGGAGGCGCTCGACTGGTACTCGGCGCTGCTCTCCCTCGGCGTCCGCGCCGACGTCGTCACCACCGGCGCCGACCTGAGCCGCCACCGGGTGCTGATCGCACCGGTGCTGCACATGGTCCCGGCCGCGACGGCCAAGGACCTCACCCGGTACGCCGAGCAGGGCGGGCACCTGGTCACCACGTACTTCTCCGGAGTCGTCGACGAGAACGACCACGTCTGGCTCGGCGGCTACCCGGGCGCCCTGAGGGACCTGCTCGGCATCCGCGTCGAGGAGTTCGGCCCGCTGCCCGCCGGGGAGCGCGTGGAGCTGGACGACGCGAGCACCGGCGACCTGTGGACCGACCAGGTCGCCGTGACCGCGCCGGAGACCGAGGTCCTCGTCCGCTACCGCACCGGCACGCACGCGGGCCGCCCGGCCGTCACCCGGCGCCCCACCGGGAGCGGTTCGGCCGCCTACGTGTCCACCCGGCTCGGCCCGGCCGGGCTCGCCTCGCTGCTGCCGCGGCTGCTGGAGCCGGCCGGTGTCGCCAGCGACCTGCCCGCCGGGGTGCGCGGGGCGGTCGAGGCCACCGTGCGGCGCGGCCCGGGCGGCCGGTTCCTGTTCCTGGTCAACCGGACCGACGCGGCGGTGACCGTTCCCGGACTCGACGGAGAGGCCCTGATCGGCGACCTGGGCACCGACGGCACCCTCGTCCTCGCACCCAGGGACGTCGCCGTGGTGCGCACGTCCACCGACTGAGCCGCAGCGACCACACCTTCCAGTTGGGAGCACAGATGGCACGCCGTACCCGCAACAGACGCCTCATCGGGACCGCCGTCCTGACCGCCCTGGCCACGGGCGCCGCCCTGATGGGCGTTCCCGCCCAGGCGGAACCGGCCGCGCCCGCCGCCTCCGTGACCGTGCGGCCCGACCCGTCGTACCGGCAGGAGAGGTTCGAGGGCTGGGGGACCAGCCTGGTCTGGTTCGCCAACGCGACCGGCGACTACCCGCCGGAGATCCGCGAGAAGCTGGCCCGGCTCCTCTTCGACGACGACGGCCTCGGGCTGAACATCGCCCGCTACAACATCGGCGGCGGCAACGCCCCGGACGTGCGGGACTACCTGCGGGCCGGCGGCGCGGTCGAGGGCTGGTGGAAGGCGCCCGCGGGCACCACCCGCGAGGACACCGGCTGGTGGAGCGCCGACGACCCGGCCGACTGGAACGAGGACGCCGACGCCACCCAGCGCTGGTGGGTCGAGCGCATCAAGGACGACATCGACCACTGGGAGACGTTCAGCAACTCGCCGCCCTGGTTCATGACCGTCAGCGGCTACGTCTCCGGCGGCTTCGACCCCTCCGCCGACCAGCTCAGGGCCGATGCGGTCGACGACTTCGCGGCCTACGTGGCCGGGGCGACGCGCCGGCTGGAGCGGGCCGAGGGCATCCGGGTCGACACGGTGGACCCGTTCAACGAGCCCAACACCCCCTACTGGGGGACCCGGCTGGGCGCGGACGGCGAACCCGTCGGCGGCCGGCAGGAGGGCGCCCACATGGGACCCGAGCTGCAGGCCGAGGTCCTCCGGGCCCTCGCCCCGGCGCTGAGGAAGGCGAAGGTCGGCGCGGACATCTCCGCGATGGACGAGACCAACCCCGGCATCTTCGCCCGGAACTGGGACACCTACTCCGCGGCCGACCGCGACCTGGTCGGGCAGATGAACGTCCACACCTACGGCACCGGGCAGCGCACCACCGTGCGCGACCTCGCCAAAGCGGCCGGCAAGCCGCTGTGGATGAGCGAGGTGGGCGGCGACTGGGGCGACGGCCAGGACTTCGAGGACATGCGGCCCGGTCTCGGCCTCGCCCAGCAGATCGTCGACGACCTGCGTGAACTGGAGCCCCGCGCCTGGGTGTTCTGGCAGCCCGTCGAGGACTACGACAACATGAAGCCCGGCGGCGAGTCGGCGAAGGGCGGCAACTGGGGCAGTATCCAGCTCCCCTTCGGCTGCACCGCCGAGGACACCCTGGAGACCTGCCCGATCCGGACCAACACCAAGTTCGACACGGCCCGCAACTTCACCCACTTCATCAAGCCCGGCGACCGGCTGATCGGCACGGACGACACCTCCAGCGCCGCCGCCGTCGGCCGTGACGGCGAGAGCGCCTCGCTCGTCCACGTCAACCGCACCGCCGACGCCCGCACCGTCACCCTCGACCTGTCGAAGTTCGGGGAGGTGAGCCGCCGCACCACCGTCACCCCGGTGGTCACCGACGCCGGCGGCCGACTCGAACGCAAGGCCCCGATCCGCGTGCAGGACCGCACGGCCGCCTTCACCGTGCCCGCGCAGTCCGTCACCTCCTTCGAGATCAAGGGCGTCTCCGGCGTCGCGAGGGACGCCGCCCCGCTGCGCCGGGGCCACGACTACACCCTCACCGGCGTGCAGAGCGGGCGGGCCGTCACCGTCGGGGACGACGGCACCGGCCTGGTCCTGAGCGGCGGAACGAACTGGCGGCTGAGCGCGGTCCGTCACGACGGCGGCGCCCGCGACCGCTACGTCTTCACCGACCCCGGGCACGGCACGCGCCTTGCGGTGCGCGACGACGTCCCGGTGGCCGAGCCCGACACCGGGCGGCCCGGCAGGGCCGCCGAGTGGTTCGCGTCCACCACCGGCGACGGCACCTGGACGCTCGTCAACGCCGCCACCGGGCGCCTGCTCGAAGTGGGCGGTCAGGCGACGCACGTGGGTGCGGCCGTCACCACGTGGCCGCCCAACTCCGGTGCCAACCAGCGCTGGACGCTGACGGACACGTCCACCGGCTGACCCCCCTCCCCCTCCTCCCCGAGAGACCGAAGGAGACGGCATGTCCATCGACCCCCGCGAGCTCGAGGTGCGCCGCAGGATGGCGGCCCGGGAGCTGTACTCCGACGGCGCCCCGGGGCTGGAGGGGCTGGCGGAGGAGCGGCTGCGCGGCAAGGAACTGGCGGACGCCTACAACCGGACCGGGGCGCGGGACGAGGAGGGGCGCCGGGCGATCCTGAAGGAGATGTTCGCGGCCGTGGGCACCGGCGTGTGGATCGAGCCTCCGCTGCACGTGGCCTACGGCAACCGCGTGCACCTGGGTGACGACGTGTACGCCAACTTCGGCCTCACCCTCGTCGACGACGTCGAGGTCTTCGTCGGGGACCGGGTGATGTTCGCGCCGCACGTCACCATCAGCACCACCGGGCACCCCGTCCACCCCGCACTGCGCCGGGACGGCACGCAGTTCTCGGCGCCGGTGACCGTCGAGGACGACGCGTGGATCGGGGCCGGCGCGCTGATCATGCCGGGGATCACCATCGGCCGCGGCTCGGTGGTGGGCGCGGGCAGCGTCGTGACGGCGCACGTCCCGGCGATGACCGTCGTCGCCGGGACCCCGGCCCGCGTGCTGCGCACGATCACCGACGCGGACCGGGAGTGGACCTACGCCCCGCCCCGCACCCTGGGCACGCTCTGATCGGCAACTTCCGCCGGGCGCCCCGGACATGGCGCGGCGCGCGGGGCAGTACGATGATCGAAATTTACGGCGGAGCGTCACCTCCCGAACCACGGAGCCTGCCATGACGACGGACCATTCCCAGCCTCCCCACATCGACACCGGCCGGGCCCACCCCGCGCGGGTCTACGACTGGCTGCTGGGCGGCAAGGACAACTACCCCGTCGACGAGGCGGTGGGCGAGACCCTGCCGCCCGAGGCGCGGGACGCGGCGCGGCAGAACCGCGCGTTCATGAACCGCGCGGCGGCCTACCTCGCCGCGCAGGGCGTCGACCAGTTCCTGGACATCGGTACGGGCATCCCGACCGAGCCCAACCTGCACCAGATCGTGCAGCGGACGGTCCCGGCGGCCAGGGTCGTCTACGCCGACAACGACCCGATCGTGCTGCGGCACGCGGAGGCCCTGCTGGTCAGCAGCCCGGAGGGGGCCACGGACTACATCCAGGCCGATGTCCGCGAGCCGGAGCAGATCGTGCGGCACGCCCGCGAGATCCTCGACTTCGACCGGCCGATCGCCCTGTCGCTGATCGCCCTGATGCACTTCATCACGGACGACCAGAACGCCCACGGGATAGTCCGCGGACTGGTCGAGACCCTGCCCTCCGGCAGCCACCTGGTCCTCTCGCACGCCTCGATCGACCTCTTCCCCGAGCTGTCGGAGCAGGTGATCGCCCAGTACGCCAAGGGCGGCATCCGCCTCGGCTTCCGCACCCGGGCGGAGGTGACCCGCTTCTTCGACGGGCTGGAACTGGTCCGGCCGGGCCTGGTCACGGCCACCGAGTGGTACGGCGAGGGCCAGGAGCCGCCGGCGCCGGAGGACAGCGGCATCTACGCGGCCGTGGCGCGCATCCCCTGACGGGGAGGCGCGCACGGCTCAGCGGCGGCGCCCGCGTGCCGCCCAGCCGCTGCCGATCCCGGCGACGTGCAGGGCGAGCAGGGCGAGACCGACGAGCATGACGTTGGTGGAGGTGAAGACGTCGTTGGTCGACACCTCCGCCGCGTTGATCAGCCAGGCGATGAGGAACAGAACCGCCGCGATGATGGCGAGCACGGTGTACATCCCTTCGGATCGGTGGCACCGGACCGGTGCCGTGTCACGCGTATGCCCCGGACGGGGGGCGTGACACGGCGGAGGGTGCCGGTGCTTCGTACAGTGGGGCCGGCCCGTCCCCCACTCTCGCCCCGGAGCACGCATGCACGATCCGTCCGCCGCACCGGACGACGGCTCCGGCACCCTGTTCGGGCTCGACGCCCTGACGCCGGGCGGGCCGGCCGCCGAGCCCTGCGGGCCGCGCTTTTGTGACTCCGCCGCCGCGCGCCGTCTGCTGCCGGTCCGGGAGATCCACGCCGAGCCGGCGGCGGCCGCCTCCCCGCGGGGCCGGCAGGTGCTCGCCCGGTTCCCCGAGGCGCGCGTGGTGGAGGTGGACTCCCACTGGCGCATCCCGGGCCTGCACGGCAACGAGGGCAATGTCGAACGCTGGGTGCGGATCAAGGGCGAGACCCTCGTCCTGGGGGTGCGCAAGACCCTGGCCACCCGTCCCAACGGCCGCTCCGCGGACTGGATCGCGCCCGGCGCCTCCAACGGCTGCGCCATGGCCTGCGCCTACTGCTACGTGCCCCGGCGCAAGGGGTACGCCAACCCCGTCACCGTCTTCACCAACATCGACGGGATCATCGCCCACCTCGGCCGGCACATCGCCCGGCAGGGGCCGAAGCCCGAGCCGAACCAGTGCGACGCCGAGGCGTGGGTGTACGACGTGGGCGAGAACGGCGACTGCTCGGTGGACGCCCTGATCTGCGACAACACCGCGGACCTGGTGCACGCGTTCCGGCAGTGGCCGACGGCCAAGGCGTCCTTCGCCACCAAGTTCGTCAACCCCGACCTGCTCGCCCTCGACCCGCGCGGCCGCACCCGGATCCGGTTCTCCCTGATGCCGCCGGACGACTCGCGGCTGCTGGACGTGCGCACCTCGCCGGTCGCCGAGCGGATCGCCGCGGCGGCCGACTTCCTGGACGCCGGGTACGAGGTGCACTTCAACCTCTCCCCCGTGGTGGTGCGGCCGGGCTGGGAGGAGGCCTGGGCGGAGCTGCTGCGCCACCTCGACGACGTCCTGCCGGAGCGGGTCAGGCGGCAGGCCGCCGCCGAGGTGATCATGCTGACGCACAACCGGGAGCTGCACGGGGTCAACCTGGGCTGGCATCCGCGCGCCGAGGAGGTGCTGTGGCGTCCGGAGCTGCAGGAGGCCAAGCGCTCGGAGAACGGCGCGCTCAACGTGCGCTACCGCGCCGGGGCCAAGGCCGACGCGGTCGCCCGGCTGCGCGCGCTGATCGCCGCCCACGCGCCGTGGCTGCGCGTGCGGTACGCCTTCTGACCGCGTTGGGTAAGGGGAACCTAACACCAGATATTGTTCTACGTGCAACCAACCAGCCGGAAGCACCCGCCTCCGGTCAGCGCGCACCCGGGGAGCCGGCCTTGCCACACACGATCGACGCGACCGGAGACCGGACGGACACCGCCAAGGAGGACGGCTGGGTCGAACTGGACTCGCCCGCCGAGCTGCGCGAGCTGCTGGGCGAGCCCTGGCCCGTCGTCATCGACAAGGTGCACGAGCGGCTTACGGACGACGACGTGGACATCCTGGCCCGCTCCCCGTTCTGCCTGCTGGCCACCTCCGACCCGCGGGGCAACTGCGACGTGTCGCCGCGCGGTGACGCGCCGGGCTTCACCCAAGTCCTGGACACCGGCACCATCGCCCTGCCGGACCGTCCGGGCAACCGCCGGGGGGACAGCTTCCACAACATCCTCGGCAATCCGCACGCCGGCCTGCTCTATCTGATCCCCGGCGGCAAGCAGGTGCTGCGGATCAACGGCCGGGCCCGCATCCTCACCGACGCGCCCTTCTTCGACGCGATGGCCCGCGACGGCAGGCGTCCGGACCTCGCCCTGGTCCTGGAGATCGACGAGATCTACCTGCACTGCCCCGCATCCCTCAATCGGGCGGGCCTGTGGAAAGCCCCCGTGTCGAACGGGAGTTGAACGATCCGCTCGAAGCGGCCCGGACGACCGGACGGGATTCGGGACGGCCGGTGTGAGCCCCGCCTCTACCAGCAGTTATTAGGTTAGGCTAACCTTCGCCTCGTGAGATCTGGTGAAGACACGGCCGGCACCCTGCGCCTGCGCGGTCATCGGCTGTCGGCTACGGGTGTGACCGTCGCGTACGACGGCGTCGATGTCGTGCACGACGCGGAGGTCACCCTCCGGCCCGGCGAAGTGACCGTTCTGGTGGGCCCGAACGGCAGCGGGAAGTCGACGCTGCTGCGCACCGTCGCCCGCCTGCAGCGGGCCCGGAGCGCGACGATCGGCATCGACGGCGACACCGACGGCCTGGCGCTGACGCCCCGTGAGTTCTCGCGGTACGTCGCCCTGCTGACGCAGGGCCGTCCGACACCGGGCGGGCTGACCGTGCGGGACGTCGTCGAGTTCGGCCGCTATCCGTACCGGGGCCGCTGGGGGCGGCCCGATCCGGACGGTCCGGCCGCGGTCGACCGGGCGCTCGCGCTCACCGGCGTCGACGGCTTCGCCGACCGCGGCGCCGACCACCTCTCCGGCGGCCAGTTGCAGCGGGTGTGGCTCGCGAGCTGCCTGGCCCAGGAGACCGGCGTGCTGCTGCTGGACGAACCCACCACCTACCTCGACCTCCGCTACCAGGTCGAACTCCTCGACCTCATCCGCGACCTGGCCGACGTCCACGGGATCGCCGTCGGCGTCGTGCTGCACGACCTCGACCAGGCGGCGGCCGTCGCCGACCGGATCACGCTCCTCGAAGCGGGCCGGATCGTCGCCGACGGCCCGCCCGAGGACGTACTGACGCCGGAACGTCTGAGCGCCGTCTACGGCATCCGGATCGACGTCGACACCGACCCCCTCACCGGCCGGCTGCGCACCCGCCCGATCGGCCGCCACCACATACGTACCGAAAGGCTCGGCACCACCTCATGAGACGCCTCCTGCTCACCGCGGCCGCCACCACCGCCGCGACGCTCACCCTCGCCGCCTGCGGCACCACCGAACCCGCCGCCGACACGTCCGGGAAGAAGGCCTCCGAGGCCATCACGCTCAAGGACGGCAAGGGCACCGAGGTGAAGCTCGACGGCCCGGCCACCAAGGTCGTCGCCACCGAGTGGAACGTCGTCGAGAGCCTGGTCTCCCTGGGCGTGGACCCGGTCGGCGTCGCGGACGTCAAGGGCTACAAGACCTGGGACAGCGCCGTGCCGCTGAAGAACGAGCCCAAGGACATCGGCACCCGCGGCGAGCCGAGCATGGACACCGTCGCCTCCCTCGCCCCCGACCTCATCGTGGCCACCACGGACCTCACCCCGGCCGCCGTGAAGCAGCTGCGCGAGGTCGCCCCGGTCATCGAGGTCACCTCCGCCGACGGCACCGGTCAGATCGACCAGATGCTGGAGAACATCGACCTCATCGCCAAGGCCACCGGAAAGACGGACGAGGCGAAGACGCTGCGCACCGGCTTCGAGGCCAAGGTCGCCGAGGGCAAGAAGGCCCTGGCAGACGCCGGGTTCGCCGGCAAGGGCTACGCCTTCGCGGACGGCTACGTCGCCGCCAACCAGGTCTCGATCCGCCCCTACACCGCGACCTCCCTCATCGGTGAGGTCAACGAGGCGATCGGTCTGAAGAACGCCTGGACGGTGAAGGGCGACCCCGCCTACGGTCTCGGCACCACCGACGTCGAGGGTCTCACCAAGCTGCCCGAGGACACGCACTTCGCCTACATCGGCAACGAGGACGACCCGTCCGCCACCCCGTTCACCGGTGAGCTGGCCAAGAACGCGGTGTGGAAGTCCCTGCCGTTCGTGAAGTCCGGCGACGTGCACCGGCTGGACGACGGCATCTGGATGTTCGGTGGTCCCGGGTCGATGGAGGCGTACATCGACGCCGTCGTCGGCGCGCTGACGAAGTAGCGAGGCCATGGCCGTCACCGCAACCGAACCCGCGACCCGTCCGTCGACGGTCCCCACGTCCCGGTCGGGCGCGGCCGCGGTGACGGCCGGGATCGTCCTGCTGGTCGCCGTCCTCGCCGTCGTCGACATCACCCAGGGCACCGCCGCCGTCGGACCGTCCGAGGTCTTCAAGGCCCTCACCGGACAGGCCGACCCGGACGACGCGTCGGTCGTCGTCGCCTCGCGGCTGCCCCGGATGGCCGCCGGCCTGCTGGTCGGTGTCGTCCTCGGGATGGCCGGCGCCGTGCTCCAGTCGGTCAGCCGCAACGTGCTGGCCTCCCCCGACACCCTGGCCGTGAACGCGGGCGCGTACCTGGCCCTCGGGGTGGCCGGCGCCACCGGCGTCTCACTGCCGATGATCGCCTCCTCCGGCGTCGCCTTCGTGGGCGGGCTGGCGGCGGCGGCCGTCGTGCTCGGACTGTCCGGACTCGGCACCGGCACCGTCCGTCTGGTGCTGGCCGGTACCGCGCTCATGCTGGGCCTGCACTCCATGACGGAGGGACTGCTCCTGCTCTTCCCCGAGCAGACCGAGGGCCTCTACGCGTGGAACCAGGGCAGCATCTCCCAGAACGGCTTCGACGGCGTCGTCCAGATGCTGCCGATCGCGCTGGCCGGGCTGGTGGGCCTGATGCTGACGGCCCGTCGGGTGGACGCGCTGGCGCTCGGCGACGACGCCGCGCGCGGGGTCGGCGTGCCGGTCCGGGCGACCCGGGTCACGGTCGTCGTGCTGGCGGCGATGCTGTCCGCGGCCGCCGTCACGCTCGCCGGGCCGATCGGCTTCGTCGGCCTGTGCGCACCCGCCCTGGTCCGCCCGCTGGCCCGCCGCCTCCGCGGCTTCGCCCGCTCCCGTACGTCGATGCCGGCGGCCGGGCTCACCGGCGCGGCCCTGGTGCTCGGTTCGGACGTGCTGCTGCGCACCGTGGTGTCGGAGAACCGCGCGGTGGGCGTACCCACGGGCGTGGTCACCAGCCTCGTCGGAGCCGTGTTCCTCGTCGTCATGGCGATGCGGCTGCGGGACACCGCCGGAGCCGGCGCCCCGGACCGGCTGCGCATCCCGAGCCGGGCGGTGTTCCTGGCCACGGTCGCCGTGCTGGTGGCCGTACTGGTGGGCCTGGTCATCGCCTCGGTGCTGATCGGCGACAGCAAGCTGCTCCTCGGTGACGTCGTCAACTGGGCGCAGGGCAGGGCCGGCCGGACCGTCTCCTTCGTGCTGGACACCCGGGTGCCCCGGGTGCTCGCGGCGCTCGGCGCGGGTGCGGCGCTCGCCCTGGCCGGCACGCTCGTGCAGGCCGTGACGCGCAACCCGCTCGCGGAACCGAACGTCCTCGGTGTCACCGGCGGTGGCGCGCTGGGCGCAGTGATCCTGGTGACCACCGTGCCGGCCGCCGGGACGTGGGGCGTCGCCGCCGCCGCGTTCGCCGGGTCCGCCGTCACCGCGGTCCTCGTCTTCGGGCTTGCCGCCCGGGGCGGCTACCGGCAGAACCGGCTCGTCCTCGTCGGCATCGGCGTGGCCTCCGGGACGGCGGCCCTGATCAGCCTGCTGATCGTGCTCACCGACCCGTTCAACGCGAACAAGGCCCTGACCTGGCTGTCGGGTTCGACCTACGGGCGGACCATGCCGGACGTCGTGCCGGTCGCCCTGGCGCTGGCCGTCGGCATCGGCGTGGCGGTCGCGCGGCGCACCGAGCTGGACCTGATCTCGCTGGACGAGGACACGCCGCGGCTGCTGGGCCTGCGGCTGGCGCCGGGGCGGCTCGGGTTCCTGGTGGTGAGCGTCGTACTCAGCTCCAGCGCCGTGGCCTGTGCGGGCACCATCGGGTTCGTCGGGCTGGTCGCCCCGCACGCGGCACGGGCCCTGGTGGGCCGGCGGCACGTCCGGGTCGTGCCGGTCTCGATCCTCCTGGGCGCCGCCCTGGTCTGCGCGGCCGACCTGATCGGCCGCACGGTGATCGCCCCGGCCCAGCTCGGCGCGGGACTCATGACGGCCGTGATCGGGACGCCGTACTTCCTGTACCTGCTGGTGCGCGGCCGCCGGTAGCGGGCGGCGGGTCCGGCGGGGGCACGGATCCCGCCGGACCGACGCCTTGCCGGGCGCCGGGCGCAGCTTGTTAGACGCCGCGTCAAGTTACTGAACCGTAATAAGCTTGGTGCTACCGCCGGTAACTCCTGTCCGGGTACGGTCCCGTCACCCCACAGGAGCAGTGCGGCCACGGTCCTCCCCCAACGGACCGCGGACGACCGGTTCCGGCCCTTCCCCAGGAGGTTCGCCATGCCCGCACGTCCCCGCATGCTCGCCGCGGCGATCACGGCCGCGCTCGCCCTCGGCGCCCAGGCGGTGCCCGCCGCCGCGGCAGGCACCGCCGGCGACCCGGCCACCGGACCCGCCTCGGAAACGTCCCGGGGCGTGGAGATACCCGCCTTCTACACGCCGCCGGCCGAACTCCCGGCCGCCGACGGCACGCTGATCCGCAGTGAGCACCTGCCGCTCGCCCTGAGCCTGCCCGGCCTCGACGGCCCCCTCCCGGGGCGGGCGACCCGCCTGATGTACAAGTCCACCGACGCGAACGGCGAGGCGGTCGCCGTCACCGGCGCCTACATCGAACCCGCCGCGAAGTGGCGCGGCGACGGACCGCGGCCCCTGGTCGCCGTCGCCCCCGGCACCATGGGACAGGGCGACCAGTGCGCCGCCTCCATGGCCCTGGAGAACCCGCTGCGGCTCGGCGACGGAACGGTCTCCGTGGGATACGAGAACCTGTCGGTCTACCGGCTGCTGCTGCGCGGCGTCGCCGTCGTCGTCACCGACTACGTCGGCCTGGGCACCACCGACCGGCTGCACACCTACGTCAACCGCGTCGACGGAGCCCACGCCGTACTGGACGCCGTACGCGCCGCGCGCTCGCTCGACTCGGCCTCGGTCACCGCCGGCTCCCGGGTCGGCCTGTTCGGGTACAGCCAGGGCGGCGGCGCCACGGCGGCCGCGGCCGAACTCCAGCCGGCCTACGCCCCGGACGTGCCGCTCGCGGGCACGTACGCGGGGGCGCCGCCCGCGGACCTGACCGAGGTGACCGGGGCGATCGACGGCGGCGACCTGGCGGGCGCGCTGGGCTGGTCGCTCAACGGTTTCCTGCAGACGGAGCCCGCCCTGCGTCCCATCGCCGACCGGTACATCAACGCGGAGGGCCGGGAGGCGCTCAAGGACCTGTCGACCATGTGCGTCGGCGACGCCCTCTTCAAGTACGGCGGCGCGAGCAGCGAGGACTGGACGACGACCGGTCAGTCCATCAGCGACGTCATCCGCGCCGAGCCCGTACTGCGGGACTTCCTCGCCGAGCAGCGCATCGGCTCGCTGAAGCCCGGCAGCCCGGTCCGCGTGGCGACCGGCGTCAGCGACGACCTGGTCCCCCACGGCCAGGCCCGTCAGCTCGCCGTCGACTGGTGCCGCAAGGGAGCCGCGGTCACCTACGCCCCCGTCCTGCTGCCGGGCGTCGGGAGCGGCCTGCTCAACCACTTCGCCCCGCTCCTCACCGACCAGGGCAGCGCCATCTCCTGGCTGGCCGACCGGCTCTCCGGGGAGCCGGCGCGCTCCAACTGCGGCAGCATGCCCTTGCAGCCCTGAGCCACCGGGCCCGCCTGCGGGCGGGCAGCCTCTCCGGCGCCGAGGGCCCCTACGGCTTCTCCGCCGAGCGGGACTCGACGGACCCCTGCCGCGCCGTCCGGGCCTCACCCGGGCGGGCGGACGAGGGACCGCCCCGGCGGGCGAAGGAGAGCGACACGCCCGATCCCACGGCGACCCCCGCGCAGACCAGGGCGCTGCCCACGGCCTGCGCGGCGCCGTAGGAACCGGTGCCGGCCAGGGGCGCGGTGCAGGCCGCGGCGACCGGGATCAGGCCGGAGAACAGGGTGGCCCGCTCCGCCCCGATCCGCTGCATGCCCATGTACCAGCAGACGAAGCCGACGACGGTGACCACCGCCGCCTGCCACAGCAGCGCGCCGGTCTCCACCGCGTCCGGCGGCCGCAGCCAGTCGGCGCCGTCACCCAGGACGCCCGCCACCGCCGACTGCAGCGCCGCGATGCCGCACACCGTGGTGGACAGCAGCCGCGGGCCCAGCGGCCGCAGGACGGGCACGGCCAGGACCGCGAAGCCGACCTCGCCCAGCAGCGCGCACACGGAGAACGCGATGCCCGCGCCGTCGGTACGCCCCCAGCCCTGGACCGTGAAGGCGCCCGCGGCCACCAGCGACGCCCCGTAGAGCACGACCCGTTGCGGCCGGCGCCCGTCGAGGAGGGGCACGAGGACGGCGACCACGACCGGCGCGCAGCCCACGAAGACCCCGGGGACGGCCGGTTCCGCGGTGCGTTCCGCCGCGAGGACGGCCAGGTTGAAGCCGACCATGCCGACGGCGGCCAGCAGGGCCAGGCGCAGCCACAGGCCGGGGCCCAGCGCGCGCAGCCGGGCCGTCGCGCCGGGCCCGGCGAGGGGGACGAGCAGCAGGAAGGCCAGCCCGTAGCGCAGGAACTGGCCCCCGGCGTACGGGTAGTCGCCGAGGAGGCTGTTGGCGGTGAAGGACCCGCCGACGAGGACGCAGGCGAGGGCGGCGAGCAGGGAGCCGCGTGCGGTGGTGGCGTTCATGGCACCGACGCTATGAAGCCGGCCGGTCTCGCACGGGGTCCACTTCCGGAGCGGTATGGGGGACCAATCGGTGACCGTGGCGGTCCCACGGGCGTCGTCGGTCCCGCACCGCCGGTCCCTCACCGGGTGCGGGGCGCGGGAATCGGGGTATTCGGAATGTCCGGCACCAACAGGCCGGCAGGGCACGAGACTTGACGGTTTCGAACGGACACGGGAAGGAACTGCCAGTGCGCACCCGCAAGGTGACAACCGCCGTGGCGACCGCGAGCGCCTCCGTCGCACTCCTGGCCGGTTGCGGCGGCGGCTCCGGTGACGGGAGCACGCCCTTCGAGGGGCAGAGCGCCGACCAGGTCGCGGCGAAGGCCGTCGAGGCCACCCGGGAGGCGAGGTCCATGCACGTGAAGGGCGACACCCGCCAGGAGGACGGCTCCAGGGTCACCATCGACGTCTCGGTCGACCGGGCGAAGAACTGCCAGGGCACCATCGGCGCCGGCGACACCGAGGCCGAGGTCCGACACACCGGCTCGACCCTGTACCTGCGCGGCGACCGGCAGTACTGGGAGAACGCCCTGAAGCAACAGCCCGACGAGGCGCGGGAGATGGTGCCCAAGCTCTCGGACAAGTGGGTGCGGATGCCGGGCAACGACGCCACGACCGCCGGGGTCTGCGACAAGCAGGGCTTCGTCGCGGCGATGGACCAGGACAAGTCCCAGCGCCAGGGCATGAAGCGCGGGGAGACCTCCGACGTGGACGGCAAGGAGGCACTCAAGCTCACCAAGGAGGGCGACGGCGGCGAGACACACGCGATGTACGTGGCCACGGAGGGCGAGCCCTACATCCTCAGGACCACCACGGAGGGCGGCAGGAACCCGGGCAGCGTCACCTTCAGCGACTACGGCGAGCCGGTGGACCCCGAACAGCCGCCGGCCGGCGAGACGGTGGACCTGAAGGGGCTCGGCGCGCGGAGCTCCTGACGCCGCCCATGACCTGCTACGCGCCGCTCGCCGGCTCCTCCCCCGACCGGTCCGAGGCCGGCCACACATAGGGAAGGTCGTCCGGCACGCCGGGGAACAGCCCGCCGTAGGCCTCGGGGTCCTTGCGCAGCAGCGCCGACCTGTGGCTGCGGTGGAAGGCCTCGTCACCGAGCCACGGCGGCAGCTCCCCGGCACGGGCCAGGGCGGCCTGGTCCCGTACGGGCTCGTGCGGGCGGCGGGTGGCCAGGCCGGCGACGAGCGAGGCGGCGCAGCTGTCCTGGTGGCCCTGGTCGCGCCAGACCCGGCAGACCTCGAGGCCGTACCGCACCAGTGCCTCCTCGTAGCCGGCCCACATGCGCACCGCCGGGTGCCGGCGCCAGCCGTAGCCGGGCACGGTCAGCCCGCGCAGCACCTGGAGCGCCTCGACCCGCTGCTTGCCCAGCCGGCGGCGGTCCAGCGTGAGCGCCGACTCCCGGAACCCGGGAAGGGGGAGAAACGTCTGCATGCCGTCCTCTCAGCAGCGGAACCGGTGTCCGGGCCCGGGTGTACTACGCACCCGGCCCCGGCCCGTCCCGGTCGGCGAGTCCGCCCGCGCCGAGCGGGCCGGTGGCGCGCATCGATCCGTCGGCCTCCAGCCGCGGCAGCTCGTGGCGGGAGAGCCGCAGGACCACGGGTGGCAGCGTGACGCGTCCCAGCTGGGCCAGGCGCAGCCAGCCGGGGACGTAGACGGTGGTACGGCGGCGCTCCATGGCGCGGACCAGCCGGGCGGCGACGTCGTCCGCCGGGAAGGTGCGGCGGGCCGGCGGCGGCATGTGCGCGCGCAGCTCGCGCAGGACCGGGTACCGGTCGGCGTCGCGGATCATGTCGGTGTCGATCCAGTTGAGGTAGGCGATGCCCACGGCGACGCCGTGGTGGGCCACCTCGGCGCGCAGCGAGTGGGTGAAGGCCTCGACGCCCGCCTTGGAGGCGCAGTAGGCGCTCATCATGGGGGCGGCGCCGAGCGAGGCCAGCGAGGCGATCTGGAGGTGGTAGCCGGCGGTGCGCAGCAGGTCCGGCAGGAAGGCCCGGGCCGTGTGGGCGCTGCCGGTGAGGTTGACGTCGACGACGCGGCGCCACAGTGCCGGGTCCGACGTGACGAACGGCCCGCCCTCCGCGATGCCCGCGTTGGCCACGACGACCGAGGGCGGTCCCAGACCCCGGCGTACCGCACCGGCCGCCTCCGCCAGTGCGGCGGGGTCGGTGACGTCGGCCTCGACGGCGAGCGCCGGGGTGGGCAGATCGGCCGCGAGGGCTTGCAGGCGGGACTTCTCCCGGCCGAGCAGGGCGAGCCGGGCGCCGCGCCGGGCACAGGCGCGGGCCAGGGCGGCGCCGAGTCCTCGGGCGGCGCCCGTCACCACGACGGTGCGGTTCTGCAGGGGGCTGTCTGTCACCGGTCGGGCCTTTCCTCGGGGGCTGCGCGGACGGTCACCGTCTGTCGCCGGCCCGGTCGCGGCGGGCCAGGGCCCGTTGCGCCCGGGTGAGGCCCGCGAAGCGGTGCCGGCGCAGTGCGGCGCGGGCGGCGTTGGCACCGGGCGCACCGTGCACTCCGCCGCCGGGATGGGCGGCGGCGGAGGCGAGGTAGAGCCCGGTAACGGGGGTCTCCGGCCGCCCGGTGCCGGGCACGGGCCGGAAGACCAGTTGCTGGTGCATGGCGGCGGTGCCGCCGTTGATGGCGCCGCCCGTCAGGTTGGCGTCCAGGGCCTGGAGCGTCGGCGGGGCCAGCACCCGACGGGCCCGGATCAGGGCGCGGAACCCGGGTGCGAAGCGTTCCACCTGGCGCTCGACCCGGTCGGCCATCAGCTCCCGCTCCCCTGCGTCCCAGCTCCCGGTGATGCCCTCGTCGCCCGCGTCGCCCCGGACGTCGTGGGGGACGTGGGTGTAGGCCCAGGCGGACTCGGTGCCGCGGGGCGAGCGGGTGGGGTCGGACGTCGTCATCTGGCCGAAGAGCGAGAAGGGACGGTCGGGGACGCGGCCCATGGCGATCTGGGCGGCGAACCGGGTCAGTTCGTCGAGGCCGTCGGCCAGGTGCACGGTCCCTGCGCCTGCCGCCTGCGCGCACCGCCAGGGCACGGGTCCGTCCAGCGCCCAGTCCACCTTGAAGGTGGCGAAGTCCCACTCGAAGCGCCGCAGGTCGGCGAGGACCTGTTCGGGGAGGTCCTCGGGGGCTACCAGGCCGCCGTACAGGGCGGACACGGAGACGTCCGCGAGGACGGCGCGGCGCGCGGGGACCAGCTCCCCGCCGGCCGTGCGGACGCCGACCGCGCGCCGGTCGCGGACCACGACGTGCTCGACCCGGTGCCCGCAGCTGACCGTGGCGCCGCGGGAGCGCAGCCGGTGGACCAGGGCCGCGGTGAGCGCCCCGGCGCCGCCGACCGGCACGGGGAAGCCGTAGGTCTGCCCGAGCATCGACATCAGCCAGCCGAAGCCGCCGCTGCCTGCGGCCTCGGGCGCGAGGTCGGCGTGGAGGGCGTTGCCGGCCAGGAGCAGTCTGCCGCCCTCGCCCCGGAACTCCTCCGCGCCCATGCGGCGCACCGGCAGCACCAGGGTGCGGGCCAGCCTGAGCCCGCCCGCGCCGCGCAGCCGCAGGGCCAGCCGGGCGGCGGCGCGGACCGGCGGGAAAGGGGTGAAAAGGGCGTCCAGGATGTCGGCCCGGTAGCGGTCCCACACGCCGTACAGGCGCTCCCAGGCGGCACCGTCCCCGGCCGCGAAGGTGTCGAGGGAGGCGGCGGTGACGGCGACGTCGCGGTCGAGGACGGCGCACGTGCCGTCGCCCAGCGGGTGGGCCAGTACGTGCGGGGCGTGGGCCCAGCGCAGTCCGTGGTCCTCCAGCCGCATCCCGGCGAGCACCGGGGAGGCGGCGGCGAGCGGGTAGAAGGAGCTGAACAGGTCGCTGACGAAGCCCGGGGCGACCCCGGAGTCGTGACGTACCGCGCCGCCCGGCTCGGGCTGCTCCTCCAGGACCCGTACGCTCCAGCCGGCGTCCGCCAGCAGGTTGGCCGCGACGAGTCCGTTGGGGCCGGCACCGATCACGACGGCGTCAGGCACGGCCGTCTCCCGGCCGGTACTCCACGGACCCGGCCGTGTCCGGCGGATCGGGGCGGCGCCGCTCCCCGGCCCGGGACTCGCACAGCCCGGCCAGCCGGGCCAGCATCGCACGGTGCCGTACCTGGATCAGCGCCTCGACGGCCGCGTTGTGCAGCAGGCCGCCGGGACCGCGCAGCGGGTGCTCGTCCACGATCACCAGGCACTCCTCACCCCAGGCGCGCAGCTCGACGGAGATCCGGGCGGTGCCGAGCCGGCCGGCCTTGGCCTCGATCTCCAGCAGGGACCCGTCGACCTTGTGCCGGACGACGGACTCGTTGTTCAGCCGCAGCGGTCCCAACCGCACCTCGTAGGCGATGGTCGCCCCGACCTGCGGCCAGTCTCCCGCCTCGGGGGTGGAGTCAGAGGGCCCGACCACCCACTGCACGTACAGGTCGCCGTCGGCCAGGACGTCCCACACCACCTGCGGGCTCGCCTGGACCAACCGATGCCGCACCGCCACGCGTGCCTCCCGGTTCCGGTCTCCGTCACCACACGACGCAGCACTGAGTGCCCCGTCCGCGCGCGGCCAACCGGGGCGGAAGGATCCCTGCCGCCCTGACATCTCTCAGGTACCGGGCACCGCGCGGCCCGCCTAACGTCGCCGACGGGGGTGGTCGCCGGTCCGGCTCACCGCCGACACAGTCATCGCCGACACGGGAAACGAGGGCTCATGAGCCGCCGATCATCGCTCACCACTCTGCTGGCCGCGGGGGGCGCCGCCGTCGCGCTGGCGCTGTCCGCCGTACCGGCCCAGGCCGCACCGTACTCGGGCGGGAACTACGGCGCCTACGGCATGGAGGGGCAGTATCCGACCGTGTCCAGCTGCGCGGGGACGTTCCGGCAGGTCGGCGCCACCCGGTACGCGGAGGGCATGGCGCTGAAGTACTTCTACTCCTCCCGCTGCGGTTCGTTCGCCCGGATCGAGAACTCCCGGGCCAACTGCGCCGCCGTGCTGGAGCGCTCGAACTCGGGCGCCGGGCGTGCCGACGGCTGGGTCTCGGAGACCGTCGACCCGGGCATCGACTACGCCTACTCGAAGATCGGCAACAACCTGAACGGCCGCGTCTCCCGCGCCCTGCTGACCTGCGACGGCCACGTCTGGGCGCAGACCGCCTGGTACTGACCGACACGCCACGCACACCGTGCCGGCCGCCCCGCCCCGGGGTGGCCGGCACGGTGCCGTCCGGCCCCGGTCCCACGAAAGGCCGTGCATTGGCATGGACCTGATAACGATGGCTGGCTAAGCTCGGAGCGACCCGATGAGAGCGCTCTCAGTACGCGGTTGTTCCACCCCCACCTTGCTGGAACGACGAAGGGCAACTCCCGTGAGACGCAGCAGACTCAGGCACCTCGGCCTGGCCGGCCTCCTCGTACTAGGCGGCCTCACCGCGGTGGGCACCCTGCCGGCCTCGGCGGCCGACGCCCCCTCCCCCTCCCCCGAGCAGCCGGCCTCCGCCGGCCTCCTGGACGCCATGCAGCGGGACTTCGGTCTCACCCGGACCGAGGCCGAGGACCGGCTCGCGGCCGAAAGCCGGGCCGGCGACCTCGCGCCCGAGGCACGCCGGGCCGCAGGAAAAGCCTTCGGCGGCTCGTGGTTCGACGCCGCCTCCGGACGGCTGACCGTCGCCGTCACCTCGGACGCGGCACCGTCCACGGCGGCGGCGGTCCGCGCCACCGGCGCGCGGGTGCGCACCGTCGAGCACAGCGCCGAGGCGCTCGACGCGGCCAAGGCACGTGTCGACCGCCTCGACGCGCCCGCCGGGGTGAGCAGTTGGCGTGTCGACACGGCGGCGAACACCGTGGTCGTCGACGTGGTCCGGGCCGAGCAGGCTGACAACGATGTCCAGCGCTTCGTGAAGCAGGCCCGCCAGGCCGGTCCGGTCACGGTGCGGACGGTGGCCGCGGCCCCGCAGACCTTCGCGGCGGGCACCGTCGGCGGCGACCCGTACTACACGGGCAACGTCCGCTGCTCCATCGGATTCTCCGTGCACGGCGGGTTCGTCACCGCCGGGCACTGCGGCGGGACGGGCGCGGGGGTGAGCGGCTGGGACCGGTCGCACATCGGCACGTTCCAGGGCTCGTCGTTCCCCGGCAACGACTACGCCTGGGTCAGCGTGGGCAGCGGCTGGTGGACCGTGCCGGTCGTGCTCGGCTGGGGCACCGTCTCCGACCAGCTGGTGCGCGGCTCCAACGAGGCACCGGTGGGCGCCTCGATCTGCCGCTCCGGCTCCACCACCCACTGGCACTGCGGCACCGTGCTCGCCAAGAACGAGACGGTCAACTACAGCCAGGGCGCGGTGCACCAGATGACCAAGACCAGCGTGTGTGCCGAGGGCGGCGACTCCGGCGGTTCCTTCATCAGCGGCGACCAGGCGCAGGGCGTCACCTCGGGCGGCTGGGGCAACTGCTCCAGCGGCGGCGAGACCTGGTTCCAGCCCGTCAACGAGATCCTGAACCGCTACGGGCTGACGCTGCACACGGCCTGACCCCGTGACAGATGGGGAGGGCCCCGCCGGGTGTCCGGCGGGGCCCTTCCCGGACCGCCGTCCGGGCGCGGGGCGGCGGCCGGAACGGTCAGAAGCCGCCGGGGCCCGGCTCCGGCGACTCGGGCCCCGTCGCCGCGCCGAGCCGTCGGTAGGCGGCCCGCGCGTGCGCCACGCGGGCCAGTGCCGTGCCGACGAGGGCGGCACCGAGCAGGCAGGCGAGCCACAGCGCGTCCCGCCGGCCGGTCCACGTCAGGACGCCGGCCGGCGGGATCGCGAAACCGTTGAGGGAGAGCCAGCACAGCACGGCCGTCCCGGGAGCGGCGGTGAAGCGGGCGCAGAGCCCGAGCAGCGCCGCCAGCACGGAGAGCACGAGGAGGGCGAGTCCGGGACGGCCCGAACCCACCGTGCCGTTGAGGAGTGCCACCAGGGCGAGGGCGCCGCCGAAGGCTCCCGCCCACACCAGGGGAGCGGCGACCGGCCGGGGAACGGGTCTCGCACCGCTGGCCAGGGGCACCCACTCGATCATGCTGACGGCTCCTTCCGGTCCCGGACGGCTCCGACCACTGCGTCGGACACCGGCCCTGTGGGCAGATTGTCCCACCGGGGGGAAGGGTGCCGTGCCGGGCGGGTGGGAGACCGGTGTGCCCGGCCGCGGCCGGATCGCCGTACGGCTCCCGCCCCGTGGGCCGGATCCCGCGCGTCTCCTCCCGGCAGCCCCGGGCCCGGCCTAGCGTTCGGCCTCCACGCGCTCCGAGGCGGACGAGGACGACGACGAGGCCGCCCCCGCGGCCAGCGCCACCGACTCCGACGGTCCGTCCCCGCACTTCCCCTCGCCCGGCACCGCGGCCGGTGACCCGGTCCCGGGCAGCAGCCCGGCGGCCGTCCGCAGGGCGCCGGCGAGCAGGTGCGCCCGCGCCGCCACGATGGGACCGAGGACGGCGAGCACGAGGACGTACCCGGCGATGAAGGGGGCGAGCCGCTCGTCGAGTCCGGCGCCCGCGGCCATCGCGGCGAGGATCAGCGCGAACTCCCCGCGGGCGACCAGGGTGGTGGCGATCTCCGCGGCGGGCCGCGCGCCGTAGTGGTACAACCGGGCGACGCAGAGTCCGGCGGCGATGTTCATGACGACGGTCAGGACGGCGGCCGCGGCGACCGGACCGGCGACGGAGGCGATGTCGCCGGGGTCGATGGCGAGACCGAACGCGAAGAAGAAGATGGCCGCGAAGGCGTCACGGAGCGGGTGCACCAACTCGCGTATCCGGGGCCCGGAAGGGGTGCCCGCCAGGATCAGGCCGACCATGAAGGCGCCGATGGCGTCCGCCACGCCGAGGACCTCGGAGACGCCGGCGACCAGCACGGCCGCGCCGAGGAAGCTGATGACGAGGAGTTCGTTGTCCCGGGTCTCGATCAGGCGGCCCACGAGCCGGGTGCCGTAGCGGGCCGCGGCGGCCAGCACCAGCAGGAAGCCGAAGGCCTTGCCGGCCTGCAGGGCGATCTCCGCGAAGCCCTGGGCGCCCGCGATGATCGGTTGCAGGGCGGCCAGGTACAGCGCCAGGAAGATGTCCTCCACCACGATGACGCCCAGGATCAGACGCGTCTCGGGGCGGCCGATCCGGCCCAGGTCGATGAGGATCTTGGTGACGATCGCGGAGGAGGAGATGCCGAGCACCCCGGCGAGCACCAGTGCCTCCCGCAGCCCCCAGCCGAGGACGAAACCGAAGCCGAGCCCGGCCCCGACGTTGAGGAGCAGATAGATGCCGCCCGCGGCGAGCAGCCGCCTGCCGCCGGTCCTGAGGTCGTCGAGGTGGAACTCCAGGCCCAGGTAGAACAGGAGCAGCACCAGTCCGAGCGCCGAGAGCATCTCGAAGTCGTGCGCGTCCTCGACCAGGACGAAGCCGGGGGTGTGCGGGCCGAGCAGGATGCCGGCGAGCATGAACAGGGGAATCGTCGGAAGTCCGATCCTGCCGCCGAGGCGGGCGAGGAACGCGGCGGCGAGGAAGGCGCCGCCCATGGCGAGCAGGGTGTCAGCGTGTCCCACGGGTCACCGCCTTCCGCCGTGCGGAGAGTGGGGAGGGCTTCACTTGACGGGGATGGATGCGGGTTCTCCTTCATCTGTGGTGCGTCGTCCGTGGTGCGTCGTCCGTGGTGCGTCGTCGTCGGGCGGAGTGCCGGACGCCGTCGACGGCGCCGGTGCCGTGACACCGCTCCCGGACCGAACGGGGCACCGGCCGCCCCGGCTACTCGGGGTGCGGACGCACACCCGGAACGGACCACGCGGCAACGCCCGCGAACGGGCTGAATGAGGCTCCCCTGCAACGTCCCCCGGCCCCCGAAAAGGCCCCCGGGGCGCGGCGTCGGTCCACGGTCACACGCCGGGGGGTGGCGCCGCCATCGGGGACGACACCCAGATGTTCCGGTGGCCGACACCCATCCGCGGCCGATGCGGCGGGCGCCGGCGCGCGGTGGGAGGAGGATGCGCCGCGGCCGACTCGGGGATCCCGGCCGCGGCGCGTCCCACCGCCCCGGAGGCGGGAGGACGTCGCGCCCCGGGGCATGCTCGGCGAATGCCCGCGGACCCCGTCATGACACTGGCCCGACCGGGTGATCGTCGACCAGCGGCTCCGGGCACGGGAAAGCCGTCCGCCCCGCCGCGTGGAGCGACGGGGCGGACGGCTCGCGGACGGTCCGTCAGCACGGTGTGGTTGCCATCAGCTTCTCGAAGGAAGCCATGCAGTCCGGGCAGTGACGTGCCCGTTCACCGTCGGATGCCTCGATACGTTCGCGGAGCTGCTGTCCGCACAGCGTGGCCGCGGCCTGTTTGGCCAACACGTGCCACACCAACGCTCCGCCCGCCTTCTCCGGGCCCACGCACATTTCGTACATGATCGGCCTCCCAGCCTGGACGCCGCTGACACCCTCAAGGAGACACCGGTTCGGCCGCGACCAGTAGCGTGCGGGGGCCATTCGGGTGACGGCCGCTTCGGCCGCCCGGGGCGCCGGCCCACCCGGACGGCTACAAACGATCAGCCAACCGGCCGTACCTCGGTGGTTGCGTGACGTGGCATCGACGCGGGCGGCCGGGGCTCGGTTGCCCTGGTCGGATGGTGACAGAGACCGGACCCACGGAACCGACCCGACCGACCGCCGCGGTCCCGGCGGCGGAACGCCGCGGCAGGGGGCGGGTGCTCGTCTCCTGGGTCATCACCACCGACCACAAGCGGATCGGTCATCTGTACCTCGTCACGTCGTTCGTGTTCTTCCTGATCGCCGGGGCACTGGCGATGCTGCTGCGGGCCGAGTTGGCCCGGCCCGGCATCCAGGTGCTCTCCCACGAGCAGTACAACCAGGCCTTCACGATGCACGGCACCATCATGCTGCTGCTGTTCGCCACCCCGACCTTCGCGGGGTTCACGAACGCCGTCATGCCCTTGCAGATCGGCGCGCCGGACGTGGCGTTCCCGCGCCTGAACATGCTGTCGTACTGGCTGTTCCTCTTCGGCGGCCTGATCGTGCTGGGCGGTTTCCTCACGCCGCAGGGCGCGGCGGACTTCGGCTGGACCGCCTACACGCCGCTCAGCGGCCCGTTGCGCGCCCCCTACCTCGGCGGCGACCTGTGGATCATGGGGCTGGCGCTGTCCGGGTTCGGCACCATTCTGGGCGCGGTCAACTTCATCACCACGATCATCTGCATGCGCGCCCCCGGCCTGACGGTCTTCCGCATGCCGATCTTCGTCTGGAACGTGCTGCTGACCTCGGTCCTGGTGCTGCTGGCCTTCCCGGTGCTGGCGGCCGCGCTGCTGGTGCTGGAGGCCGACCGGCACTTCGGCGCCCATGTGTTCGACGCCGAGAACGGCGGGGCGCTCCTGTGGCAGCACCTGTTCTGGTTCTTCGGCCACCCCGAGGTGTACATCCTCGCGCTGCCGTTCTTCGGGGTGGTCACCGAGATCATCCCGGTCTTCGCCCGTAAGCCGGTCTTCGGCTACACGGGGCTGGTGGGCGCCACCATCGCCATCGCGGGACTCTCGGCCACCGTGTGGGCGCATCACATGTTCGCCACCGGTGCCGTACTGCTGCCGTTCTTCTCGTTCCTGACGTATCTCATCGCCGTCCCCACCGGGGTGAAGTTCTTCAACTGGATCGGCACGATGTGGCGGGGTTCGCTGTCCTTCGAGCCGCCGATGCTGTGGGCGGCCGGATTCCTGGTGACGTTCCTCTTCGGCGGGCTGACCGGGGTGATCCTCGGCTCGCCGCCGCTGGACTGGCACGTCACCGACTCGTACTTCGTCGTCGCGCACTTCCACTACGTGCTGTTCGGCACGATCGTGTTCGCGATGTTCGGCGGATTCAGCTTCTGGTGGCCGAAGATGACCGGGCGCATGCTCGACCACCGCCTGGAGAAGGTGCACTTCTGGACGCTGTTCGCCGGTTTCCACACCACGTTCCTGGTGCAGCACTGGCTGGGCGCGGAGGGCATGCCCCGCCGGTACGCGGACTACCTGGCCGCGGACGGCTTCACGGCGCTCAACACGGTCTCCTCCGTCGGCGCCTTCCTGCTCGGTCTGTCGACGCTGCCGTTCCTGTACAACGTGTGGAAGACCGCGAAGTACGGACGTCCGGTCGAGGTCGACGACCCGTGGGGCTACGGGCGTTCCCTGGAGTGGGCCACGTCCTGCCCCCCGCCCCGGCACAACTTCCACGCGCTGCCGCGCGTACGCTCCGAGTCGCCGGCCTTCGACCTCCACCACCCCGGGCTCGTCGCGCTCGAGGAGGCGGAGAACACCGGGCCCTGACACTTGTCAGGGACCCCCGGGCCCCGATCGTCCCTAGAGTGCCGAGTGCGGGCCGGGTGCCGCCCGGCCGCAGACCGGCACAGGGGGAAATCACACATGAACCGACTGATGCGTCACTCCGTCACCGCGCTGGCGGCTGCCGCGTTCGCCGTGGGCGGGCTCGCCGGCACGGCCCAGGCCGCCCCGGCGGCGCCGAGCGGCGGTGACCCGACCCTCACCGACGTCTACATCTGGGCGACAGGCGTCAACCTGCGCCAGCACCCCACCAGGAACTCCAACGTGCTCGCGGTCCGCTCCACCTACTGGCTGGACGCGGTCTGCCAGAAGCGGGGCGAGTACGTGCACGACCCGGCGGTGGGCGGCAACAGCTGGTGGACCGCCGTGCAGGAGTTCTCGGGCAGCGACATCGCCTGGGTCAACAACCTGTACCTGAGGGGCGGCGAGAAGATCGCGGGCGTTCCGGACTGCTGACCGGCGCCGGGGCACACCGAGGGGGCGGGCCGGAGCACCGGCCCGCCCCCGTGCGTTCAGTTCAGCTTGTCGACGGCCGTGACGGTGGTGGCTTTGAAGTCGGCCACCTGCGCGTGCTCGAAGGTGCCCATCTGGCCCCACTGCACGACGGTCACGGTCCTGCCGTCCCGGCCGACCGAGAACAGGCCGATGTCGGAGGCGCCCCACTCGGCGACCGTGTGGACGCCGTAGACGTGGGCGCCCTCCTCCACGTCGAGGGGGCCGTAGTACTTCTGCGTGGCGGTGATGTCGGGATACCGCTCCATCACCTCGCGCGCACAGTCGGCCAGGTCCTCGCGCAGCAGCGCGGCGAGCTTCACGGCGTGCCGCGTGCTGCGCTCGACGACCGTGACCTGGAGGGCGCCGGTGTCGTACTCCGTCCAGTACCGGCGGTGCGAGGCGGTGGAGGGCAGCGCGTCGCCGACGCACATGGGCAGCGGGTCGGGCTGCCCGGCGGTGACGGGTCCGGCGTACCAGTCGGAGGAGGGGTGCGGCGGCAGTTCGGCGGGCTCCAGGAAGGCGGGCGAGGCGGATCGCGGTGGTGCGGCGTTCGCCGGGACGGCGGTCACGGCGAGCGCGGCGCCGGCCGCCAGCGCGGTCGCCGCGGCGCGGACCCCTCGGGCACGGACGTACATGTATCCCCCATGTCGGATCATCTGAGTGCGTGTCGGTCTCGTTCCTGCTTGTCCAGTACGACTCGGCGCGGCCCCGATGGGTTGCACGCCCGGGACGTCCGTGTCGGACGGTCGCCCTCGTCCGCCCGACGGGCGGGGCCGGGCACGCGGTGCCAGACTGCTGCGCAACGTCCCCGCCGCCGCGGGACCGCCGACGAGAGGAGCAGAGGTGTCCACGTCGGAGCCGGGCGACGCCACGCTCCAGGAATTCCTCGCCGATCCGGCCCACCTCACCCTGGACCTGCCCACCGCGGTGGCCCGCTGCTCCCACGCCCTGGGACTGCGGCACACCGTGGTCTACCTCGTCGACCTCCAGCAGCGGCACCTGGTTCCCCAGACCGGCATGGCCTCGGCCCTCCCCGTCGACGGTTCGCTGGCCGGATGGGCGTACCGCACACAGGCGCTGCGCGTGGAGGAGTCGGGGGCGGACGGTGTCACCGCCTGGTTCCCGCTGCTGGACGGCGCGGAGCGGCTCGGCGTGCTGGCCGTGAACGACACCGCGCTCACCTCGTCGACGCTCACCCGGGGCCGGGCGCTCGCCTCGCTGACCGCCATGATGATCACCTCGAAGCGGGCCTACGAGGACTCCTACGTCCGCAGCACCCGCACCGAACGGATGCAGTTGCCCGCCGAGATGCTCCGCGCCTTCCTGCCGCCTCGCACCATCGGCAACGCGCAGGTCGTGTCGACGGCCGTCCTGGAGCCCGCGTACGAGATCGGCGGCGACGCCTTCGACCACTCGCTCACCGAGACGACCCTGCACGTGGCCGTCCTGGACGCCATGGGGCACGACCTGGCCTCCGGGCTCACCAGCGCGGTCGCCCTGGCCGCCTGCCGCAACGCCCGGCGCACGGGCGCCGAGCTGCCCGAGCTGGTGACGGCCGTGGACGAGGCGCTGTCGGCCTGGCTGCCGGACCAGTTCTGCACGGCGGTCGTCTGCCAGCTCGACCTGGCCACCGGGGTGCTGCGCTGGGCCAACTGCGGTCACCCCGCGCCCATCCTCATCCGCGACCAGCGGTTGGTCATCGACGCCATGGAGCGCGAGGCCGATCCGCCGATGGGCCTCCCGGCGCAGCTCACCGCACGGCCGCGCCGGACCCACGAGATCTCGCTGGAGCCCGGGGACCGGGTGCTGATGTACACCGACGGTGTCGTGGAGGCGCGGACCCCGGAGGCGACTCTCCTCGGCCTGGAGCGGTTCGCCGACTACGTCATCCGGGCCACGGCCGGCGGCGAACTGGCGCCGGAGTCGCTGCGCCGGCTGATCCACTCGATCCTGGCCGTGCAGGAGGACCGGCTGCGGGACGACGCGACACTGCTCATGTTCGAGTGGCGGCCCCCGCCCGGCTGACGACGCGCGGACGGGCCGGTCGCCGCGTCACACGCGGTGTCCCCGTGCGCGCAGCCAGGCGTGCACGGTGTCCTTGTCCGACGGCGTGATCCGGACGGGGCCCGCCACGTAGGGGCCCTCGTCCTCGGTGAATCCGGTGTCGGTGATCCGGGCGGTCACCCAGGTGGCCAGGTCCTGGGCGGCCGGTTCGGAGAGGACCCCCCTTTCCCATCCGGTGCGGGCCTCGTCGGCCGCGCCGGCGTCGTGCCGTTCGGTCTCCGCCAGCCACGCCGCCACCAGCCGTTCCACGGTCCGGCGGTCCTCGGAGGCGGTCCGCTGTCGCATCCGCTTGTCGTTCATGCCGTCCGAGTGCCCGCTATCCCTGGTCCCCACCTCGGGGAGCACCCCAGTGTCGCGGGGGGCGCGCCGGGTACCCGCGTCTGCAGGGGAGGGCCGGTCCGTTCCGGTCCGACGACGGTGACCGCCCGGAAGGGGACGATTGATGAGGCAGCCCGCCGACGAGAACGCTCTCGAACAGCGCGCCGGCGTTTCCGAACTCCGTCCGGCAACGGGGGACCCCGGGCTGGTTCCTCCGAGCGAGCCGGGCCACGAGGATCTGCCGGTCGACCGCAACCAGGCGATCCTCCAGGCCGCCAAGCAGGTGGGTTCGACCCTGAAGAAGGCGGAGCACCCGTTCGCGCTGGCCGGCAGTGTCGCGGTGTACGCGCACGGCGGCACCCAGAACCTCCAGCACGACGTGGACTTCTGCATCCGGCCCGACGACGCGGACGCCGTCGCCGCGACGCTGCGGGCGGCGGGCCTGGTGGTGTACACGCCGCCCGAGGACTGGCTGCTGAAGGCGAGCTGCCTGGGCCAGCAGGTCGACCTGATCTTCGAGCTGGCGCACGAGCCGGTCACGACGGAGCTGCTGGACCGGGCGCAGGACCTCTCCGTGGACTCGGTGCTGATGCCGGTCCTGTCCCCCACCGACCTGTTGCGCGGCCTGCTGGCGGCCTTCTCGGAGCACCACTGCGACTTCGGTGCGGTGCTGCCGATCGCCCGCACACTGCGCGAGAAGATCGACTGGGCGGGGTTGCGCCGCGACTGCGCGGACGCCCCGATGCCGGCCGCGTTCTTCTTCATCCTGGAACGGCTGGAGATCATTCCCCCGGCCGGCCACCCGGTCGGCGCACCGACCGCCCCCGCGAAGGAGGAGCAGTCATGAGCGAGCCCACGCCCCACGGGCGGCCGGCGTCGCACACCGGTTCCCCGGCGGGCGAGAACGTCGAGTACCGCATCGCCCACCTGCACGACCGGCTCGCCGCGGAGGAACTGGGCGAGCTGGGCGTACGCGCCGAGATCCGGGCCGGCGCCGTCGCGATCACCGGCACGGTGCCGTCCGAGCGGTGCCGCGAGACGCTGCTGCGGATCGCCGGCGAGGAACTGGCCGGGCTCACCGTGCACGCGGACGTCGTGGTGGTGGAGACCGCCGGCCCCGACCACGCCGAGGAGCTGCGATGATCCGCGTCGCCGCCGTCGGGGACATCCACATGGGGCCCGACAGCCAGGGACTGCTGCGGCCCGCCTTCGAGACCCTGCCCGACTGCGCCGACCTGCTGCTGCTCGCCGGCGACCTCACCCGGCACGGCACGCCGGAGGAGGCTCGGGTGGTCGCAGAGGAGGTGCGCGACCTGCCGGTGCCGGTGGTGGCCGTCCTCGGCAACCACGACCACCACGACGAGCGGCCCGACAAGGTCGCCGCGCTTCTGCGGGACGCCGGTGTGACCGTGCTGGAGGGTGAGGGCGTGGTGGTGGAGTGCGCCGGGACCCGGGTCGGCGTCGCCGGCGCCAAGGGCTTCTGCGGGGGCTTCGTGGGCCGCAGCGCCGGGGAGTTCGGCGAGCCCCTGATGAAGGAGTTCGTCCGCACCACCCGGCGCTCGGCGGACAGTCTGCGCTCCGCCCTGGAGGAACTGGCCGGCCGGGACTGCGCGGTGCGGATCGCGCTCACCCACTTCTCCCCCGTCGCCGACACGCTCGCCGGTGAACCGCTGGAGATCTACCCGTTCCTCGGCAGCTACCTGCTCGCCGAGGCGATCGACACGGCCGGCGCGGACCTCGCCGTCCACGGCCACGCCCACCTGGGCACGGAGCACGGCATGACGGCGGGCGGGGTACGGGTGCGCAACGTCGCCCAGCCGGTGATCCGCCGCGCCTTCAACGTCTACCAGCTGAACGCGGCCTGACGCGACGACCGGATCGGGCGTCGGTCAGGCGTCGTCCCGCGTCGCCCGTCCCAGGCAGGTGACGTCCGCGGGATCCATGCCCGCCACCTCGATCTCCTGGAAACCCATCCGGTCGTAGAAGGCCCTGGCCTGTGTGTTGGCGGTGGCCATGACCAGGTGGACGGCCGGTACGCCGCGCTCGCGCAGCGCCCGCCAGAACTCCCGCATCAGCGCCCTGCCATACCCGCGCCCCTGCCATTGGGGCAGCAGGTCGATGTGGAGATGGGCCGGGTAGGCGGCCAGTTCGGGGACGATCATCCGCTCGGGGTCGTGCAGCAGCCCGGCCATGACCGCGTCCGGGCCGTCGGGCGGTCCCTGCGGCGCGGGATAGCGGTCGGCGACCCGCGGCAGCCACGTGGAGCGGAACTCCGCGGCGAAGCGCGGCGTGTCCGCCGTACCGAGGATGTAGCCGACCGCCCGCCCCTCCCCGTCGTCCAGCACGAAGGCCAGGCCGGGGTCCAGATGGACGTACGGGGCGGCGAAGACGGCGGGCAGTACGGAGGGGTCGGCGTACACGGGCCGGCTGTCGCGCCCGTTGTGCGCGGTGCGGACGCAGATGTCGTCGAGCGCGGCGGCGTCGGCGGGACGGTAGGGACGTACGGCGGCAGTCTGGATCACGACGCCATCCTCCCCCCTTGGGAGCGCTCCCACAAGTGGCGGCCGAATGGCGCCGACCGAACCGGGCATTCGATGATCTGAGTGAGCGACACCTTGCGACACCCTCGAAGAGAGCGAGAACGCGTCATGAGTCTTCTGCGTACGGCCGGCCGCCCGATGCTCGCCTCGATGTTCGTCGCGGGCGGCCTGCACTCCCTGCGCAGGCCCCAGGACGTCGCGCCGGCGGCCGAGCCGGTCGTGCGGCCGGTGACCGAGCGGGTGTCGGTGCTGCCGGACCGCACCGAACAACTCGTACGGCTCAACGGGGCCGTGCACGTGGCCGGCGGGATCATGCTGGGGCTGGGCCGCTGTCCCCGGGTGGCGGCGCTGGCCCTGGCCGCGACGCTGGTGCCCACCACGCTGGCGGGGCACCGCTTCTGGGAGGCGGAGGACCCGGGGGACCGTGCGCAGCAGCGCATCCACTTCCTCAAGAACCTGGCCATGATGGGCGGCCTGCTGATCGCGGCCGACGACACCGCGGGCAAGCCGTCCCTCCTGTGGCGGGGGCGGCATGCCGCGAAGGGGGTGCGGCACGACGCCCACCTGGTCCGGCGTTCAGTGCGGGCCACAGCCCGCCCGGCCGCGGCCGCGGGCGGCGTCCGGGCGAAGCTCGGCCACTGACAGAATCGGCAGCGCCGGCCAGGCCGCACCGGCCGCGCGGGCCGTCGCGGGCATCCGAGGAGAGAACTCCTGAGTACCACCGTCCTCTCCGAGGCCGTCCCCCTCGTCCTGCTGCTGGGCGTCCTGGCCTTCGCCGTGCTGCGCCCGCGCGGGCTGCCGGAGGCGGTGGCCGCCGTACCCGCCGCCGTGCTCGCCGTGGCCTTCGGCATGGTGACCCCGCAGCAGGCGTGGGAGGAGACGCGCACGCTGCTGCCGGTGGTGGTCTTCCTCGCGCTGGTGCTGATGCTGGCCTACCTGTGCGCGAAGGAGGGCCTGTTCGAGGCCGTCGGCGCGGCCGTGGCCCGCCGCTGCGGGGGCAGCCCGCGGCGCCTGATGACCGGTGTGTTCGGCGTGGCCTGCGCGGTCACGGCCGTGCTCAGCCTGGACGCCACCGCGGTCCTGCTCACCCCCGTGGTCCTCGCCACCGCGTCCCGTGCGGGTGCCCGCGCCCGCCCGCACGTGTACGCCACGGCGCACCTGTCGAACTCCGCCTCGCTGCTGCTGCCGGTCTCGAACCTGACCAACCTGCTGGCGTTCACGGCCAGCGGCCTGAGCTTCACCCGGTTCGCCGCGCTGATGGCGCTGCCCTGGCTGGCCGCGATCGCCGTGGAGTACGCCGTCTTCCGGCGCTTCTTCCGCGCGGACCTGGAGGAGCCGGCCGACCCGCCCGCGCCGGGAGCGGCCGCCCGTGCCACTCCGGCCGTCCCCCGGTTCACCGTCGTCGTCGTGGCCCTGACCCTGGCCGGGTTCGCGCTCTCCTCCCCCGTCGGGCTCGACCCCTCGTGGGCGGCGCTGGCCGGCGTTCTGGTGCTCGGTCTGCGGGCGCTGGCCCGGCGGCATGTCACGCCGCGGGAGATGGTGGGCGCCGCGTCGCCGCTGTTCTGCGTGTTCGTCCTGGCCCTCGGTGTCGTGGTGGAGGCGGTGGTGACGGGCGGCCCGGCGTCCGGGCTGGGGCGGCTGCTGCCGGACGGGGACTCGCTGCCGGCGCTGCTCGGGGTGGCTGCGGTGGCCGCGGTGCTGGCCAACGTCGTCAACAACCTGCCGGCCGTCCTCGCCCTGCTCCCGCTGGCCGCGCCCGCCGGTCCGGCGCACGTGCTCGCGGTGCTGATCGGCGTGAACCTGGGCCCGAACCTCACGTACGTCGGCTCGCTCGCGACCCTGCTCTGGCGGCGGATCCTGCACCGGCACGGCATCGAGGTGAGCCTCGCCCGGTTCACGCTGCTGGGGCTGCTCACCGTGCCTGCCACGGTCGCGGCGTCGACCGTGGCGCTGTGGGGGGCGCTGCGCCTCATCGGCACCTGACGCCGGCCCCGCAGCTCACTGGGTCGCGACCACGATGCAGCGCCGCAGTTCCTCGACGGCCTCGGGAGCGCCCTCGACGCGCACGCCGTCGTCGTCCTCGGTGCCCGTCCGGTTCCAGAGCCGGCGCAGTACCGCCTCCGGGGCGCCGCTCAGCGTCACGTCGGCCCCGCCGTCACCGGCGCCGTCCGTCACGGCGAACTCCCCCGGCCCGGTGCGCACCCGCCAGACCGCGTCACCGGCCCGCACGAGGAACGTGCGTCCCGGGGAGCCGTCCAGGATCTCGGTGAAGTACTCGCCCCACTCGGCGACGGCGAACGAGACGAAGACCTTGAGCAGTTCGTCGATCCCGTCGACGGCGAGGTCGTCCGGTACGGGGGTGACGGGCCGGCCGGTGGCGAGTTCGGCGTCGATGCGGTGGACGACGGTCTCCTGGGCCATCCGCCGGATCCAGAAGCCGACGCTCTGGTCGGGGGTGTACCAGCCGGCGGCCGCGTCCCCGGGGGCGCGGGTGGCGAACTCGGCGCGCAGCGCCGTGTATCCCCGGTCGAGCAGCGCGGCCGGTTCCTCCTCGGCGAACTCCTTCGGCGGCCAGGGCTCGGGCTCGACGCCCTCGCGCATGGCGACGGTCTTGTGCAGGTAGACCTCGCCGACGTGGCGGGTCAGATCGGCCACCGTCCAGCCGGGGCAGGTCGGCACCGCGGCGTCGGCGTCGGTCCCGACGACGGTCCGCATGCGGTCGTAGTCGGCCGCGAGGCAGTCGAGGAAGCGGGTGAACTCCATGCCGCAGAGCCAAACACATGTTCAGGAGCGCGGCACGGTCTTTTGGTTGCCCGGGTGCGCTCCGGTGTTCACCAGGCCCCGGTGGGCAGCGCGGGGCG
Organism: Streptomyces sp. WAC 04229; assembly: GCF_003947455.1. Taxonomy (GTDB): domain Bacteria; phylum Actinomycetota; class Actinomycetes; order Streptomycetales; family Streptomycetaceae; genus Streptomyces. Next base: position 11,895 of record NZ_QHJH01000032.1, on the reverse strand, counting down.
GCGGACGGCCTCGGCCGCGTCCCGCAGGTGCAGCGCGACGGTGATCAGGGCGCGCAGCGCGGAGGGGCGCAGGCTCTGGGCGCTCTCGGCGGCCAGCACCAGCAGGCAGCCCGCGGCCTGCTCGACGACCGGCACCGAGAACGCGAAGTCGTCACCGTCGGCGGTGCGGAAGGCACGCCAGGGCGTCGCGGCACCGTCGATGGCCTTCTGCACCGCGTGTTCGAGGTGCTGTGCGGCCTGTCGGCACACGGGGGCGGGCAGGATGATGGTGCGTTGGAACGCTGAACTGGTCATAGTCCCACTGCTCCCCCGCCCCGCCCGTCTTCGATCGGCGTCCCGCGCGTTTTTCACCGGGTCGGCGGCAGCCGGGGGCGGGCGCGGCGGCGCGGTCCTAGGCTGGCGGCCGTGAGCTCCGACTCCTCGTACTCGGACGTCGCGGCGCGGTTCACCGGCCGGCCGGCGACCGCGGAGCGGCGGCTGTCCGGTTCGCTCGGTGAGGTCGTCCTGGACGACGGCCGCACGGTGATGGTCAAGGCCGTGGACGGCCCGGGTGCCGTGCGGGCCGAGGCCGCCGGGCTGCGCTGGCTGGCCGCGGCCGGTGCGGTGCGGGTCCCGGTGGTGCACGGGCACGACGAGCGACGGCTGGTCGTCGACCGGGTGCCGCAGGGCAGGCCGAGCGCGGCGGCGGCGGACCGGTTCGGCCGGGAGCTGGCCGCCCTGCACGCCGCCGGTGCGCCCGCGTTCGGGGCCGCGCCGCCCGGCGGGCCCGAGGAGGCGTACATCGGGCTCGCCCCGATGCGCAACGCCGTCGGGAGCGACTGGCCCTCGTGGTACGCCGAGCACCGCGTCCTGCCGTACCTGCGCCGTGCGGTGGACGAGGGCACCGTCACCGGGGCCGAAGCGGCCGACGTCGAGCGGGTCTGCGAGCGGCTGCCCGGCCTCGCGGGTCCCGCGGAGCCGCCGGCCCGGCTGCACGGCGACCTGTGGAACGGCAACGTGCTCTGGGGCGAGGACGGGCACGTCCACCTGATCGACCCGGCGGCGCACGGCGGGCACCGGGAGACCGACCTGGCGATGCTGCGCCTGTTCGGCTGCCCGCACCTGGAGCGCGTCACGGCGGCGTACGAGGAGAGCGCGCCGCTCGCCGCCGGCTGGGCCGGCCGCGTCGGCCTGCACCAGTTGTTCCCGCTGCTGGTGCACGCCGTCCTGTTCGGACGCGGGTACGCCGAACAGGCCCTCGCGGCGGCACGCGCGGCGGGGTGAGGGCCGGGCGGGTCCGGGACTACCGGACCCGTCATGTCCCGTCGGGTCACATGTCCCGCTGAGTCACATGTCTCAATGGGACATTTCTGGGTGTACGCTCGAACGCATGACGGCAACGAAGCCCTCCCCCGCCACCGAGGACCGACGGCAGCGCAAGGCCCGGCAGACCCGGGACGCGCTGGCCACCGCCGCCTGCGACCTGCTCCTGGAGCGCGGTTCGGCGGCGACCACGGTGGAGGCCATCGCCGAGCGCGCGGACGTCACGCGCCGCACGTTCAGCCGGCACTTCGCCGGCAAGGAGGACGCGGCCCTCGACTTCGTCCGCCGGGACGGCGCCCGCATCAACGAGCTGCTGCGCGCCCGCCCCGCCGACGAGCCGCCGCTGCTCGCCTACCGCCGGGCGGTGCGCGACTGGCTGGCCGACGGGGAGGACCCGGCCTGGCACGTCCGCCCGCGGATGCGCCGGCTGGTGGCCCTGGCCGACACGGAGCCCGACCTGTTCGCCGCCTACCAGCGCATCCGGGTCGACGCCCAGGAGGAGTCGATCCGGATCGTCGCCGAAAGGCTCGGCACCGACGACGCCCGGGACGTGCGCCCGGCCGCCCTCGTCGACGCCGCCGCCGGAGTCCTGATCGCCGCCCTGCGCCTGTGGGCGCGCGGTGACGCGCCGGACTCGGGAGCCGCAGACCTCGCCGCCCTCGTGGAGCGGGCCTACGACGCCCTGATCTCGGAGGCCGCGGCCGCGACCCCCGCCAGCACAGAGGAAGACAGAGAGCAAGCACCATGAGCACCACCGGCACCACCCCCGCGACAGCGCCCACCGGCTCCGCCCCCGAGTTCGCCGGCCGCACCGCCCTCGTCACCGGCGCCGCCTCCGGCATCGGCCTGGCCACCGCCCGCCGCCTCGGCTCGGCCGGCGCCCGCGTCGTCGTCGCCGATCACAACGCCGAGGGCGCCCACAAGGCCGTCGCCGACCTGACCGCGGAGGGCATCGAGGCCGCCGCCGTCGAGCTGGACGTGACCAGCCCGGAGTCGGTCGAGGCCGCCGTGCGGTTCACCGTCGGCACCTTCGGCGGCCTGGACCTGGCCGTGAACAACGCGGGCATCGGCGGCCCGAGCGCCCCGACCGGCGCGTACGACGTAGACGCCTACCAGCGGGTCGTCCGCACCAACCTGGACGGCGTCTTCTACTCGATGCGCTACGAACTGCCCGTCATGGAGGCCGCGGGCAAGGGCGGCGCCATCGTCAACGTCGCCTCCATCCTCGGTTCCGTCGGCTTCGCGGGCTCCCCCGCCTACGTCGCCGCCAAGCACGGCGTCGTCGGCCTGACCAGGACCGCCGGCGCCGAATACGCCGCCAAGGGCATCCGGGTCAACGCGGTCGGCCCCGGCTTCATCGACACGCCGCTGCTGAAGTCCATGGACGAGGCCGCGTACGAGGGCCTGGTCGCCCTGCACCCGGCCGGGCGGCTCGGGCGCTCCGAGGAGGTCGCCGAGCTGATCGCCTTCCTGCTGTCGGACCGGGCGTCCTTCGTGGCGGGCGGCTACCACCTGGTCGACGGCGCCTACACGGCCGTCTGAGCGTCCGCCGCACAACCCGGGGGGAGAAAAGAAGGAGTTCGACCATGAAGGCACTGCAGTACCGCACCATCGGGGCACCGCCCGAGGTCGTCACGGTCCCCGACCCGGAGCCCGGCCCCGGCCAGGTGCTGCTGAAGGTGACCGCGGCCGGCGTCTGCCACTCCGACATCGCGGTGATGGGCTGGCCGGCCGAGGGCTTCCCCTACGAGCTTCCCCTCACCCTCGGCCACGAGGGCGTGGGCACGGTGGCCGCGCTCGGCGCCGGCGTGACCGGGCTGAACGAGGGCGACGCGGTGGCCGTGTACGGGCCCTGGGGCTGCGGCAGCTGCGCCAAGTGCGCGGAGGGCAAGGAGAACTACTGCCTGCGCGCCGACGCACTGGGCATCCGCCCGCCGGGCCTGGGACGGCCGGGGTCGATGGCCGAGTACCTGCTGGTCGACGACGCACGGCACCTGGTGCCCCTGGACGGTCTCGACCCCGTCGCGGCCGTTCCGCTGACCGACGCCGGACTGACGCCGTACCACGCGATCAAGCGGTCGCTGCCCAAGCTGGTGCCCGGCTCGACCGCGGTGGTCATCGGGGCCGGCGGCCTCGGTCACGTCGCCGTCCAGCTGCTGCGGGCGCTGACGTCCGCCCGGGTGATCGCCCTCGACGTCGGCGAGGACAAGCTGCGCCTCGCCCGTGAGGTGGGCGCCCACGAGGCGGTGCTCTCGGACGCGAAGGCGGCGGACGCGGTGCGCGAACTGACCGGAGGCATGGGCGCCGAGGCCGTGTTCGACTTCGTCGGTGTGGCGCCGACCGTGCGGACCGCGGGCGCCGTCGCCGCCGTCGAGGGCGATGTCACGCTGGTCGGCATCGGCGGCGGCACGCTCCCCGTCGGGTTCGGCGTGCTGCCGTTCGAGGTGTCGGTCACCGCGCCCTACTGGGGCAGCCGCGGCGAACTGATCGAGGTGCTGGACCTGGCCCGCTCGGGCGCCCTGTCGGTGCACACCGAGACGTACGCGCTGGACGACGCGCCCCTGGCGTACGAGCGGCTGCACGCGGGCCGGGTCAACGGCCGTGCGGTGATCCTGCCGCACGGCTGACCGGCCCCCGGTACGCGGCCGTCCGCGCGACGGAGTCGGGGGCGCGACCGGTCCCCCGTTCCGGTCGTGCCCCCATCGCGATCGAACGTACGTGAACGGCTCCGCCGTTGTGAATCGTGCCGGTGCCCGCTGCCGGGCCGGAAGGACTCACCCGTGCACAGGTGAGTCCGGATGGCCCGGTTTCGTCCCGGGCAGCGGCGGCCCGCCGAGGTCTCCCTCGGCGAGGTGGGCCAGTACGACCTCGTACAGGTCGCTGCCGGCGGCGAGCAGCTGGCGTTCGAGGACCGGCTCCGCGCTGCGGACGTGCTCGCGGACGGTCTGCGGGTGCATCCCGAGCCGCTGGGCGGCGCGCTCGGCGTTGCCGCCGACGGCGATCCAGGTGCGCAGGGTGCGCCGCAGGTCCCGGCCGTCCGGGGCCAGGCGGCCGAGCAGATCCGCGGCCCAGGTACGCAGCGCGGGCCCGGAGAGCAGGTCGGTGAGGCCGGCCGCCCCGGCCCGCCCGTGGGCGGACCCACCCGGCGGCTCGGCGAGGCCGACCTGCGAGTTCAGGGCGAGGTGGACGGCGGCGCGGACGGTCAGGTCGGTGAAGTCGGTGCGCAGCAGACCCTCGACGCGGTCCATGCGGGCCCGGACCGTGTTGCGGCTGACGCCGAGGATCTTCGCCGTGTTGACGGCGGTGAACTCCAGGCCGAGCCGCGTGGTGGCCAGCAGTTCGGCTCGGGTGTGGTGCGGCAGGTCGTCGAGCGGGCTCAGCATCCGGGCCGTCCAGCCGTACAGGGCGGCGGGCTCCATCAGCAGCTCGGGGCGGGTCCGCTCGGCGTACACGGCCGACTGCTCCGGCCGGAACCGGGCGACGGCCAGGGCGCTCACCGCCTGTCCGTACGCGGCGGCGGTACGGGCGAGGCCCTGCCGGGTGCTGCCGCCGAGGAACACGCCGGGCAGGCCGCCGACGAGCGTGCGCAACTCCCGGCCGGCCGCGTCCCGTGGGGCGAGGACGATGACGTGTCCGTCCATCGCGGGGCAGCGCACGACCAGCGCTCCCTCCGCCGTCGCCGACACGCACTCCTCGGCCAGGCGGTCCCGTTCCCCGGGGCTGCTCTCCACGACGTACACGCAGGCCGTGTCGGTGTCGAGGAGCCCCGGCCAGAGTCCGGCGGCCACCCGGCGGGCGGAGACGGTGTCCTCCACCATCAGCAGTTGCAGGATGGCCAGGCGCAGGTCGGAGGTGGCCCGCCGCAGCCGGTGTCCGGCCGCGGCCGACTCGTCTCCGGCCAGCAGCAGCTCCAGTACCTGGGCGGTGTGCGTGACGATGTCGGAGGCCCGCCGGTCGAAGGGGGCCTCGCGGGCCACGGCGAGGACGGCGTCGGACGCCGGGTGGGAACGGGCGACGCGGACGAGCCGTATCCGGCGTCCCGCGTCCTCCAGGGCGGCGGAGGCGATCCGGCCGCCGGCGATGTCCGCGACCAGGCCCTCGTCCAGCGGGAGGCGGGCGCCTGCCAGCAGGCGGCCGGTGCCGTCCTGGAGCGAGACGGCGGCGTCCGCGGCGCCGGCCAGCCAGGCCACGACCCTGTCCGGGTCGCGGCCGGCCGGCCGCAGGTGGTCGAGGAGTTCCTCGGCCCATCCCGCGCGCTCGGCGGCTCCCGCCGCCCGCTGTCCCGTTCCGTCCGCTCGGCCCGCCACGTCGGCCTTCTCCTCGTCCTCGCCTCGCCCCCGGCCCAGGTCGGGGACGTTACCTCATGGCCCCGGACGCGGGCCCGGTGCGAGCCCCCGCGGAAGGTTCGGACGGGGCGCCCGACCGGGCCTGTCGGCCGTCGCGCGCGGACGGGCATAAGCTCGGTGAATGGCGAAGTACTTCGACGTGCACCCCGAGAACCCCCAGCCGCGCAGCATCGCGCAGGTCGCCGAGAGCGTCCGCTCCGACGCGCTGATCGCGTATCCGACGGACTCCTGCTACGCGCTGGGCTGCCGACTGGGCAGCCGCGACGGCATCGACCGCATCCGGTCGATCCGGCAACTGGACAACCGGCACCACTTCACCCTGGTGTGCCAGGACTTCGCGCAGCTCGGCCAGTTCGTGCAGATCGACAACGACGTGTTCCGGGCGATCAAGGCGTCCACCCCGGGCAGCTACACCTTCATCCTGCCGGCGACGCGGGAGGTGCCGCGCATGCTCCAGCACCCGAAGAAGAAGACGGTGGGCGTGCGCATCCCCGACCACGTCGTCACCCAGGCCCTGCTCACCGAACTGGGCGAGCCCCTGCTCTCCAGCACGCTGCTGCTGCCCGGCGAGGAGGAGCCGATGACGCAGGGCTGGGAGATCAAGGACCGGCTCGACCACGTGGTCGACGCGGTGATCGACTCCGGTGACTGCGGTACCGAACCGACGACGGTCGTCGACTTCTCCGGGGGCGAGGCGGAGATCGTGCGGTACGGCGCCGGAGACACCACCCGCTTCGAGTAGGGGCGGGGCGGCCGCCGAAGCGACCCGTCCGGCAACGGAGTTGGGCGGGGCTCCCCTCGTCGCGCCGCCGGTCGGGGCGTTGTTACCGTGCCCGGGTGTCTGACTCCTCACGTGATACCGCCGAAGGCGCCGGCTGGGGCTCCGCCGAGCCCGGCGCCTACCGAGACCTCATGCCGCAGCACACCGAGAAGCTGTCCTGGCTCGACCCGAGAACCCTGTGGGCCGCCCGCAACGGCGTGCTGGCCTCCTGGTTCGGGGACCCCACCGGCCGCACCCGGGACCGCTGGGTGGAGCAGCGGACGGCGGCCGGGGCACCCGCCGACAAGGTGATCCGGCGCACGGACCCGGACCGGTTCTCGTTCCTCGTCATCGGCGACACCGGAGAGGGCGACGACCCCCAGTACGCCGTCGTGCCCGGCCTCCTGAAGGCCGGGCACGACACCCGCTTCGCCGTCCTCGCCAGCGACGTGATCTACCCGGTGGGCAGCGCCGACGACTACGGGACGAAGTTCTTCCGCCCGTACCGCGACTACCCGGCGCCGATCTACGCGATACCGGGCAACCACGACTGGTACGAGGACCTGGGCGGCTTCATGCGGGTCTTCTGCGACGACGCGTCGCCCCCGCCGCCCGCTCCGGCACCCCGTCCGCTCACCGCGGCGTGGCTGCGGTCGCTGCTGTGGCACCGGGCCGACCCGGACGACGGACGGCACCTGGACGAGGCGCGCAAGCTGCGCTCCGCGCCGGAACAGCGGGCCGAACAGCCCGGGCCGTACTGGGCGATCGACGCCGGACCGGTGCGGATCATCGGCATCGACACCGGGCTGCTCGGCACGGTCGACGCCGCGCAGGGCGCCTGGCTGCGCGAGGTGTCCGCGGGGCCCCGGCCGAAGATCCTGGTGACCGGCTCACCGCTCTACGTCGACGGCGAGCGGCAGCCCTGTGCCATCGAGGGCGGCGGCACGGTCGACGACATCGTCCGCGACCCGGCCCACCACTACGTCGCGGCGATCGGCGGCGACATCCACAACTACCAGCGCTACCCCGTCGACGTGGACGGCCGCACCATCCAGTACGTCGTCGCGGGCGGCGGCGGCGCGTTCATGCACGCCACCCACACCATCCCGCGGGTATCGGTGGGCGGCGTCACCGAGGACGACTTCCGCTCCTACCCGCTGCGCGGCGACTCGCTGGCCTTCTACAGCGCGCTCTACGGGCGCCGGCTGCGGATGCGCCGCTTCTTCACGCTCACGGAGGCCGAGGCGACGGCCGTGATCGCCGAACGCCTCGGCATCCGGACGGGCCGCGCCCCGGGCGACGGAGCGCGGGTCACCCGGCGCACCCGGCTGGTCGCCGGGCTGCTGGGCACGGCACGGCGGCCGGAGCACAAGAAGCGGTTCCGGCTGCCGGTGCGCAAGGTCTACACGCAGGTGTTCTCACCGGGTTCGGCGACCTACAGCCCGCCCTTCTTCAAGTGCTTCCTGCGCCTGGACGTCTCCCCCGAGGCGGTGCGGCTGCGCTGCCACGCCGCCACCGGCAACCGGGCGCAGGAGCTGGACCCGCCGGTGGAGGACGAGGTGACCATCCCGCTGGTCTGACACGAGGGTCACCAGCGGCCCGGCTCGCTGCCGGTGAGGGCCTCGGACGGGGTGCCGTCGACCCCGGCGGGCACGTCACCGGCGAGCATCACGCGGTGCATGGTCCTGGGATGGTCGAGGTGGGCGTTGTCGCTCGGGGCCAGGTGGATGGTGGCCCGGTTGTCCCAGAAGGCGACGCTGCCGGGCTCCCACCGGAAGCGGACCGTGTACTCGGGGCGGGTGGCCTGTTCGAGGAGCAGTTCCAGGACGGCGGCGCTCTCCGGCCGGGAGAGTCCGGTGATCTGCTCGACGTAGTAGCCGTTGACGAACAGCACCCGCTCGCCCGTCTCCGGGTGGACGCGGACCAGCGGGTGCACGGTCGCCGTCTGGTGGTCGAGCAGGTGCCGGACGTAGGCGTCGTCGCCGGGCCGGGGCTGGTAGCCGACGCCGAGGCGGTGTTCGGCGCGCAGGGTGTCGGCGAAGGCGCGCATCGGGGCGGACAGTCCGGCGTAGGCGGCGGCGAGGTTCGCCCAGGTGGTGTCGCCGCCGTACGGCGGTACCGTCTCGGCCCGCAGGATCGTCGCGGCCGGCGGGTCGACGCGGGCGCCGTGGTCGCAGTGCCAGCCGCGCAGCAGGGTGTGGCGCCGGCGGCGCAGCCACTCGTCGTGCTCCATGCCGAACCGTCCGCCCAGCTCCAGCCGGTCGGCGGTCGTCTCGATCTCCGGGAACCCGGCCGGTGACGCCTTGCCGCGCCGGGGCAGGACGACCGGCTCGCCGAAGAGGCGCGCGAAGGCGACGTGGTCGGCGTGGTCGAGGCGCTGGTCCCGGAAGAACACCACCTTCCAGCGCAGCACCGCCGCCCGGACCGCGGCGACCTGCGCCGCGTCGAGGCCGGCCGCCAGGTCGACGCCGCGGATCTCGGCGCCGATGTGCCCCGCGACGGGTTTCACCTCGACCTCCCCCGCCTCTGCCGCCGTGCGGTCCGCCGTCGTCCTGTCCGTCGTCATGCGTGCTCCGTTGGTCGGTGTGGTCCGTCCGTTCCGGCTTCGGCACCGATCGTGGCAGACCCGCCCGCGCGCCGTCCGGTTGATCACCGGTCCCCCGTTGGGCGAGGCTGGACGTGCGGCACACCGCCGCGCACAGTCGAGGGAAGGTCCCATGGTGATCAGCATCCCGGCGAACACGCTCAACGACGGCACCACGCTCCCCGCACTGGGCCTCGGCACCTGGCCGATGAAGGACGACGAAGCCGAGCGGGCGGTCCGTACGGCCCTGGAGACGGGGTACCGGCTGATCGACACGGCGACGAACTACCGCAACGAGACCGGCGTCGGCCGCGGGGTGGCCGCCGGCGGGGTCCCCCGCGAGGAGATCGTCGTGACGACCAAGCTGCCCGGCCGGCACCACGGCTACGAGGAGACGCTCGCCTCGTTCGAGGAGTCCCGGGCCCGGCTGGGCCTGGAGTACGTCGACCTGTACCTGATCCACTGGCCGCTGCCGCGGGTGGACAAGTACGTCGACTCATGGAAGGCCATGATCAAGCTGCGTGAGGACGGCCTGGTGCGCTCGGTGGGCGTCTCCAACTTCACCGCGGAGCACATCGAGCGGCTGGAGAAGGAGACGGGCGTCCTGCCGTCCGTCAATCAGATCGAGCTGCACCCGCTGTTCCCGCAGGACGAGCTGCGCGCCTTCCACGAGCGCAAGGGCATCCGCACCGAGAGCTGGAGCCCGCTGGGCCGCGGCAGCGACCTGCTGGACGACCCCGCCGTCGCCGCGGTCGCCGACGCGCACGGGGTGACGCCGGCCCAGGCGGTCCTGCGGTGGCACACCCAGCTGGGCGCGGTGCCCATCCCGAAGTCGGGCGACCCGGAGCGGCAGCGGGCCAATCTGGACGTCTTCGGCTTCGAGCTGGACGGGGAGCAGATGCGCGCCGTGGCCGACCGGGCGCACCGGCGGATCGGCGGCGACCCGGAGGTGCACGAGGAGTTCTGACCGGGGTACCCGGTCCCGGTCGGCGACGGTCTCCCGGGAAGGAGTGGCAGGTGGGCGACGCGAACGGGCTGCGGGACTACCGCGGCAGACGGGACTTCGGCCGGACCGGGGAGCCCGCGGGGCGCGGAGCGGCCGCCGGGGACGGGCGGCCGCGCTTCGTCGTGCAGATCCACGACGCGAGCACCCTGCACTTCGACTTCCGGCTGCAGGTGGGCGACGTACTGAAGTCCTGGTCGGTACCGAAGGGCCCGCCGGCGGATCCGAGCGACAAACGGCTCGCGGTGCCGACCGAGGACCATCCGCTGGAGTACGAGGAGTTCGAGGGCGTGATCCCGGCGGGCGAGTACGGGGGCGGCACGGTCATCGTGTGGGACCGCGGCGACTACGAGCCGCTGAGCCACGACCGCCGAGGCCGGCCGGTCGACTTCGCCGAGTCGCTGGCGCACGGCCACGCCAGGTTCCGGCTGCACGGCAAGAAGCTGCGCGGGGAGTACGCGCTGACCCGGTTCCGCGGCGGGCCGGACGGTGGCGCGGGCGACGGGGAGGTGGCGTGGCTCCTGGTGCGCACGGCCGGCGGCGGGCGCGGGCGCGGCGCCCCGGATCCCCGGCGGGCCCGGTCCGCGCGCACCGGGCGCACCCTGGCCCGGGTCGCGGCCGAGGACGGGTAGGCGGTGGCGCGGTCCGGCCGCGGGGCGGGTCACCGCGCGGGCAGGGATTGTTCGGCCCAGATGGTCTTGCCGGTGTCCGTCTGCCGGCTGCCCCAGCGCTGGGTGAGCTGGGCGACCAGCAGCAGGCCCCGGCCGCCCTCGTCGTAGGCGTGGGCCCGGCGCAGGTGGGGCGAGGTGGAACTGGCGTCGGAGACCTCGCAGATGAGCGCGGTGTGACGGATGAGGCGCAGCTGGATGGGCGGTTCGCCGTAGCGGATGGCGTTGGTGACCAGTTCGCTGACGACGAGTTCGGTGACGAAGGCCGTCTCGTCCAGCCCCCACTCCGTCAGCTGCTCGATGACGGACCGCCGGGTCGCCGCGACGTGGGCGGGGTCGGGGTGGACGTCCCAGGTGCGGATCCGGTCCTCGCCCAGCACCCGGGTGCGCGCCAGCAGCAGCGCGACGTCGTCGGCCGGCTCCTCGGGCAGTACGGCCTTGAGCACGTCGTCGCACAGGGCGTCGAGGGAGTGCGCGGGCGCGGCGAGGGCTCGGCACAGCTCCGCCGTGGCGTGGTCGACGTCGCGGTCGCGTTCCCGGTCCTCGACCAGGCCGTCGGTGTAGAGGGCGACCACGGAGCCCTCGGGCAGTTCCAGCTCGGTCGCCTCGAAGGGCAGCCCGCCTACGCCGAGCGGCGGTCCGGCGCTCACAGGGACGAGCCGCGCGGTGCCGTCGGGCAGCAGGATCGCGGGCGCGGGGTGGCCGGCGGCCGCGAGGGCCAGGCGGCGGGAGACGGGGTCGTACACGGCGTAGAGGCAGGTGGCGCCGAGTTCGGCGGCCTCGCCGCCGTCGTCCGTCTCGCGGACGGCCGCGATGTGGGTCACGAGGTCGTCGAGGTGGGTGAGGAGTTCGTCGGGCGGCAGGTCGACGTCGGCGAGGGTGCGGACGGCCGTGCACAGACGGCCCATGGTCGCCGTGGACGGGATGCCGTGGCCCACGACGTCGCCGACGACGAGGCCGACGCGGGTGCCGGACAGCGGGATCACGTCGAACCAGTCGCCGCCGATGCCGGCCGCCGACGCGGTGGGGAGATAGCGGTGGGCCACCTCGACCGCCGCCTGGCCCGGCAGGCCCCGGGGCAGCAGGCTGCGCTGGATGGCCAGGGGCCCCCCCCCCCCCCCCCCCCCCCCCCCCCCCCCCCCCCCCCCCCCCCCCCCCCCCCCCCCCCCCCCCCCCCCCCCCCCCCCCCCCCCCCCCCCCCCCCCCCCCCCCCCCCCCCCCCCCCCCCCCCC
>NZ_QHJH01000328.1 GCF_003947455.1 Streptomyces sp. WAC 04229 | reverse complement strand
CTCCCACCCCTCCTCCCGGGCCTCCTGCCCGGCCTCGGCATCGAGGCGGAGGACGCGGACTGACACGCGTGGGGTGCTCCCTGGAAACAGGGGGCGCCCCACCACCGCTCAGAAGAACACGGACCGCCGCTGCACGAGCAGCTTGTAGAGGGTGTGCTGGATCTGCTCCCTGACCTGGTCCGTCAGGTTGAACATCAACATCGGATCCTCCGCCGCCTCCGGCGCGTACCCGTCCGTCGGGATCGGCTCGCCGAACTGGATCGTCCACTTCGTCGGCAGCGGGACCGCGCCCAACGGGCCCAGCCAGGGGAACGTCGGCGTGAGCGGGAAGTACGGGAAGCCCAGCAGCCGCGCCAGAGTCTTGGAGTTGCCGATCATCGGGTAGATCTCCTCCGCCCCGACGATCGAGCACGGAATGATCGGCGCCCCCTGCCGCAGGGCCGTGGAGACGAAACCGCCCCGCCCGAACCGCTGCAGCTTGTAGCGCTCGCCGAACGGCTTGCCGATGCCCTTGAAGCCCTCCGGCATCACCCCGACCAGCTCGCCCTGCGCCAGCAGCCGTTCGGCGTCCTCAGCGCAGGCCAGCGTGTGCCCGAGCTTCCGCGCCAGCTCGTTGACCACCGGCAGCACGAACACCAGGTCCGCCGCCAGCAGCCGCAGATGCCGGTCCGCCGGATGGTGGTCGTGCACGGCGACCTGCATCATCAGCCCGTCCAGCGGCAACGTCCCGGAGTGGTTGGCGACGATCAGCGCACCGCCCTCGGCCGGGATGTTCTCGACGCCCTTCACCTCGACCCGGAAGTATTTCTCGTACACCGGCCGCAGCAGCGACATCAGCACCTGGTCGGTCAGTTCGGCGTCGTACCCGAAGTCGTCGACCTCGTAGTCCCCGGTGAGACGGCGCCGCAGGAAGGCCAGCCCACCCGCGATCCGCTGCTCCAGGCCGCCGTCCGCGTCCTCCGGCTCCACGGGGACGTCGCCGTCCTGCTCCGCGGCCCCCCGCACGGGCAGAGGCTGCACCTCCCGCACCGGTGCCGGCTCCGCCGTGCCCGTGCGCCGGCTGCCCGCACCGCGGCGCCGCGCCGGACGCGGTACCGCGTTACCGCCGCTCGCACCCCCCGCACCGCTCCCCCGCGACCGGTCGTCGTCGAACGGAATGACCTTGGCGTCCGCCATTGTTGATGCGCTCCTCAGTTGGCGCTCTGCGTCGGAAGGTGGCCGTTGCCCCGCCGGGACAACTCCGCGATCCGGTCGACGGCCCCCGCGAGGGCCTCCCGCGGCAGCAGCCCGGCACCGCGGCTGCGCGCGAAGTCCGCGAACGCTCCGGCCGTCGTGTACTTCGGCCGGAATCCCAGCGTCTCGCGCATCTGCGTGGTGTCCACCACCCGCCCGTGGGTGAGCAGCCGGATCTGCTCGGGGGAGAAGTCCGTCATCCCCAGCGTACGCACGAGCGTGCCCGCCCAGGTGACCGCCGGCAGCAGCAGCGGCACCGTGGGGCGCCCCAGCCGCCGCGAGCACTGGGACAGCAGCAGCACGCCGTCGCCGGCGATGTTGAAGGTCCCGCTGTTCAGCGTGCCCCGCCGCGGCTCGTGCGAGGAGATCCGCAGCACCTCGATCACGTCGTCCTCGTGCACGAACTGCAGCCGGGGGTCGTACCCGAACACCGTCGGCAGCACCGGCAGCCCGAGGTACGAGGCCAGCGGCGTACCCGCGTCCGGGCCGAGGATGTTGGCGAACCGCAGCACGGTCACCGCCACGTCCGGCCGACGGCGCGCGAAGCCCCGCACGTACCCCTCGACCTCGACCGCGTCCTTGGCGAAGCCGCCGCTGGGCAGGGACTTGGGTGCGGTGGTCTCGGTGCAGACGGCCGGGTCGCGCGGCGCGGACCCGTAGACGTTGGTACTGGACTTCACCACCAGGCGCTGCACGGTCGGCGACTTCTGACAGGCCCCGAGCAGCTGCATCGTGCCGATGACGTTGGTCTCCTTGACCGACGTACGGCTGCCGCTGACCAGCGGCGTGCCCGTGACGTCCATGTGCACGACCGTGTCGGCACCCGTCTCGGCCAGCACCCGCCCGATCGCCGACTGCCGGATGTCGGCCTGCACGAACTCGGCGCCGCCCAGATGGTGCTCCGGCGGGACGGCGTCCACGCCCACGACCCGGTCCACGTCGGGATCACGCTGGATACGCCGGACGAACCGGCCCCCGAGGTGCCGGGCCACTCCGGTCACAAGCACGACCTTGCCCAAGATCAGCGCCTTTCTTCCGCCCTACCGCGTACCCTGCCGCCTTCCCCGCCCGCCGGCCAACTTAGCCGGTCGGTGTTGCGCTGTGATGACCGCCGGATGCAGCAGGTGACGAGATTTCGCGGTCCCGTCACGCGCCGGGTCACCGCATTCCGGGAGACGACTGTGGCCCCCCACCGGATGCGGTGGGGGGCCACAGGACACGCTGACGGCGCAGCGTCGCCTACTTCTTGTTGCGACGCTGAACGCGCGTGCGCTTGAGCAGCTTGCGGTGCTTCTTCTTGGCCATCCGCTTGCGCCGCTTCTTGATAACAGAGCCCACGACTACCCTCGCTCACTTCTCATCACTCGGTTGGTGAGCGCCATGGGCCCACACGACCTACGAGGGGCCAGCCTACCCGCCCGAGCGCTGAGGTCGTAATCGAGGCCGTCAGGCCGTTTCCACCCCCACGTAACTCTCGCGGAGGTACTCGTGAACCGCTTGCTCCGGGACGCGGAACGACCGTCCCACCCGGATCGCGGGCAGATGACCGCTGTGCACCAACCGGTACACGGTCATCTTGGACACGCGCATCACCGAGGCGACTTCCGCCACGGTAAGGAACTGAACCTCGTTCAGAGGCCTTTCGCCAGCTGCAGCCATGACACACCTGAACCTTCCGCACTCGACGGCCACCGGCTTCCCCTTCCGGTGACTCTTCGTCGCTGCGTGCTCACTCCCCAATGTAGGGGCGGGTGATGCGAATGGGGAAGAGGTGCACCCATCGCTTCCCTACCGTGACAGACACGCCCGATTGAGTACGTAGCGGGTGAGCGGTCCGTAGTACTCGGAGCGCACAGCGTCATCAAGTGGAACGACGACGGACACGGACCCCTCGGCCTCCCCGACGAAGAGCGCGGGATCGTCCGTATCGGCCGGCCCGATGGCCTCGAACCCCAGCTGACCTGCTCCGCAGACCCACCCGTGATCCCCGATCACCAGCTCGGGCAGCGGCCCGCCCGCCTCGGCCGCGGCGTCCAGCGCGGTACGAACCGGGAGCGGCGAGTGGGTGTGCGCGCCCGGCTCACCACCGGCGCGACCACCGCCGTCCCCTCGCAGCAAGGCGACGCCCCGGACGTAGTCGAGGCGGTACGTGCGTAGACCGAACCGGGTCGTTATGTCGACACAGCGACCCTGCGCCGGGGTGAGGACAGTACATCCCGCCGCCGACAACGCCTCGGCCAAGGCGACGTAGAAACCGAGCAGTCGATGCGGATGCCCCGTTCCGAGGAGGACCGGGGCGCGACGCTGAGCGACGGCGGCGAGCCTGCCCGCGAAGGCGTCCAGCGCCGCGAGGGTCCGCTCGGGGTCGATCACGTCCTGGCCCGAAGTATCCCGCGGATCGGCCGAGACCCCGCACCTCTCCGCCATCAACGCGACCAGCTCCCGGTGCCCCCAGTCCCGCACCGGATCGATCCCGATCAGCACCCGGGGATCCCGCGCGGCGAACAACCGGTAACTCCGCAGACTCACCTCCCGCGCAGTCGCCACCACCCCGGCAAGCCGCACCTCCACCAGATGAGCCCGCAGAGCCCCACGCGTCAGCACCCACCCGATGCTGCCGGGTCCGAACCCCTCCAGGCAGCAAAACCGGGCAACCGACGCACGGACGGCGTAACCCCGCAGCCTCCCAGCTGCGGGCAGTCGTGCCTCCCCCAGTGCCTGAACGGCCTGGGAGGTACCCCCAGGGCGGCACGGGTGGGCGATGGGGGTCCCCCGCTCGAGCGAAGCCGAGAGTGGGGGAGGCACCCGGCCAGCGCCGGCCCGCGACACCCACGCCCGGCCCACACCGACGCAGGACCACCGATCAACGAGCCCCGCCAACAACCCCCCTCACGCCAACAACCCCCGCAACGGAAACAC
>NZ_QHJH01000327.1 GCF_003947455.1 Streptomyces sp. WAC 04229 | reverse complement strand
CGTCACCCACGACCGTCCCGCCGACGATCTCGGCGATCTCACCGAGGCTGAGCGGGACCATGCCTACGCGGCGCGGGAGCCCGCGAGCAGGAGCGAGGCCGGCGAGGTAGAGGTACGAGGAGGCTGGTTCGCTGGAGGTCACGCTTCAAGTCAAAGCGGTGAGGCGTTGCCGGCGCGTATGCGGTTTTGGATACGCCGACGATATGTTACCCGGCGGTAGTATATCGTCGGCGTATCCAAAACCGCATACGTTGCGGCAACGCCATGCCGCCTTGAATGCAGGCATGACCTCCAGCGAACCGGCACACGCGGCGGCCCGCCGCACCCGGTCGCCCGCGTCCCCGCATTCCGCGGCCGTCGCACTCGCACAAGCCGCGGTCACAGGCGCGCCGAGTGGTCACACCCTCGGCGGCACGGTCAGCATCTCCCTCACCAACTTCCCGGAATTCGAAAGCAGGAACCGGCATGGACAAACTGAAAGTCGGAATCGTATTCGGGGGCTGCTCCGAGGAACACCCCGTCTCCGTCAAGTCCGCGCACGAGGTCGCAAAGAGCATTGATCTCACCAAGTACGAACCCTTCTACATCGGGATCACGAAGAGCGGTGCCTGGAAGCTTTGCGACAGCCCCGGCCCGGACTGGGAGAGCGGCAACTGCCGCCCGGCGCTGCTGTCACCGGACCGAAGCGCAGGCGGACTCCTCGTTCTGGAGCAGGGGCGGTACAGCACGGTCGACCTGGACGTCGTGTTGCCGATCCTGCACGGGAAACTCGGCGAAGACGGCGCGATGCAAGGCCTGCTGGAGATCACCGGCATCCCCTACGCCGGCTGCGACGTGCAGAGTTCCGCTCTCTGCATGGACAAATCCCTGACGTACCAGATCATCAGGGGCGCGGGGATCGCCACACCGAACTTCCGGATGCTGGCGGCGGACGAGAACATTGACCCCGAGGAGCTGATGTACCCCGTCTTCACGAAGCCGGCCCGTTCGGGTTCGTCCTTCGGCGTCAGCAAGGTTTCCCGGAAGGAAGAACTGCTGCCCGCCGTAGAAACCGCGCGGCAGTACGACTCGAAGGTGCTGATCGAAGAGGCCGTCGCCGGCAGCGAGATCGGATGCTCCATCCTGGGGAATGAACTGGAACTGATCGTGGGCGAGGTGGACCGGGTCGCACTGTCGCACGGCTTCTTCAAGATCCACCAGGAGGAAAACCCGGAGAGCGGGTCCGAGAACTCGACGTTCATCGTTCCCGCCGACATTTCCGCGCAAGCGCGATCACTCGTTCAGGAGACGGCAAAGGACATCTACCGCGCGCTGGGCTGCAGCGGCCTGGCACGGGTGGACCTGTTCCTCAAGGAGGACGGAAGTGTGGTCCTCAACGAGGTCAACACACTGCCCGGCCTGACCTCCTACAGCCGCTACCCGAGGATGATGGCGGCCGCCGGGTGGACGCTGACCGAAGTGATCGACCGGATGGTGTCGTTGGCACTGACGGGGAAGATGCGATGAAGGACAACTTCGCCTTCCTCGACGAATACGTGCCCGGAATACGCTGGGACGCCAAGTACGCCACCTGGGACAACTTCACCGGCAAGCCCGTGGACGGCTACCTGGCCAATCGAATCGTCGGCACCAAGCCCTTGTGCTCGGCTCTGAAAAGGGTGCGGGAAAAAGCCCGTGCCCATGGCTTCGGCCTGCTCCTGTGGGACGGATACCGCCCCCAGCGCGCCGTGGACTGCTTCATGCGCTGGTCCAGGCAGCCGGAGGACGGCCGTACGAAGCAGCGGCACTATCCGCACATCGACCGGGCCGAGATGTTCGACAGGGGCTATGTCGCCGAGAAGTCCGGCCACAGCCGGGGCAGCACCGTCGACCTGACGCTCTACCACCTGGCCACCGGAGAGCTGGTCGCCATGGGCGGTGGCCACGACCTGATGGACCCGATATCGCATCACGGAGCACAAGGGATCACACCGGCCGAGGCGATGAACCGGCAGCACCTCCGCTCCCTCATGGAGGCATGCGGTTTCCACCCCTACGAGTGCGAATGGTGGCATTACACCTTGAAAGACGAGCCATACCCGGACACCTACTTCGACTTCCCCGTCACCTAGTGAGTGAGAAAGAAAACGCCGTGACAGGACACCACGGCCACTGGTGCCTCCGGTGCGGGTGCAGCGATCACGGCGGGCCGGCCGGCGACCTCGGCCGGGCGGTCCCGCTGTTCGAGCAGACCCTGTCCGACACCGTGCGGGTGCTGGGCAAGGACCACCCTGACACCCTGACCGCCCGCAACAACCTCGCCTGCGCCTACGAGTCGGCCGGCGACCTCGGCCGGGCGGTCCGCCTGTTCGAGCAGACCCTGTCCGACACCGCGCGGGTGCTGGGCAAGGACCACCCCGACACCCTGACCGCCCGCAACAACCTCGCCTGCGCCTACGAGTCGGCCGGCGACCTCGGCCGGGCGGTCCCGCTGTTCGAGCAGACCCTGTCCGACACCGCGCGGGTGCTGGGCAAGGACCACCCCGACACCCTGACCGCCCGCAACAACCTCGCCAGCGCCTACGAGTCGGCCGGCGACCTCGGCCGGGCGGTCCCCCTGTTCGAGCAGACCCTGTCCGACACCGCGCGGGTGCTGGGCAAGGACCACCCCGACACCCTGACCGCCCGCAACAACCTCGCCTACGCCCACCAGTCGGCCGGCGACCTCGCCCGGGCGATCCCCCTGTACGAGCAGACGGCAAACGCCCGGGCCCAGCTCCTGGGGGAGGACCACCCCTCCACCCTGACCACCCGCAACAACCTCGCCTACGCCTACCAGTCGGCCGGCGACCTGAGCCGGGCGATTTCACTGTTCGAACAGACCCTGTCCGACGCCGTCCGGGTGCTCGGTGACAACCACCGACTGACCCAGGCAGTCCGCTGCGCTCACCTCGCCGCTCGCGCCCTGAAGGCCGTCGAAGCCGCCACCATGAGGGGAACTTGCACCTCGGCCCGTGGACGGTGTGTCAGCCACGGTGATTCCTGCTGACGAAGGACAGACAGTTGGTCAGAGAGTTCTCCACGGTGTCGCGCAGGGCGTGGTCCGTGTAGTAGGCGGTGTGCGGACTGATGAGCGCATTCGGCAGCTCCTGCAGTCGCAACAGCCCCTTGCTTTCCAGCGGTTCGTTGCGGCAGTCGGCGTAGAACACGCCGTCCTCGCCTTCGATGACGTCCAACGCCACCCCACTCAGCCTGCCGTTCTCCAGCTGCTGCACCAGTGCCTCGGTGTCGATGAGCGCACCACGAGCGGTGTTGACGATCAGCGCGCCGTTCTTCAGCTGCGCCAGGCGCTGCCGATCCAGCAGATGGTGCGTCTGCGCGGTGAGCGGCGTATGCAGCGTGACCAGGTCGCTGCGCCGCAGCAACTCATCGAGGGGAAGGAACTCGACACCGGCGCCGGGGCGGCCCACGGGACCCTTGTCATGGGCCAGGATGCGGCAGCCGAAACCCCGCAGCCGGTCGATGACCGCCGCGCCGATACGGCCCGTCCCGATCACTCCGACCGTCAGATCGCGCAATTCCCTGCCACGCGTCTCGCTCAGCCGGTAATCATGCATGTCGGTGCGCCGGATGACGGCCTTCGCATCCCGTACCGCCATCAACATGAGCATCAGCGTGTAGTCGGCCACACTGTCCGGCGAGTAGGAGACGTTTTCGACAAGGATGCCGATGCTGTCCGCGTATTCCACATCTATGTGGTTGTAGCCGATACTCCGGGTGGAGATGTAGCCCACGCCGGCTCGGCCGAGCGCACGCAAAGTGGCGTGGGTGACGGGCGTTTTGTGGCCGATGCTGACGCACCGGCTACCGATGGCCAGTTCAGCATTGGCTTCGGACACCGGTGCGTCGGTGATGGCCGGCTGCACCCCGAGGCCGGGGGCCAGCTCGCGGAACAGAGCCGCTTCGTCCGGGCCGCACCCGTAGATGGTGATGCGGGTCGTTTCGCTGTGGGTCATACCTCCAGTCAAGGAGGCCTGCTGTTGCCGCAACGTATGCGGTTTTCGATATGCCCGCGATACGCCCCACAGCCTTGACTGGAGGCATGACCCACACAGCACGCGACCTGACCTCCGGAAAATCCACATGATTCCGCTCAGCCTCGGTGAGATCGCCGAGATCGTCGGCGGGACGGTCGTGGGTGACA
>NZ_QHJH01000326.1 GCF_003947455.1 Streptomyces sp. WAC 04229 | reverse complement strand
CAGAGTAGCTCGTCGGCAGCGACAGGTGTGTATAAGAGCCACCTCCCGCCCCTCCGTGCCGTTCCCCCCACCGAGCAGGAGTCGATAACCGTGCAGCACCGCAAACTCGCACTGCTGGCCGCCACCGGCGCGGCCGCCGCCCTCTGCAGCCTGACCCTGGCGCCGTCGGCCCTCGCCCAGAAGTCCGACGCCCCCGAGTCCGACGCACGGGCGGCAGCCGAATTCGTGGTCAGCGAGGCCCAGTTCAACCAGATGTTCCCGAACAGGAACTCGTTCTACACCTACAGCGGACTCACCGCGGCGCTCAGCGCCTACCCGGGGTTCACCAACACGGGCAGTGACACGGTGAAGAAGCAGGAGGCCGCCGCCTTCCTCGCCAACGTCAGCCACGAGACCGGCGGACTGCAGTACGTGGTCGAGCAGAACGAGGCCAACTACCCCCACTACTGCGACGCCAGCCAGCCGTACGGCTGCCCGGCCGGCACCGCCAAGTACTACGGACGCGGTCCCGTTCAGCTCAGCTGGAACTTCAACTACAAGGCCGCCGGGGACGCCCTGGGCATAGACCTGCTCAACAACCCCGACCTGGTCCAGAACGACGCGGCGGTGGCCTGGAAGACCGGCCTCTGGTACTGGAACACGCAGAGCGGGCCCGGGACCATGACACCGCACGACGCCATGGTCAACGGCGCGGGATTCGGCGAAACCATCCGCGCCATCAACGGCAGCCTGGAGTGCAACGGGGGCAACCCCGGTCAGGTCCAGAGCCGGATCGACAACTACCAGCGCTTCACGCAGGCCCTCGGCGTCGAGCCCGGCGGCAACCTCAGCTGCTGACCGGCACCTCCGGCCCCTCGCGATCAGTGGCACCGCCGATCGCGAGGGGCCGCCGCGCTGTCGCCCCGGGACGAGCGCCGCTAACCGGAGAGGGTGGCGCGCAGCCGCCACAGGTCGCGGAGGACCGCGATCTCGGACATGTGGTGGATGAACTCGAGGTTGGTGCCCGCCACCACGCCGATGTAGGGGTCGTCCGGGTCGGACCCGTACGGGTACTGCGAGAAGCCCACCGTGTCGAGTTGCTCGTCGGTGACGGTGGCGACGTCGGCGCGCCAGCGGTCGATCAGCGACCAGAAGCGGCCGAGCGCCACGTCGGCGGAGGGAGAGAAGTCGACCAGCTGCCTCGGGTCGTGCCGGCGTTCACCGAAGGTCCACTCCCACTGGCCCGCGATGCAGGAGTGCAGGTGCCCGAGCCGCCAGGCGAGGGTGGTGAACGGCGCCTCGTCCGGGGGCGGTTCACCGGTGTGGGCCAGCACCTGCTCGACGCGCTCGGCGCTCACGCTCCAGTCCGCGGCGATCTTGGCGACCGACATGCCCCCGGCGGCCTGCCGCGCCACCTCCGCGTACTCGTTGGCCGGAATGTCCGGGGCGCCCTTGTCCAGCACCCACTCGCCCGGCCCGTACGCCCGGGGCGTCACCGCCTCGGACCTGCGCCGGATCGACCAGCAGCCGTCCACCGGCTCCCACAGGTACTCCTCGTCGCCGAGCCCCGCCAGCCGCACCTGCGCCATCTCCCTGGCCTGGTCGAACTGGTCGAGCAGGCACCCCAACCGGTCGGTGCGCGCACCCTCGGTCTCCATGTCCGGCTCCCCTCGTGACACCCCGCACGCACGCGGCGTCCAGGCGGAGGCTAGCGAGTCGGCACGCGGGGTGCGACCGGATTTCGGCGCCCGGGAGTGCACGGGGACGGCGCGACCCCGGCCGCGGTGGGGCGGCCGTCGACGTGGGTGGCCACCGGAGACTGCCTGGCAGCACGCAGGACCGGTTCGCGGTGGACCGCCCGCACGTTCCCCTTCCACAGCGCCAACAGGCTCCGGACCTCGGGCGTGACCGTGAACCTTGCATCGACCCGGGAGCGTGCGCCGGGGTTGGCGGCCGCGGTCTCATCGCTCTCAGCGGTGGCCGGCCGGCGCCACACCGCGCGCTCCGACACTCCTGTGGCGTCCGGCCCGATCCTCACCCGACGGCAGGGCATCCCGCTCGGGCCGGTCCACCGGAGGTGAGGAGCCCGTGGCGCCGCGTGACTACCGAGGTCCGCCGCGGGTCACCGGGCTCGGCGCCTCGACCGTGTCCACCGCGAGCCAGTACTCCGAGAGGTAGTGCACCTCGTCACCCGCGTAGCCGAGCACGTACTGGACATTGCCGGCCTCGCCCGGCAGAACGTCCTCCAGAACGAACGTCCCGTCCTCGGCGACCGGGAACGGCGGCAGGTCGGAGACCTCCGCACCGGTCAGTCGCTGCACCGTGATCCGCGGCGTCTCGGTGGCGGCCAGGCCGTCCAGGTCGAGTCGTCCGGTCGCCCTGAACGGCGCACCGGCGACGGCCGGCCCGTGCGTCACGTCCACGATGCGCGACGCGGCCAGGGCCTCCCGCGTCTGGATGGTGTGCAGCCAGAACCTGGTGCCCTCGTGATCGGAGGTCACGACGAAGAGCTGCTCTCCGTCCGCTGAGAACTCCATGCCGCGCGGGACCACGCGGTGGCCGGCGGCCTCGTCCTCGAAGCTGATGCGCAGCGGCTGCCGCTCGATCGACGAATCGGCGAACGCCAACGTCAGGTCGGCCGCGTCGCCCGACGCCGCGCCGCCCTGGGCGAACCACTTGCCGTCGGGGCTGAAGGCGACCGCCGTGGGCGCCACGCCCTGAGGCAGCGGCGTGTACGGGTTGCCGAGGAAGCGGGCGTCCTGGCCGCTGAGCAGTACGGTGCCCCGGTCCCCGTCGGCCACTGCGAGGACGGAGCCGTCCGCGGAGCAGTCGCGACGGGTGCGCTACGGTATGACAAGCGTCGCGTGCCGGTGACAGACCGTGTCAGGCATGGAGGCGCCGTATCGAAGGAGGCCGACGATGTCTTCGTCGCACCCTTCGTCCTCGCGTGACTGAGCGCGAGACGACCAGGCTGGTTGCCTGGAGCCAAGAACTCCGTCGGGTCCACCACCGGCTGCGGGAAGCAATGGCCGTGACCCGCACCGCTCTTGCCGACGGGACGCCCGGTGAGGCGGCCGCCCGGGAACTGCTGCTGTACTGCCACGGCTTCTGTGCGGCCCTCGACGGCCACCACCGGGGCGAGGACCGCACCCTTTTCCCGGCCATCGCGGCCGCTCACCCCGAACTGCGCCCGGTGCTGCGCGCGCTGGAGCAGGACCACTCGATGATCGCCCACCTGCTGGGCGGCCTCCAGGCCGCGGTCGACCGGACCGCTCCGCCGGAAGAGCTCGACCAGCACCTCGAAGGCATCGCCGCGATCATGGAGAGCCACTTCCGCTACGAGGAGCGGCAGTTGCTCACCGTGCTCGACACCCTGGAGTTGGCAGCCGCACCCGGTGAGGTGCTGGGTCCGATATGACCCAGGACCGGACGGCGGCGGGCGCGCAACGCCGTGCGGACCGAGCCGGCCGGTGGTGACTCACAGTCCGGGTCCGTCGGACCCGGGCCCCGCCCGGGGCACCAGCGGCGCCCTGCGCGCGGCGGCGAGCGCGGCCCTGGACGACGGCACTCCGGAAGCGCTGCGTCACTTCCTGGAAGTCGGGCCGTACGAGGTCGACACCCAGCGCCTGCCTCTCTGACGCGGCAACAACCGAAAGGTGCGGTAACTTTTGTTTCCATTGGCGGCTTCGGAAACTATAGTTGTCGCATGACGGTCTCTGAGATCACCCCAGAAGAGCAGGCGGAGCTCGACAAGGCCCTGTACGACGCCTTGACCCCCCTGGCTTCGGCCATCCGCTCCCGGGAGGCCGGGTTGTCCGCCGACCGTACGTGGGACGCGAGTCCCCTCGAAGTGACGCTGTCCGTCCTGGCCGCATGGAAGCTCATGGACGGTGAGGTCAAGCGGCTCACGGAGCGGGCGGCCGTGACCGCCGGCTCCTACGGTGCGAGTTATGAGCAGTTGGGAGCCGTCTGGGGTATTACTCGCCAAGGCGCCCGCAAGAAGTGGCCCGGTGCCGTCAGCCGCCCAGCACCCGCGGCAGCGGGCGAGAGCACGCTTGCGCTGTTCGGAGGGACTGCTGAGCTGGTGCAGTCACCTTCGGGCGGTTGGGGCTGGACTGGACGAGGCGCTGATGGAACATCCGGCACGGCCGCCGAGGGGGTACCGTACGCAACCGCAGAAGAGGCAGCAGCTCACGCGGGCGCATTCCTCAAGGAACACGCCCTCGACATGGACGACCAGCCCTAGCTGTATTGACCCGCAGGGTTGTTCACGCGGCTGATCGGTGGGTGGCCGCCGAGTGCGGTGTGGCAGCGGTGGTGGTTGTAGGTGTGCAGGAAGTCTGTCAGAGCTTCGGACCGTTCGTGG
>NZ_QHJH01000325.1 GCF_003947455.1 Streptomyces sp. WAC 04229 | reverse complement strand
CCCCGCCCCCGCCCGCGCCGCCGTCCGCCGCGCCGGTCCGGCTGACCAAGGTCACGCTCACCAAGGCGGCGCCCTCCGTCTCGCTGACCAAGCAGGGCGGCACCTCGGGGGCGCTGCGCGTCAACCTCAACTGGCAGGTGCGCAAGCAGTTCTCCGGCTGGGCCCGCAAACTGGGCCGCCCGGTCGCCATGCACGACGACCTCGACCTCGACCTGTGCGCCCTGTACGAACTCAGCGACGGCAGCAAGGGCGTGGTCCAGGCACTCGGCAACGCCTTCGGAGCCCTCGACCGGCCGCCGTTCGTCCACCTCGACGGCGACGACCGCACCGGCGCCGTCTCCACCGGCGAGAACCTCACGATCAGCCTCGACCACAAGCAGTACTTCCGGCGCATCCTCGTCTTCGTGACCATCTACCAGGGGGCCCGCTCCTTCGCCGACCTGCACGCCACGGTCACCCTCCAGCCGCAGTACGGCGCCCCGGTCGACTTCTCGCTCGACGAGTGCACCGTGCCCTCCACGGTGTGCGCCCTCGCGCTGATCACCAACACCGGCGGCGACCTCGTCGTACAGCGCGAGGCCCGGTACCTGGTGCCGGAACGCGGCGTGAGCCCGCAGCGCACCGTCGACCACGCCTACGGATGGGGCATGAACTGGACCCCCGGCCGCAAGTGACGGGAGCCCGTCCGGCCCGTCAGCCCTCGTCGGGCACGACGTCCGGACGGGCGTAGGTGCGGCCCTTCCACGCCGCACCCCGCCCCCGGTAGTGCTGCACCGCCGAGTCGACCGTCATCAGGAGATAGAGGAACCCGGTGAACGGCAGCAGGGGAGCGAGCCACAGCGGCTGCCGGTAGTGGCGCAGCATCGGCACGTACGTCCCCGCCATCACCAGCCACGCGGCGCCCCCCAGGAGAGCCGCCGCGCTCTCGCCCCGCGCCGCGCCGACGACGACCGCGAGCGGCGGCACCAGGTACACGAGGGCCAGCCCGGCCACCGTGCCGGCGAGCACCAGCGGGTTGTGCCGCAGTTGCGCGTACGCGCTGCGCGAGACCATGCGCCACAGATCGCGCAGCCGCGGGTAGGGACGCACGCTGTCCACCCGCTCGGCCAGGCCCAGCCAGACGCGCCCGCCGGAGCCCTTGACCGCGCGGGCGAGGGCCACGTCGTCGATGACGGCGTGCCGGATGGCGTCCGGAATCCGCGCCCGTTCGGCCGCCCCGGTCCGCAGCAGCACACAACCGCCGGCCGCCGCCGCGGTCCTCCCCTCGCGCCCGATCCACCGGAACGGATAGAGCTGCGCGAAGAAGTACACGAAGGCGGGCACCACGAGCCGCTCCCACCCGCTCGCCACCCGCAGCCGCGCCATCTGGGAGACGACGTCGAAACCGCCGGTGCCGGCCGCCGCCACCAGCGCGCGCAGACTGTCCGGCGCGTGCGCGATGTCGGCGTCGGTCAGCAGCAGGTACTCGGGCTCACGCGCGCGTGCCAGGGTGATGCCGTGCCGCACCGCCCACAGCTTGCCCGTCCAGCCGGCGGGCGGCTCCCCGGGCGAGGCCACGGTCAGCGGCAGCCCCTCGTGCCGCCGCGCCAGCTCGCACGCCAGCTCACCGGTGCCGTCGGTGCTCCCGTCGTCGATCAGGAAGACCTCCGCCGGCCCCGGATAGTCCTGGGCGAGCAGCGACGGCAGGCTCGCGGGCAGCACCGCCGCCTCGTCGCGCGCGGGGACGACGACGCACACCGAGGGCCAGACACCGGGTTCCTCCCGGGCCGGCAGTCCGACGTCGGTACGCCAGAAGAAGCCCCGCGCGAACAGCAGCCACAGCCAGGCCGCGAGGGAGAGTGCGGATAAGACGGTCACCGGGGTCGTCCACGCGTCGGCGCTCACGTGCGCAGTCTGCCCCACGCCACCGGCCCTCGACCGCGCATCGTCTATGGTGGCCGGGTGAAGATCGCGCTCATGGACTCCGGAATCGGTCTGCTGGCGGCCACCGCCGCGGTACGGCGCCTGCGACCGGACGCCGATCTCATTCTCTCCCTCGACCCCGACGGCATGCCGTGGGGTCCGCGCACCCCGGAGGACCTGACCGGCCGCGCCCTCGCGGTGGCCGAGGCCGCCGCCGCGCACCGGCCCGACGCCCTGATCGTCGGCTGCAACACCGCCACCGTGCACGCGCTGCCCACACTGCGCGCCAAGCTGGAGCCCACGCTGCCCGTCGTCGGCACCGTACCGGCGATCAAGCCCGCCGCGGCCGGTGGCGGCCCCGTGGCGATCTGGGCGACCCCCGCCACCACCGGCAGCCCGTACCAGCGCGGCCTCATCGCGGACTTCGGCGGCGACGCGACCGTCACCGAAGTGCCGTGCCCGGGGCTCGCGGAAGCCGTCGAGCACGCGGACGAGGCGGCCATCACCGCGACCGTCGCCTCCGCGGCGGCCCTCACCCCCGACGACGTGACGACCGTCGTCCTGGGCTGCACGCATTACGAACTGGTCGCCGAGCGCATCCGCGCCGCCGTACAGCGCCCCGGCGCCCCGCGGCTCGTGCTGCACGGCTCGGCGGTCGCGGTCGCCGCCCAGGCGCTGCGCCGGATCGGCGCCCACCCCGACCCGGGCGCCCCGGCCGAGGGCACGCTCACCGTGCTGCTCAGCGGACGCGAGGGCACGCTGCCCGCGCCCGCGCTGGCCTACGCCGAGGGCAGGCTCCTGCGCGCGGTCGCACCGGCCCGCTGACCGGCCGCCCGCCCGGACGGCCCAGTCACCCAGCGCGACGAGGTACCCGCGCAGCGAAACATGAGTAACCTCATAGCCATGAGGCATCGCCACGGCGAGACCACCCCGCAGCCGGACATCTGGACCGGACGTGCCACCAACCGGGTCCAGTGGTTCCTGGCGCTCATCGGCGCGGCCTGCATGGCGCTCGGCATCGCCCTGGCCGTCGACTCCGCCTGGGAGTCCGGCGTCGTCCCGCTCACCATGGCGGTCGTCGGCTGCATCGCGGCGGGACTGCTGGTGCTCTTCGGCACCCTCGCCTTCGTACACGTCGCCCTGCGGGTCGACGAGGACTGCCTCGAAGTGCGCTGCGGCCACATCGGCCTGCCGCGCCGGCGCATCCCCCTGTCCCACGTCGTCGGGGCCGAGTTCGCCCCGCACGTCACCCCGCGCCACTGGGGCGGCTGGGGCTACCGCTGGCGGCCCGAGAAGGGCACCGCCGTGGTCGTGCGGCGCGGCGAGGGCCTGATCCTCAAGCTGGGCGACGGGCACACCTTCACGGTCACCGTGGACGACGCGGAGGCGGCCGTCCAGGTCATCACGGACCGGCTGCGCCCGAAGGCACCCGAGCAGCCCGCGCACTGAGCGCACCGTCATCGGCGAGCGGGCGGGACGTGGCCAGCCCCGCGAGGAGCCCCGCGCCCACCGACACCGCCGTGAAGCTCAGCGCGTTGCCGACGACGGCGATCGCGGCCAGCGCGGTGAGAGCCACGCCGGCGGTGAGGACGACCGGCGTGGGCCGGGGCGAGCGCCACAGCGCGTACAGCACCCAGCCGAACGCCGCGCCGAGCAGCACCACGCCCACGACGCCCTGTTCGGCGGCCTGCTGCCAGAGCGCCGAGTGCGGCCTGCCGTCCGGAACCGGCGTTCCGGCGGCGGTCGGACTCAGCGCGCCGAAACGCCCCGGGCCCGCGCCGAACACCACGTCCGCGCGCAGCAGCTCCAGCGCGTCGCGCCACAGCTGCACGCGATGGGCGGTCAGCCGCCCCTCCAGGGCGGCGGCGAGACCGTCCGGTGCCCATGCGCTCACGACCGTCCACCCCAGGCCCGCCACCACGCCCGTGGCCGCACCCAGCCCGGCGATCCCCGCGCCGCGGGGCATCCGGCCGGCCGCGAGGGAACACACCAGCACCACGGCACACGCGACGCAGCCCACGGCCGAACCGATCGCCGCCGCGGCCACGGCGATCCCCACGGCCAGCAGCCGCAACGCCACCCGCACGACGGCCGTCCGGGCGGCCCATGCCCCGCAGCACGCGGCACCCGCCGACAGCGCGAGCAACGCGGCGGTCGCACCCGCGTGCCCGAGCGGTGCGGTGATCCGCGGTCCCGGCACGAGATGCGGGACCGCCACCGTGAGGGCCGCCCCGGCCAGCGCCGCGGCCGACGGGGCGACGACCGGGAGCAGCGCCCCGCAGATCCGCCCCGCGGCGTAACCGGCGGCCACCGCCAGCACGGCGAGCAGCACGCCCTCCGGGCGCCCGTCGCGCGCCGCCGCCGTGATCAGCGACCAGGACGCGCACGCCCCGAGGACCGCCATCCCCGCGGTGTCGGCACCGCCACGTCTGCCGCCGCCGGCGTCGGCCGTCCCCGCGGCGTCCGCGGACGCCGTCCCCCTCGAACCCACCGTG
>NZ_QHJH01000324.1 GCF_003947455.1 Streptomyces sp. WAC 04229 | reverse complement strand
AACCAGAACAACAACGACAACACACTACGAAACGGATACGCCGCAATCTCACACAGCGTGAGCGGCGAAACCGCAGCCATCGGCATCGGATTCCTCACCGCCGGCCCCATCGGAGCCATCGTCGGCGGCGTCACCCTGCCCGCCCTCGTCGCCGCCTCCATGTGGCGCGCCCGGCGCCGTGAGCACGACGAGAACACGAACAACGACCCCGGCAGCAACGGTTCCGACGGCTCGAAGTCCGGCCGTGACCGGTCCGGCTCCGGGGGTGGAAGCGGCCGTGGCCGCGGCAACGGGTCGGGCGGGGGAGCGGGACGGCACCGGACGCCCAACGGTTCCGGTGCCGACGGCCGCCACAAGACGCCGAAGGGCCCCGGCCACGGCAAGGGCCTAGGCGGAGGAGGTACTGGCCTGGGCGGTGGCGGGAAGAACCGCAAGCCGAAGGTGAAGGACCCGGTCGCCGACAAGCTGTCCAAGGCAGGCAAGGGCCTCGCCGACAAGTTCCGCAACCGCGACAAGAACCGCGGCAACAAGACCAACAAGGACCCCAAGCGCGGCAAGGACGCGGCAGGCACCGGCACGAAGGACCCCAAGACCCCGAAGGGCCCGAAGAGCCCCAGGACGCGGAAGGACCACAGCGGCGACTACTCCGACACCCGCCCCTGGCACGGCCGCGGCCACAAGGACAAGACCGGGAAGACCATCACCGACCCGAAGACCAAGAACCGCAAGACCAAGAACAGCAAGGGTAGTAGCGGTGACGACGCCACGTCGTCCACTGCCCGCGACGGCCTCGCCCCCATCACCCCCAACGGCGGCAATCACACCGGCGACGAGATCTTCGATGCCGAAATCGTCGATGACGGCCTGCCCCCCAAGCCGGACCGTGCCCCCGACGACGTCATCGACGGCGAAGTCATCGACGAAGACCGCATCGCCCTCGTCAAAGCCCGCCGAGAGAAGCAGCGCCGCCGGCAGGCCATCACGGCAGGCAAGCAGGCCGAACGGGACGCAGCCCGCGACGGAACCATGGGCGACCCGATCCGGGTCAAGGTCGAGCGGATCCGCTACGAGAACCAGCGGATCGACTACGAACTCGGCCGGCAGGAACAGATGCTCGCGCTCGCGGCATCAACAGAGCAGCGAAGGAGCACCCCCGTGACCTACCCCATCGCCACCACCGCACCCGCAGGCACCACCGCCGCCGGCGTAGCGGTCGCCCGGCAGCTCGAAGTCCGCGGCACCCAGGCCTACCGGCTCCTCATCGCCATGGCCGAACAGCTCGCCAACGGCCTCCACGGCGACGCGGACGCCGACATGGCCGACCACGTGGTGGAACTCGCTGGGATCCCCAACCTGTGCCGCAACCTCGCCCTCGCCGTCCGCGAAGCAGCGAACGCCCTCCAGAAGACCGCCCCCCTCCACCCGTCCGTGATCAAGCACCTCAACAACGCGGCCGTCGCCGCACTAACCGCCGCCCGCATGGCCGACACGATCATCGTCGTGTTCGTGCAGGCCCACCGCGACGACATCCACCGCGTCATGGCGCCCCGCATCGGCGAGGAGCGGTGGAACATCCGCAACGCCGCCGGCACCCTAGATGCCGCGAAGCTCCGCGCCGCGATCACGTCCGCCGGGCAGGCCCGCCTCGCCCTCCCCGCGGGCAGCAGTACGAACAGCACTGGGAAGCTCGTGCCCGCCTCCGGGGAGAGCACCAAGAAGCTCATCAACCTGATGAAGGGCTTCGACCGCGGCCACATGGTCACCTGCCTGTCCGAAGTCGCCGGCACCGCCCACGGAGTCGACATCGTCGCCGACTCCGTCAACAAGCTCTACCGGCGCATGGCCAACACCTGGCCCACCGAGAGCGTCGTCGACGACACCGTCCGCGCCACCGCATCCAAGGTCAAGAACGTCGCCGCGGAACTCCGCAAGGCCATCAAGGCAGCCCAGCGCGCCCACGACCGTGAACTGAGGCTCAACGCCAAGCCCCGCAAGGGCGCCAACGCCGAGAAGAAGTGGGACGTCGTCTGATGACCAAGACCAAGACCGAGGTCCCCGCTGGCCTCGAAACCATCTCCGACAAGCCCAAGCGGTGGGACTTCAGCCGCGACGCCGTCACTCCCGGCCGGCTCACTGCATGGGGCGCCGAACTCGCCTGCGCCAGCGCCCTCGTCGCACCCCTCGCCGACATCCCCTGGCAGGCCGGCGCCACCACCGGCGCCGTCGCCACCGGCGTAGCAGTCCTCTACGAAAAGGCCCGCGGCTCCTGGCGGCGCGTCCTCGTCGCCCGCGCCTCCACCTGGATGGCCACCACCGGCTGGCTCTCCTACGCCCTCGCCACCCAGCCCACCCTCACCACCATGGCCGTCGGCACCACCATCTGGGGAGCCGGCGCAGCCGTGAACATCGGCATGGACAAGTGGGGCGAGACCACCCGAGAAGCAGAAAAGGAGTTCTATCGGCGCCTTGAGGAGGGCGAGCAGATCAAAACCGCTCAGGATGGCTGGGCGCAGCTCCTCTACAACATCTGCGGCATCGAAGGCGCCGTCGCCGACCCCATCGTCGACCGCTGGCCGTCCGGCGCCGGCGAAACCGTCAAGGTCACCCTCCCCGCCCACCTCAACATCGACGCCCTCCGCGGCTACGAAGCGGAACTCGCCGGCGCACTCCACCTCCCCAAGGGGGGCGGTGTCGCCTTTTCCGCCGGCGGCCCCGACGTCCCCCGCAACGTCGTCTTCATCGCGATCACCCGCAAGAACATGATGGCCGGCGCCATCCCCTACCCCGGGCTCACCCCCACCACCATCAACAAGCCCGTCGGGTTCGGCGTCATCGGCACCGGCCAGGAAGCAGGCCTCAGCCTGAAAGACGAAGGGTTCATCGCGATCGGCGCCCAGGGCTCCGGCAAGACCGCCCTCATGAAGACCCTCGGCCTCGGCCTGGTCCGCTGCATCGACGCCCTCGTCTGGGACATGGATACCTCCGCGAAGATGTCCGCGGTCTTCATCAACCCCTACCTGCGGTACGGCATCGGCGTCCCCCTCATCGACTGGCCCGCCACCAACGAAGACGAATGCCGCCTCATGGTCCGCGCCGCCCGCCAGGTCATCGCCGCCCGCAAGACCGAATACTCCGACCTCCTCGAGGACGAGGACATCGACAACCTGCCCGCCCGCCCCGAGATCCCCGCCATCCACATCCGAGTCGACGAGACGAAGTCCATGCCCGACGACGTCCTCGAAGGCATCGACTTCATCATCGAAGAAGGCCGCTCCGTCAACGTCCGCGTCTCCAACACCGGACTGCGCGCCACCCGCGACTACATCACCGCCGCCATGGACGAACTCACCCCCGGCCGTATCGGCCTGCGCACCAACAACGCATCCGAGCTCGACATGCTGTTCCCCGGCTACGGCGCCCCCGACATGGCCCTCTTCACCGACCCCGGAACCGTCGTCTACATGAGCGCCACCAAGGGCCCCTACCAGCCCGCCCCCGCCAAGGCCTACGCCACCATGGCCGAAGCCTTCCAAGAGGGCAGCAGCGACCACCAGCGCATGCAGACCCTGTTCATGGACGCCGCCCGCCAGCTGTCCTCCAGCCGCCCCACCCTCGACGAAGTCTCCGCCCGCGCCGCCGGCCTCGCCTACGGCCAGCGTTGGGCCCGCTGCATCCCCAACCTCCGCGGCGACGCCTACGGCAACGTCGGACCCGACCGCATGCACGAGAGCGTGTGGGAGCTCTACCAGTCCTGGCCCAAGCCCGAGCCGTACGCAGTCCTCCTCGGTCACGCGGTCGACGACGACGGCTACCCCGTCGAAGCCCGCGGCGCCTCCACCGAGATCCCCCGCCTCACCGAGGCCATGCTCGACGACGAAGAGCTGGAACGCGTCGCCGCCCAGGACGCCGCGATCGAACTCGCCAAGACCCGTGTCACCCCCAAGACCCCGGAGCAGCTCGCCATCGAACTGTTCGCCTCCCTCGGCAGGCCCGCCAAGCCGTCCGAGGTGTACCCCCTCATGGCGAAGGCCGGCTACGACAAGTCCGACCGCACCTTCCGCGACCTCTGCGCCCGCCTGGGGCTGCAAGACAAGCTCGTGAAGGGCGATGATGGAACCTACGCGGCAACCAACAGCGGTGAGGTTCCTGATGCAGCCGGACGAGTTCCCGGACCTGAAGATGACGCACATGGACCAGGCGATGCTCCACATGGCTGAGCTGATCGAAGGCCTGAAGAAGGCCGGCCTCAGCGAGAACGCAGCCATCCGTTTCGCGGCGATCTACTTCAACGAGATGTCGCAGAACGACACGGACGACGACTGACCGACCCAGCGACCAGGAAAGCCCCCGGGTCGTACCCGGGGGCTTTCTGTATCCACCGCCACCCTCACCGACCGCCGCCCCCAGAAGGAACCCACCGATGAACGCCCCCCTGACC
>NZ_QHJH01000323.1 GCF_003947455.1 Streptomyces sp. WAC 04229 | reverse complement strand
CCTCGAACGCCGGCCCCGCGACTTCATGACCGACACCCAAGGCTTCGCCGTCCTCGCCGCCCGCCTCGCCGGCATCACCACCCCCCACATCCAAGCCTGGCGAGACCACCGCGACGGCACCGCCACCCGGCCCCTCCACGACGGCAGCACCCTCCACTACACGCTGGCCACCCGCACCCTCCGCTGGCAGGCCATCTGCCCCATGGGCGCCATCCACGAATACGTCCTCACGTCGCCGTCCACCGCAGCCGCCGCCCGCGCCGACCAGGAGACACCGAAAGGACACCCCGAGCCGTGACCGACCTCGAAGCCCTCTACAGCACGCCCGCCGCCGACATCGGCCCCACCAGCCCCCGCGCCGAACTCCTCACCGCCGCCGAAACCCTCCGACGCCAGGGCGGCTACCTCGAAGGCGAACTCTGCCTCTGGTTCGCCGACGCCGCCCTCCTCCACCGCCCCGACGAAACCGGACGCCACTGCTCGCGAGACTGCGACCCCTGGCCCTGCGACGACGTCCGCGCCGCGCAGAAGGTCGCCTTCGCCCTCGGCATCGGCTACGGGCCCTGGGAACGGGAGCACCCCCATGCCTGACCAGGCCGCCTACGAGACCGTCCTCGCCGACCAGCTCGCCACCCGGCACCCCGACCTCATCTCCGCCGAAAACGACCTCGCCGCCCACCGCCAACGCCTCGCCACCGTCGTCCGATTCCTCAACAACGAAGCCATCGCCCTCGACATCCGAGTCGGCCTGGCCCGAGACCTCCACCTCCCCGAACCCACCCGATGACCGCAGAGGAGTGACCATGCCCGCCAAGGGACAGCGAATGCCCGCCGAGCAGCGAGAAAAGATCAGCGCATCGCTCACACGAACAGCTCTGCCGCAGGCCAAGCGCTGCCCCAGGTGCCAGGAAACCAAGCCCGCCAGTTCCTTCAGAACCCGTAAGCCCGGCGGCCTAGTCCTCACCGCCTACTGCCGAGCCTGCGAGTCCGAGAAGCTGCGCAAGAACCCACCCAAGCCGTCGGGCAGGACCAAGCCCTGCCAAGTCGACGGATGCAACAAGCCAGCACAGGCGAAAAGGCTCTGCTGGACGCACTACAACCGACTTCGCACCTACGGGGACCCCCTCGCGCCGCCAGCCTTGTACCGAAACCCCGCCGACGCGCTTGCCGCCCGAACCAACCGCAACGGCCCTATCCCCGAGGACCGGCCCTCCCTGGGGCAATGCTGGATCTGGACCGGCTGCACCAACGGCAGGTACGGCAAGATCGGCACCCGATATGCACACCGGCTCGCCTACGAGACGGCCAAGGGCGCGATACCCGAGGGCTTGCAGATAGACCACCTTTGCCGCAACACGCTGTGCGTCAATCCCGAACACCTTGAAGCCGTCACGGGCCGGATCAACCTCCTGCGCTCCCGCGGATTCGCAGCACGCCAAGCAGCACAGACCGACTGCATCCACGGTCACCCGCTTTCCGGCCCAAACCTCTACGTGGACAACCGCGGCCGCCGGCACTGCCGCGAATGCCGACGCCGCCGCGGAAAAGAAGCGGCAGCTCGCAGACGCGCAGCCCAGTAACCACCCACCCGGCCACGCCACCTACCTCCGACGCGGACAACCCCTGGAGCCCACCACATGACCACCCTCGCCCCCAACCACACCACCGCCTACAACTGGGCCCCCGAACCCGCCCTCACCGTCACCGTCTACGGACTCGCCGGCCCCCAAGGCAGCAAAACCCCCGTCGGATGGGGACGAAGCCGCCGAACCGGCAAAGCCATCCCCCTCATGCGGGAGTCCTCCAAGAAGGTCAAGCCCTGGCGGGAAGCCGTCACAGACGCCATCACCACCGCCTTACTCCGCGGCGACGCCCACCCCCTGGCCGGCCCGGTACGCGCAGACGTCACCTTCACCATGCCCAAGCCCGTCAACGCCCCCAAGCGCCGCCGCACCTACCCCGCCGTCAGCCCCGACCTCGACAAACTCGAACGATCTACATACGACGCCATCACCGCCGCCAAGGCATGGGAAGACGACGGCCGCGTCATCGAGTCCCACAGCCGCAAGGTCTACCCCGGCGAGCACCCCGAAGCCCTCCCCGCACCCGGCGCGATCATCCGCCTCTACACCCTTCCCGGAGCCACCCGATGACCACCACAACCAGCCTCGGCAGAACACCGGCTACGAACCCCCGCCACGCCCCCGCCGACAGCGGCGACTGGCGCGACGACGCCGAATGCCGCACCCACCCCGACCCGAACCTGTGGTTTCCCGTCGGCGACAACGCCAACGCCCGCGTCCAGGCCGCCGACGCCAAGCGGATCTGCCGCCGGTGCGCCGTCCTCACCACCTGCCGCTCCTGGGCGCTGAACACGGGTCAGGACCACGGCGTGCTGGGCGGGATGACGGAGAAGGAGCGTCTGGCCGTGCACCGGCGGCAGGCGGGGATGACGGTCGGCCGGACCCGGAATGTGGCGGAGCGGATGTTCCGGGACCGGTTGGAGGAGTTTGTGGCGCTGCGGGCGCAGGGCTTGGAGGGGGTGGAGTTGGCGGAGGCGTTGTCGACGAACGTGCAGACGGTGAACCGGGTCAACGACCTGATCGCGGCTTCGGCGCGTGCGGTCGCGCAGGAGGTGGCGGCATGAGCACCCGCACACCGGCACAGAAGCGAGCCAACGCCCACATGCAGACCCGACGGCGCCGCTTGCAGGCTCTCGGTCAGTGGAAGCAGCCGTTCGTGGACGCCCAACCCGTCCGTGATCACGTGAACCGGATGCGAGCGGCAGGAATGCCCATCAGAGCCCTCGAGAAGCGCCTCGGATTGTCCGCCCACCACCTGGATCACTTGCTGTTCGGCTCGAACGGGTTCCCGCCGGGGGAGAAGTTCGAGACCGAGCCGGCGGAACTGATCCTGGCGTTCTGGCCGACCTTGGACGATCTGCCCGACCCGTCCCGGGTGGACGCGACTGGGACCCTGCGCCGTGTGCAGGCCATGGAGACGCGGGGCTTTCCGCGGGCAGCGATGGCCCGCCAGCTGGGCTTCAGGAAGACGTACTTCCAGAAGGCGGTGGCTTCCGACAAGGGCACGGCGCGGATGGCACGAGCTGTCAGGGGCCTGTACGGAATGTGGTGGGACGCCGACCCGTCCGCGCACGATGTCCCTGACTGGGTCGCCGAGCGGACCAGGCGGGCGGCTGACCGGCAGGGGTTCCACGGTCCGCTGGCGTGGGATGACGACACGATCGATGACCCGACCGCGGTACCGCAGACCGATGCTCCCGCGCCGGCCGCCACGGACGGGGAGAACCTGGCCGCGCGCTGGCTGATGGGGGAGTCCGTAATCCTCGGACGTACCGAGCGGCGGGAAGTCCTCCAGCACCTGTTCGAGTGGACGACGGACACGACGGAGCAGATCGCGGCCCGGCTGGAGATGACCCCGGAGGCTGCGGAACGCCAGTGGCACCGGTTGCAGCAGAGGGCGGCGGCGGACGGCCGACGGTTGTGGCGGCGGGCGTGGGCGTACCGCGACAAGAACCTGACGAAGAACGAGATGGGAGAAGCAGCATGAGCGGCGAGACTGTGATCACGGTATGCGGGAACCTCGTCGATGACCCCGAGCTGAGGTTCACCCCGGCCGGGGCGGCGGTGGCGAAGTTCCGGGTGGCGTCCACGCCGAGGACGTTCGACCGGCAGACCAACGAGTGGAAGGACGGCGAGAGCCTCTTCCTCACCTGCTCGGTGTGGCGGCAGGCCGCAGAAAATGTCGCGGAGTCCTTGCAGCGCGGCATGCGGGTCATCGTGCAGGGCCGGCTGAAGCAGCGGTCGTACGAGGACAAGCAGAACGTCAAGCGGACGGTGTACGAACTCGATGTCGAGGAGATCGGGGTCAGTCTCCGGTCGGCGACGGCGAAGGTGACGAAGACCAGTTCGGGTGGCGGCCGGCAGCAGTACCAGGAGACGAGCCGTCAGACGTCGCGGGAGGGGCGTGAGGATCCGTGGGCGTCGGGTGTGCCGGGTACGGGGCCGGCGACGGGCGGTTGGGGGTCGGGAGGCGATTCGGAACCTCCTTTCTGAGGTAGCCGCGGTGCCGCTTGAGGGGTCTGGTCTTCGGGTCGGGCCCCTTTCTCGTGTCCACCAACCCCGGAATACGCATTGCATTGCCATGTTTATCCCGGTACTGTGGAGGTATCCAAGCCCCACCCATCTCCCGAGGGGACCCCCGTGCCTGAGATGCGCCTGATCGACCCCGAGGGGTACACCGTCCCCGGCACCGCCCAGACCGTGCCCGACGCCGACGAACCCGCAGAGCGCCGCCGGCTCCTCACCGAGGTCGCTCCTCAGCACGCCGCGCACTGGCAGGACTTCGGCTACCACGCCTCCGCCTACCGCGTCCTGCCAGTGCGCGGCGTGCTGAGGAGCGACCTCGGTGAGGAGCCGGCGGCGCTCTGCGGG
>NZ_QHJH01000322.1 GCF_003947455.1 Streptomyces sp. WAC 04229 | reverse complement strand
GCCACCTACCGCGAGACCTGCTGCCCCCGCACGCCGTACGCGACGACACCCACCGCCAGCACACCCACACCCACGACGACCGACACCGCCGGAAGCGAGAAGGCGAGCACCACGCACCCGATCAGACCCAGCGCCGGTACCACCCGCGACGCCCTCGACCGGCCGAGCGTGCAGGCCGACGCGTTGGCCACCGCGTAGTACACGAGCACACCGAAGGAGGAGAAGCCGATCGCGTCCCGCACGTCCACCGTGGCAGCCAGGACGGCGACGACCGCGCCCACGGCCAGCTCGGCCCGGTGCGGCACCTGAAAACGCGGATGCACCGCGGCCAGCGCTTCGGGCAGATGACGGTCCCGGGCCATGGCGAGCGTCGTCCGTGACACACCCAGGATCAACGCCAGCAGCGATCCCAGCGCCGCCAGCGCCGCGCCCACTCGCACGACCGGTACGAGCCCCGGCACACCGGCCGCCCGCACCGCGTCCGCCAGCGGCGCCGGGGCCTGCCCCAGCCCCACCGGGCCCAGCACGGAGAGGACGGCCACCGCGACACACACGTACACCGCCAGCGTGATCCCCAGGGCCAGCGGGATCGCGCGGGGAATGGTGCGCCGAGGATCCCGCACCTCCTCACCGAGGGTCGCGATCCGGGCGTACCCCGCGAACGCGAAGAACAGCAGCCCGGCCGCCTCCAGTACCCCGCCGGCGCCCTCCGACACCCCGATGTCCAGCCGCCCGGCATCGGACCGCCCCGACCCCAGGCAGACCACCACCACGGAAGCGAGGACAGCCAGGACGACCGCCACGATCACCCGCGTCAGCCACGCGGACTTCTGAATGCCGCCGTAGTTCACCGCGGTCAGCGCCACCACGGCCGCGACCGCCACCACATGCGCCCCATCCGGCCAGACGTAGGCGCCCACGGTGAGCGCCATGGCAGCACAGGAGGCCGTCTTCCCGACGATGAACGACCAGCCCGCGAGGTATCCCCAGAACTCCCCGAGCCGCTCGCGCCCGTAGACGTACGTGCCGCCCGAAACCGGATGGCGGGCGGCCAGCCACGCCGAGGACATGGCGTTGCAGTAGGCCACCACGGCCGCCATCGCGAGGCCGATCAGCAACCCCGACCCGCCCGCGCGCGCCGCCGGAGCCAGGGCGGCGAAGATCCCGGCGCCGATCATCGCGCCGAGCCCGACGACGACGGTGTCGCCCACACCCAGCGTGCGACGCAGCTCAGAACCCGCAGGTGTCATGGGTCGCACCATACTGATCAGCGCAACCACCGGACGCGCTCGCAACGTCCTCCCCGCCAAGAGGACATGAACACCGCGAAGGAAAGAGCCCACAGCACCGGGAAGGTGCAGGCGCAGCGAGAAAGGGCAGGGTCACGGCATGACCGTCATCAGCTGGATCATCCTGGGACTGTTGGCCGGGGCCATCGCCAAGTTCCTGTTGCCGGGACGGGACCCCGGAGGGCTGATCGGCACGACCGTGATCGGCATTGCGGGGGCGTTCATCGGCGGCTGGATATCGGCCCGCTGGCTGGACCACCCGATCAGCAAGGACTTCTATGACGGCGCCACCTGGGCGGCGGCCATCGGCGGCGCACTGGTGCTCCTGATCGCCTACCGGCTTCTCTTCGGCAACTCACGCGACTGAACGCGACCGCACGCGCGTGAACCGCAGACGGCAGGGGTGGGCGCCGCCGGGCGCCCACCCCTGCCGTCCGTAGCAACTCACCGGTAGTTGACGAACTGCAGCGCGAAGTCGAAGTCCTGGCCCTTCAGCAGGGTGATGACGGTCTGCAGGTCGTCACGGCTCTTCGACGAGACCCGCAGCTCCTCACCCTGCACCTGGGCCTTCACGCCCTTGGGGCCCTCGTCGCGGATGAGCTTGGCCACCTTCTTCGCGTTCTCCTGGGAGATGCCCTCCTCGATCGACGCGAAGATCTTGTACTCCTTGCCGGAGAGCTGCGGCTCGCCCGCGTCCAGAGCCTTCAGCGAAATGCCGCGCTTGATCAGCTTTGACTGGAAGACGTCGAGGACGGCACTCACCCGGTCCTCGGAGTTGGCCTCCATGAGGATCTTCTCGCCGGACCACGAGATCGAGGCGCCCACGCCCTTGAAGTCGTAGCGCTGCGAGATCTCCTTGGCGGCCTGGTTGAGGGCGTTGTCGACCTCCTGCCGCTCGACCTTCGAGACGATGTCGAAACTGGAGTCGGCCATGTCCTGTGGCTCCTTGTATCTGGGTGCGTGTCGGCCCGGTATGGGCCCGTACCGGCATGTGTCGGCGGCCGCCGAGCCCTCCCAGGGTCCCTCGGCCGCATCCGGACCAGCCTAGCCACCCGCCGACCCCCGAGCGGCGATCAATCGGGTGGCGAAGCACCCCGCCACATCAGGTATTGTTTACGTCGTTGCCACGGAGCGCCGCCGAAAAGCGGCTCGCCAGGCAGCAAACCCCGGCGGTGTGCCCGAGCGGCCAAAGGGAGCAGACTGTAAATCTGCCGGCTCAGCCTTCCCAGGTTCGAATCCTGGCGCCGCCACAAGACCGAAAGGGTCTGCGACCAGCAGCAATGCTGGTCGCAGACCCTTTCGGCGTTCACGGACCGACGAAGAGTGCAGGCCGGGGGCGTCGTCAGGACCGGCCGGGGCCGGCTGCTGCTATGGCCTCCGTCGCCACCCGTTGCAGCGCTCGGTTCGTGAGCCAGCTGTTCTTCCCGCCGGTCAGGTGTGCCACGGCGCGGCCCACCCATTCCGGGTCGCCGAGCAGGTGGAGCTGTCCCTCGTCGACGAGCTGCCGCAGCAGGCTCTCCAGCCGGAGGGCATCCACCGCCCGATACGGGCGGGTGTGCTGGTCGAAGCGGAGTGGGTGGTTCTCGTACGGGTGGCGCAGCGTCATGTGCATCCAGCCGCCGCTGCTCCCGGCGACCCTTCCTCTCAGCGTGTACATGCCCCTGCTGTTCGAGCTCCAGGAGTGTTTCCCCCAGCTGAACCAGATGCCGGTCATGATCCTGGACCACGGGATGAGCCGTCCCTCTGAGCCTGGCTCGTGCTGGTGGAGCCCGTCCGGACGAAACTCCACCCAGTGGGCGTCGGATCGCGTGGCGTCTCCGACTCCCCAACGTCCGCTGACCAGTTCCAACGGTCCCAGGAATGTGCCGTCCGTCACCATGAGGGTCATTGAATCAAACTGTCGCGCCGTCTCCGAGAGTGCTCTCCGGCCGAGCCGTACACATGAGCGCTCGCCGGACATCAGAGGCCCTTCGTCATGTGCCTCGCCCAAGAGGCCCGCGCCCGTGGCCGCCCGGCGGGCGTGCGTTGCGGGCAGACTGGGGCCATGGCCTCGTCCTCCCGTCGCAGAATGTGCCCCGAGTGCCGTCGCGAGATCGCCGTCGTCGCGGGGCGGTACGCGCGCCATGACCCGCCCGGAGCGCGGGGCGGCGGCGAGCTGGTGTCCTGTCCGGGATCACGGCGGACGGCGCAACTCGGCGCGGCGCAGCCGTCCTTGGACGGGTACGTCGTCCCCGACTTCCCCGGACAGCTGCCCCTGTTCTGACCGCGTCCCGCGTCCGCCCGGCGCCTCCTGCCTCCCCGCGACCCGTTCGCCCCGCCCGGCCAGGGAGCCCGCCTCAGTTCCCGGCCACCGACTTCACCGCCACCGACACCGGTGTCGAACCGCTGATCAGCTCCAGGGTCAGGCCGTGCGTCGCCGGGGTGTCCACCAGTTCGGCCAGGGCCGCGGCCACGTCGTCGCGCGGGACGGGGCCGCGGCCGGTGTGGGCCTCCAGCCGTACGAGGCCGGTGCCCGCGTCGTCCGTCAGCATGCCGGGGCGCAGGATCGTCCAGTCCAGCTCGTCCAGTGAGCGCACGTGCGCGTCGGCCTCGCCCTTGGCGCGCAGGTAGACGTCGAAGATCTCGTCGCCCTGGTGCGTGGGGTCGGCGCCCATGGAGGACACGACCACGAAGCGCCGCACGCCCGCCCGGACCGCCGCGTCCGCGAAGAGGACCGCCGCCGACTTGTCCACCGTGTCCTTGCGGGCCACCCCGCTCCCCGGACCCGCCCCCGCGGCGAAGACCGCCGCGTCGGCGCCCCGCAGGCACTCCGCGACCTCCTCCAGTGAGGCCGACTCCAGATCGAGCACGACCGGTTCGGCACCGGCCGCGCGGAGATCGTCGGCCTGCTCGGCCTTGCGGATGATGCCCGCCACCTCGTCGCCGCGCGCGGCGAGCAACCGCTCCAGCCGCAGCGCGATCTGACCATGACCACCAGCGATGACAATGCGCATGTCTTCGACCGTACGCCCCGACAGCCGCCCCCGCCGCACGACTTCAGCGCCGCTGCACGACTTCTGCCAGGCCGCACGACTTCGCCCCCGCAGCACGACTTCGGCCCCGCTCCCCGGGACGGCCACGGATGCCGGTGCGGCCACGGGAGAAACGGCAGAGGCGCCTTGCCCACCC
>NZ_QHJH01000321.1 GCF_003947455.1 Streptomyces sp. WAC 04229 | reverse complement strand
TCCATATCGCCATGACCGACCTCATGGCCCGCCGCCTCACCAGCGAGAGCACCACCTCCTGGCGCGATCCGACACCACAGACAAAACGGCATACTCAGGGATGAAACAATGGGAGAAAACGACCTCTTAGAACTGGAGCTCGCTCACCGCCAGGAGGTGACCGCGGCTGGTTGCCGCGGGGACCACGTCTCGTAGGGTTCGGGTCACTTCGGTCAGCATGAGCCGAAGGTCATCGCGGCCGGCGTCCTGGTCGCCGAGGACTCCCACGGCCCGCTCCAGAAGATCGGTTGCCATCACGAGTTGTACCGCTTCGATGTTGTCCGCCAGGCGGGACATGTAGCCGCCGCTGTCATCGGTGCTCAGGTGGCAGGGCTTGCCGTCCGGGCCCGACCACCGGAGGAGTCGTAGTTCGTTCTGCGGCGTCATCTGTGCGCCCGCCCTTCTTCGATCACGTCGTGGGTGCTGAAGACGGCGTCGACACGCCCCCCAGGGAACACCAGTAGTGCCGCCTCAATGACTCGCCCGGCGTTGTCTGCCGCAACGCGAGTGATCGCGAGGACGGCCAAGGCTGTGTTGATCCGCAGGGTCGACGCCTCATCCGGCGTTGGGAGACGGGCTGACACCCTCTCGTGCACCTCGGCCGGCGGCGGGTCCGGCACAGAGAAAGCGAGCCCCGCCCAGGCCCTTGAGGACTGGTCGCCGAGCGCCGTGATCGGTGCCAGGTCTCGCGGTACGTAGACGCGGGCCAAGCGGTGTGGGGACTCTCCCTCGTAGCTGAGTCGGAGGAATTCGGACAGTGGGCTTCCGTCCCCCACCTTCAGAAGCGGGGTCAGGTGCCCCCGCGCGGGCAGTGCCGTAGTTCGGACCGTCACGCGCAGGTCCACGTCTGCGGCAGTCCGAGGATCCGGGGTGCCCCATCCACAGACGTACGTGATCTTGCGCGGCGGGCGGCGGACGAAGTTGCCCTTGCCGTGGATCTTCTCGACGAGGCCTTCTCCCTGGAGTACGGCGAGGGCGCTTCGCACTGTGGCCGTGCGACCTTGTACCGGTCGGCCAGGGCGGACTCAGACGGGAGCCGTTCACCGGGCCCGGTGCGGCCAGTCGTGATCTGGCGTCTCAGGTCGTTGGCGACGACGAGGCGGCGGGAGGTCCGGGACTGTGTCACCGCCTTCTCGTCATCCGCACGGCGACGAGCCGGGTCCGCCCGTTTATGGTCAGCAGCTCTCCCGACTCGAACAGGAGCTGCTTCGCCCCCTGGCGCAACTGGAATAGGTCACTCACCCGGCAGGCCCGACCGCCGACTTGGATGACGTCGCCTAGCAGAACCGTGGCGGCCGTGATCTCGACGTTGGATGCCAGCGCACCCCCAGGGGCCCAGTTACTCACCGCTTCACCACCGGTCGCGTGGAGTGGTCCGGCGCGGGGTGGCAGGATCAGACGCACGTCTCGTAGATCACCGGTACGTCGACCGGGGCTCAGGAGCTGCTGATCTCCCAGGGCGTGCTGGAAGGCCGAGCCGGTTCGGGCACCTACGTCGCCGAGCCCCGGCAGCGCGTGCGCGTGGTGCGGTCGTCGGCGCGTGAGCAGCCCGAAGGGTCGCCTTTCCGGGCGGACATGAAGGCCCGTCGGTAGGCAGGGGGATTGGGAGAGCAGGACCGACGCCAAGGTGCCGGCCCCGGCGGAGATCGCCGCCCGGCTCGGGATCGCCGAGGGCGAGCTGTGCGTCCGGACCGCTTACGAGTTTCTGGCCGACGGCAGGCCCGTGCAGCTCTCGACCAGTTGGGAGCCGTACGACCTCACCGCAGGCACTCTCGTCGTCCTCCCCGAGGGGGGTCCCCACGCTGGCGCAGGCGTCGTGAATCGGATGGCCGCCATCGGGATCACCGTCAGCCATGCCGTGGAGCAGCCCGAGCCCAGGCAGGCGACCGCAGAGGAGGCGTCGCTGCTCGGAATCCAGAAGGCCGCTCTCGTCACGCACATCCGGCGGACGTACTGCAGCGACCAGGGGCGGCCGGTCGAGACGGCGGACAT
This sequence comes from Streptomyces sp. WAC 04229, assembly GCF_003947455.1. GTDB lineage: Bacteria > Actinomycetota > Actinomycetes > Streptomycetales > Streptomycetaceae > Streptomyces. The sequence continues at coordinate 2,452 of NZ_QHJH01000321.1, read as the reverse complement.
CGTGGTGCCGGCCGCGCACTGCGAGATCGTGTACGAGATTCCGATCAGCCGCTGACGGGCTTGGTTCTCTACGTCGAGGCTTCAGCTTGTCGGAAGCGTGTGCAAGCGTGCCACCGTGACTACATCGGCTCCTGATCTGCTGCCCAGGCCATTTCTGACGTGCTGGCTCCGTTGGATTGCGGTACCGACCCAGGATCAGCTCGGAGTCATGTCCCTACTGGGGCTGACGGACCCGGTACCTGTCTCTTTCGGCGACGCTGAAGAAGCCGTCGACGAGGACAGCCATTCCGGAACCGAGAGGACTGGTCGGGTGTACGTGAGCCCGGCACTCAACGGGTGGACCCTGGTTATCGGACGATGGTGCGATCCCTGCGACACCGAACGCTCGGATGATGTGCTGCGCCTGTGCGAGGCACTGAGCGCTCGTTACGGACGAGCGCAGGCCTATTACTACGGCGCGCAGGGTGACGGGTCGGCGTGGCTGATCGCAGAGCATGGGGCGGTCGTACGCCGTTACTGCGAGACCGGCGACGGCGAGGATCACTATCTGACACTCGGTGAACCGCTGCCCTATGAACGCTCCTGCCGAGAGGCCCTGGGGCTGGCCACGACTTGGGATGCGGCAACCGAGAGCGAGGAGGACGAGGACGAATGGGCCATGGAAACCATGCACATGGCTCCGGAGATCGCCGCCGACCTCGGTATCAGTCCACTGTCCCTCACGGCAGATATCCCGTTCTCTGGCACCGGCCTCCTGGCACGCACTCCTCGCAGCGGGTCTTGAGACCTCAACGCGCGTGCCCCTTCCGTGCCCGATCGGCCGGGAAACCGCGGGGAACGGCGGTGCACGGCGGGCAGCGCACACGCCAACGGCCCCCGACCGTAACGCCTGGTCAGGGGCCGTATCACTGCGGTGGGTGTGGGATTTGAACCCACGGTGACATCGCTGCCACGACGGTTTTCAAGACCGTTCCCTTAGGCCGCTCGGGCAACCCACCCCGCGCCGGTCGTGATCGTGGCGCGGGACCAGGGTAGCGGGTCGGTCCGGGGGTGTGGGTCAGTCGTCGCCCAGCTTGGAGCCGAGGGTGAGTTCGGTGGTGTGCTGCTTGCCGCCGCGCTCGTAGGTGACCGTGACCTCGTCGCCGGGCTTGTGGGTCCAGATCTCGCCGATCAGGGTCGGGCCGCTGTCGATCACCCGGTCGTCGAGCTTGGTGATGACGTCGCCCGGCTTGAGGCCCGCGTCGGCCGCCGGGCCGCCCGCCTCGACGGGGTCGGAGCCGCCCACGCCCTGCTCGGTGAGCTTCGCGCCGTTCGTCGTCTCCTCCAGGGAGACCGAGGCGCCGATCTTCGCGTAGACGGGCTTGCCGGTCTTGATCAGCTGCTGGGCGACGAACTTCGCCTGGTTGACCGGGATCGCGAAGCCCAGGCCGATGGAGCCGGCCTGGCCGGTGCCGAAGCCGCCGTTGCTCGTGGACTGGATCGCGGAGTTGATGCCGATGACGTTGCCCTGGGCGTCCAGCAGCGGGCCGCCGGAGTTGCCCGGGTTGATCGACGCGTCGGTCTGGAGGGCGCTCATGTAGGACGCCTTGCTGTCCGCGCCGCCGTCGCTGGAGGCCACGGGGCGGTTCTTGGCGCTGATGATGCCCGTGGTGACCGTGTTGGACAGGCCGAAGGGGGCGCCGATGGCGATCGTCGAGTCGCCCACGGCGACCTTGTCGGAGTCGCCGAGGGGGAGCGGGTTCAGGTCGGACGGGGCGTTCTCCAGCTTGATGACCGCGACGTCGTACCCCTGCGCGTTGCCGACCACCTCGGCGTCGTACTTCTTGCCGTCGGGGAAGGTCGCGCTGAGCTTGCCGCCGTCGACCGCCTCCGCCACCACGTGGTTGTTGGTGACGATGTGGCCCTGCTTGTCGAAGACGAAGCCGGTGCCGGTGCCGCCCTCGCCGTTGCTTCCCTCGGCCTGGATGGTGACCGTGCTGGGCAGCGCCTTGTTGGACACACCGGCCACCGTGCCCGCCTCGCGCTTGACGGAGCCGCCGGTGTCGGACGCGGAGACGGTCGTGGAGCCGCTGTCGTCGTTGTTCTTGGCCAGGGTGTAGCCGAGGCCGCCGCCCAGACCGCCCGCGACCAGCGCCGCGACCAGGATTCCGACGAGCACGCCGCCTCGGCCGCGGCCCGGCTTGGGCGCGGGGGACTGCTGGTACGAGGCTCCCCAGCCGCTGCCTCCCGTACCGTCGCCCGGGCCTTGGCCGAAGCCGTGACCGCCGTGACCGCCCTGCCCGCCGTGACCGGCGTCACCGCCGCCTCCGCCGTACGACGGGGTGCCGGGCGGCGGCGGGGGCGGGGGCCAGGAGGCGTCGGGCGGTGTGTGGCCCTGGGGCGCCGCCGCAGCCGGTGCCTGGGCGGGCGGAGCGGCGGCCGGCGCCTCGGGAGTGGCCGCAGGGTCCTGGGG
>NZ_QHJH01000320.1 GCF_003947455.1 Streptomyces sp. WAC 04229 | reverse complement strand
GGTGAGGGGGGGAGATGAGCCACCCCTGGAAGTTGGCTGAAAAGAAGCGGAACTGTGCGCGGAAACCGGTCAGTCGACCGGTGTGTTTTCCCCAGCGTGCCGTCCGCCCCCGCGCGCCCGCGCCGCGGGCCTGCGCCGGCGGCCGCCCCGCCCCGCTCGCTCCCCGCCGCGCGGGTGCGCGGCGAGGCGCTCGGACCGCCGCAGCAGCAGACGGCACACGCCGGTGACGGCGGCCAGGCCGAGGGCGGTGCCGGCCGTGCCGGCGAAGGACGCGCCGTACCAGAGGAGCGCGACCGGGACCAGGAAGCAGCTGAACGCCGCCCAGCGGACGAGGTCGGTCACGCCGTCCCGGGAGGGCGCGGACGTCGGCTCGGCGGGGCGGTGCGGTCCGGACACGGGTGCTCCCTGGGGCTGGCGGCATGGAGATCAACGCCCGCGCGGCGCGTCGGTCACGACCGGTCACCGGCAGTTGAATCCTGTGCAAACCGCCTGTACAGGGCAGCAACCATTGCGTTGCGGGCGCCCCTCGGGCATGCTCCGGTGAACCCCGCGGCGGACCCTCCGCGGGATCTGGGCGAAGGAGGCGTGCCGCCGTACCCTTGGGGGTATGGGGTTGGGAAGACCATTCCCGGACACAGCTCAGCCGCCCACTGTTGGCCCCCCATAGAGGATAAAAACGCCGAGACAGCCATGGCCGGTCACGAATTCTTCGAACCCGCGGACCGCAAGCGGCCCGTCGCCGAACCTACGGCGGCCGAGCCTCTGGCGGCCGAAGAGCCACGCCAGTCGTGCGACCCCGCCTTCAAGCACGGGGTCGTGGTCGGCTTCGACGGCTCCACATCCAGTGAGCGTGCCCTCGCGTACGCCATCGGCATGGCATCCCGCCTGGGCTCCGGCCTGGTCATCGTGCATGTCGCCAACCGACTGCCCACCACGGTGTGGGCGGGCTGCGAGCCTCCCGTCTTCGTGGACGTGCCGGACCACCGCACCGAGGTGCTGGGTCTGGAGCTGGCGTGCGCCGACTATCTCGCCGACGTCCCCTGGATCCTGGTCGAGCGCGGCGGCGACATCTGCCACGAACTCGAAGAGGTGGGCCGGGAGTACGAGGCGGACGCCATCGTCGTCGGCTCCAGTCACGGACTCGTGGGCCGGCTCTTCGGCTCCGTCGCCGGGCGGCTCGCCAAGCGGGCGAAGCGACCCGTGGTGATCATTCCGTAGCGTCCCGGGTGGCCCCGGGTGGCCCCGGGCGTCCCCGTCGTCCCAGGCGGCCCCCCTGTTCATGCAGCGTGAAGCTACCGACGCGTAGAGGTGTTTGTGCCTTTGTGAAGGGCATATACGTGTCACCGCACAACCGCACATGCATGAAGGGAGCCCGCCGTGGACAACGACGTCTCCGCGGGAAGCACCACCACCACCACCATCGTCGGCCGACTCGCCCTCGGCATCACCCTGCTGGCCTTCGGCCTCGGTCACACCGCCGTGATCGACCAGGTGACGGCGGCGGACGCCGTGACCGTCGCCCAGTACGTCGGCGGCGTCGCGCTCTTCGTCGCCGGTCTGCTCGCACTGCGCGAGAGCGACACCGCCTCCGGCACGGCCTTCACCGTCCTCGGCGCGCTCTGGTTCACCTGGGCCGTCTCCGCCGGCGACGAGGTCTCCGCCAACGCGGCGGGACTCTTCCTGCTCCTGTTCGCCCTCGTCGCCCTCACCCTCACGTTCGCCGGCGGCGACGCGCTCGGGCAGGGGATGTACGGGCTGCTCTGCGTGTCCCTGCTGCTGCTCGCCGTCGGTTCGTTCGCCGACAGCACGGTGCTGGGCAAGGCGGGCGGGTGGTTCGCCGTCGGGGCGGGGGCGGTCGCCTGGTATGCGGCGACCGCGGTCCTGGCCCACTGGCCCACGGATGTCTCGCGACGCGCTGCGGGCCGGGGAGTGACGGCCACCGGTTAGCTGCGCCGGCTGGGGGGTCGGGCGGCTCCCCGGTGATGGGACGGCCCCCCACGTGTTTGGTGGCACACGTGGGGGGCCGTTCGGTTGTGTTGCCCGTGCAGGTTCGCTGTGGCTGGTCGCGCCCACGCGGCGGAGCCGCAAAATCGACACAGCCCCGCGCCCCTAAAAGCCACAAACGGGGTGCTACTCCACCGTGACCGACTTCGCCAGGTTCCTCGGCTTGTCGATGTCCCTGCCCAGGGCCAGGGCCGTGTGGTAGGCGAGGAGTTGGAGGGGGATGCCCATCAGGATGGGGTCCAGCTCGTCCTCGTTCTTCGGGACGACGATGGTGTGGTCGGCCTTCTCCTGCTCCTGGTGGGCGACGGCGAGGATCTGGCCGCTGCGGGCCTTGATCTCCTCCATGGCCGCGCGGTTCTTCTCCAGCAGGTCGTCGTCCGGCACGATCGCGACCGTCGGCAGGGCGGGCTCGATCAGGGCGAGCGGGCCGTGCTTCAGCTCGGAGGCCGGGTAGGCCTCGGCGTGGATGTACGAGACCTCCTTGAGCTTCAGGGAGGCCTCGCGGGCGACCGGGTAGCCGCGGACGCGGCCGATGAAGAGCATCGAGCGGGCGTCGGCGTACTGCGCGGCCAGCTTCTTGACGTCCTCCTCCTGCTCCAGCATCTCGGCGATCTGCGCGGGCAGCTTGCGCAGGCCCTCGATGATCCGCTTGCCGTCGCGGACCGAGAGGTCGCGGGTGCGGCCCAGGTGCAGGGCGAGCAGCGCGAAGGCGACGCAGGTGTTGGTGAAGCACTTGGTGGAGACGACGCAGACCTCGGGCCCGGCGTGCACGTACATGCCGCCGTCGGCCTCGCGGGCGATCGCCGAGCCGACCACGTTGACGATGCCGAGGACGCGGGCGCCCTTGCGCTTCAGCTCCTGCACGGCGGCCAGCACGTCGTACGTCTCACCGGACTGGGAGACGGCGATGTACAGGGTGTCGGGGTCGACGACCGCGTTGCGGTACCGGAACTCGGAGGCGGGCTCGGCGTCCGCGGGGATGCGGGCCAGCTCCTCGATCATCTGGGCGCCGATCTGGCCCGCGTGGTACGAGGTGCCGCAGCCGAGGATCTTCACGCGGCGCACGGCGCGCGCGTCGCGGGCGTCCAGGTTGAGGCCGCCGAGGTGCACGGTGGAGAAGCGGTCGTCGATCCGGCCGCGCAGCACGCGGTCCACGGCCTCGGCCTGCTCGTGGATCTCCTTGTGCATGTAGGTGTCGTGGCCGCCCATGTCGTAGGAGGCGGCCTCCCACTCCACCGTGGTGGGCTCGGCGGTGGTGCGGGTGCCCTCGGTGGTGTACGTGCGGAAGTCGTCCGCCTTGAGGGTGGCCATCTCGCCGTCGTCGAGGGTGACTATCTGGCGGGTGTGGGCGACCAGCGCGGCGATGTCCGAGGCGACGAACATCTCCTTCTCGCCGATGCCGAGGACGACCGGCGAACCGTTGCGGGCGACGACGATGCGCTCGGGGAAGTCGGCGTGCATCACGGCGATGCCGTAGGTGCCCTCGATGACCCGCAGGGTCTCGCGGACCTTGTCCTCCAGCTTCTCCGCCTCGGAGCGGGCGACGAGGTGGACGAGGACCTCGGTGTCGGTCTCGGAGAGGAACTCGACCCCGTCCGCCTCCAGCTTGCGGCGCAGGTCGGCGGCGTTGTCGATGATGCCGTTGTGGACGACGGCGACCTTCTGGTCGGCCGACATGTGCGGGTGGGCGTTCGCGTCGGACGGGGCGCCGTGGGTGGCCCAGCGCGTGTGGGCGATGCCGGTGGTGCCCTTGAAGCGCGCCGGGACCTTGGCCTCCAGGTCGCGGACCCGGCCCTTGGCCTTGACCATCTTCAGGCCGGCCGCCTTCGGGGACGTGACGACGATGCCCGCCGAGTCGTAGCCGCGGTACTCCAGGCGCTGGAGGCCCTCCAGGAGCAGGGGTGCGACGTCACGCTTGCCGATGTATCCGACGATTCCGCACATGTATACGTAAACCTCGTGTTCCTCTTCGGCTTCTCAGCCGTAGACGATGCGGCGCAGCTGACGGAGCGACAGTTCCGCCGGTGCCACCGCCCGGTATTTCAGCTCCGCCCCGATCCGTTCGAAGATCGTCGCGTTCACCAGGCCCTGGGTCTGGAGTTCGCGGTGGCGGCGACGGACGAATTCCTCGGTCGTCTCGTCGAAGTAGGCGAGCACGTCCTGGACCACACGCAGTGCCTCGCCCCGGTTCAGGGGGGTGGACCGCGTCAGATGATCAACGAGTTCGTCGTGCACCCGGTAGATCCTGGAGTACGGGACACGGTTATGCAAGAATCCTGCCCGATTTCGGGCAGGGAGCGGCGGAGGCCGGTCAGAATCGCTTCAGTACCGCCTGCTTGGCCAGGTTGAACTCCTCGTCCGTCAGGACCCCGGAGCGATGCAGCTCACCCAGCTCCCGCAGCCGGCGCAGCAGCGCGTTCTCGCGCTCGACCAGGTCCCGCAGGTGGGCGAGTTGCCGCGGGGTGCCGGTGCCGGTGGGCAGGAACTTGAGGGCGGCCGTGTCCGGCAGGTGCCCGCCGCTT
>NZ_QHJH01000319.1 GCF_003947455.1 Streptomyces sp. WAC 04229 | reverse complement strand
CGGGTCCGGGGGCGCGGGGCCGCAGTCGGCCGCGCCCGCGTCGGCGCCGGCGCCCCCGCGCCCCCGCGGGGAGATCCGGGCAACACAAAACCCCGACCGTTTGACGGCCGGGGTCTGCTCGGGACCGGATGTCGGTCGTGCTCAGGAACCCGTGGGCACGGAGTCAGTCGCCTCCGTCCACAGATCCTGCTCGGCGCGATCCGCCTGGATCTGGCGGTACACGAGGAGCCCGCCGATGGCGGCCAGTGCGACCAGGAGAAGCTTCTTCACCGCGCGACCTCGTCTTTCCTTGACGTAGGGGACCTCTGGCGCCCGACTATACACACCGGCCGATACCGATCGGTGACCTGCGTCGGCGGTCAACTGCCGTGTGCGGAAGCCCTCCAGAAGCGGACGAACCCGTTCTGATCGGAGGGTGATCACACCCCTACACGAGGTGACTTTTCGCCCGCCTCTCTCCCGTATTGGCATCTTTTCCACCCTCTTGCGGCCATTCGGGTTGTGTTCATCTGAACATCGACGCGCCACGGCTGTAGGTCCACCACTTCGCGATCCGCATACACATCATGAGGAAAGTACGCAAATCGCCCAACCTGAAAGTGAGGGGTTATGGCCCGGAACAAGGTCATGACGCTGTGGACCACCATCGTCACCGCCTTCCTCGCGCTCTGCACGGCGCTCGGACTCATCACGACGACCGCCGCCGCGGCCACGCCGCAGACCGGAACGCACAGCAAGAGCGAGAGCGCCTCCCCCGAGGCGGCACCCGCGACGGCGGTCCCCTGGTCCTGGTCCCGGGCCGGCTCCCTGCCCCCCACGATGAAGCAGCGCATCCGCGCCGAGGCGCACGGCTCGGCCCCCAGTTGCCGGCACCGTCCGCTCAGCGACGCGACCGCCACGGCCACCGAGACCGCCACCGGCCTCCCCTGCGACGACACCGCGGGGGCACCGGCCCAGCACAGCGCGCCGCTCCAACGCTGAGCGAGCCGAGGCGGCGCCCGGTTCGCACCGCGCCCGCCCCGCCCGACCCGACACGACGGCGATCTGCGTACCGCACCACACGCGAGAATCGGCCCGGCCGCTCGACAGAGCAGCCGGGCCGCCGCCGTGTGTGCGCTCACCTCGCCTGCGGCTTCCGCCTGGCCCCCGCCCATCGGCGCCTCTTCGCGCGTCATAGCCTGTACGGCACTCCTGCGGAAAGGTGGTGAGTGCCGCCCGTGAGCCGGCGCATCGTCATCGTCACGGCCGTCCACGGCCCCTCGGCGCGCTATCTGCCGGAGGCCCACGCGTCCTTGGCCGCCCAGGAGTTGCCCGACGGCTGGGACTGGCGCTGGGTGATCCAGGAGGACGGCGTGACCCACGACGTCCGCCCGCACGTGCCCGACGACCCGCGCGTCGTCTTCCGCCAGGGCCGCGGGGACCGGCAGGCGGGCCCCGGTGTCGCCCGCACCATGGCCCTGGCCCACGCGGACGGGGAGTACGTGAAGGTCCTGGACGCCGACGACCGGCTCGCGCCGGGCACCCTGGCCCGCGACCTGACCGCACTGGAGGCCGACCCCGGGCTCGGCTGGGCGACCTCACGGGCCCTGGACCTGCTGCCCGACGGCTCGACGGCCGGTTTCCCGGGCGACCCCGCGCACGGACCGATCGAACGCGGCGCGGTGCTCGACTTCTGGCGGGCCAACGGATTCCGCGCCCAGGTCCATCCGGCGACGCTCCTCGTCAGGCGCGACCTGCTGCTCGCCCTCGGCGGCTGGATGGCCCTCCCGGCGTCCGAGGACACCGGCCTGCTGCTGGCCCTGAACTGCGTGAGCCGGGGGTGGTTCACCGAGGAGGTGGGCCTGCTCTACCGCAAGTGGGAGGGCCAGGTCACCGGCCAGGCCTCCCACGTGGACCCGGCCGAACGGGAGGCCCGGATGGCGGTGGTGGAGGCCAGGGCGCGGGCCCTGTCGTCCTACGGATGGCACCCGCCGCACCGGACCGAGGGCGCGGACCCGCGGCGGTGACGGCGGTGACGGCCGCCCGCCCCGCCGCCGTGACGGCAGCTCAGGGCAGCGTCTCGGCGTCCACCCGGGAGAAGACCAGGTCGCTCTCCTCGACGACCGGCCCCCGCCAGCGGACCGGCACACCCGGCTCACCGCGCAGCGCCGCGGGGTAGCTGCCGGGGGCGTAGTCGTTGGCCAGGCGGTAGACGTGGAAGCCGGCGTCCCGCATCACCCCCAGCAGATCGTCGGCCGAGTCCCCCAGCAGCGCCATGCGTTCCGGCGTGACCTCGACACAGATCTCCGCGTCGGGCCGCAGGTCGCCCAGCACCGGCGCCAGAGAGCGCACGACGCCGCCCTCCGCGCCCTCCACGTCGATCTTGATCACCCGGGCGGCTGCCAGCTCCGCCGGGTCGAGGAGTTCGGGCAGCGGCCGGGCCTCGGCCTCGAAGCCGGACTCCGCCGGACCGTCGTACGGGACGATGCTGTTCGCACCCGTGTTCCGTGAGCTGGCGAGCACGAAGCGCAGGGTCCTGCGGCGGTCGGACACGGCGGCGTTGAGCGCGCGGACGTTGTGGAGGCCGTTGAGCCGCGCGTGCCCGACCAGACGGCGGTGCAGGTCGGGGGATGCCTCGATGGCGACCACGTGGCCCTCCTCGCCGACGAGTTGAGCCGCGAGCACGCTGAAGACCCCGATGTTCGCCCCGACGTCCACGAAGCCGTCCCCCGGGCGCAGTCGGCGCCGCAGCCACGCCGTCAGGTGCGGCTCCCAGGCGCCGAACAGGTACAGGTACCGCTGGATGAGGTCGCGCGTGTCCACGGCGAACAGGCCGCCGGAGCGCACCCGGACGACCCTGCGGCGGGGCCGCTCCCGCAGCCGCGCGTTCAGCCAGTGCGTGGTGAGCGCCGACTTCCCGAAGGTGCCGGGCGCGTGGCGCACGTAGCGGGCGGCGAGGGTGACCAGGGCCTGGGGCGCTGTCCCGGCAGCGGACGGGGCCGGTTCTCCCCGCAGGCTCACTCGCCCGAGACGGTGATCGCCGCGGCGGGGCACCCCTCGATCGCCTCCCGCACCCGGTCCACGTCGATGTCGTACTCCCGCCCGGGTATCACGGCACCCAGACCGCCCACCTGGGTGAAGACGGACGGGGCCCGGTGGACGCAGTCACCGGAGCCGTAGCACTGCTCGGGGTCGACGGAGATCCTCATACGCGCTCCAGCGGCGGTCGGCTTCCAAACCTTCACGACGTGCCTGCCCGCGGACCGGGGTGCCGAACCCGCCCGTTGCGCCCGTGTGTTGATCCGGCGGCCGCGGAATCGGACAGCACACGCGCCGGCATGGTTTGGCACCGGTCCCTCCCCTCGTGGGGACCGGTGCCGAACCATGCCGGCGGTGTACTGCGCGTGGTACCGGAGCGGGTCGGGGAGGACCGGGCCACCGAAAGCTGACCGAGAACGTGCGGCCTCGTGGGGTGGCTCCGCGAACACCGAGCCGCTGACCTGTCAGGGTGCCTCGCGGCCGACTCGCCACTGCGACGGGATCCTGCCACCTGAGGTCGCCGGCGAGGAGGTTCCGGTCCCGCGGAACCGAGGTAGCCGCAGGTCAGGCATATAGAGTGAGTTTTCCGGTCCGGACGTCCAAGTGCGGGGGAAGTAAGGAGTGGAGACCTTGAGTTTCGACTCAGGGGCACGCACGGCCTTCGCGGAACGCCTCGCACTGCTCTACAAGGAGGCGGGCAACCCTCCTCTGAAACGCGTGTCCGAGGCCGTCGTCCGGCTCCAGCGGGTGGACGAACGGGGCCGCCCCGTAAGGGTCTCCGCCCAGCGGATCAGCGACTGGCGGCGGGCCAAGAACGTCCCCGCCCAGTTCCCCGCCCTCGCGGCCGTCCTGCACGTCCTCGTCCCGCTCGCGCGCCGGGCGCGTCCCGTACCGGTCTCCGCCGGACTGTACGACCTGGTCCAGTGGCAGCGCCTGTGGGAGCGCGCGGTGGCCGACCCGACGGGCGAACGCCCCGCGCCGTCCGCCGCGGACGAGGAACACCCCGCGGCCGAGCCCCAGGCCGCCGGCGGGGTCTGCCCGTACCGGGGGCTGGCCGCCTATCGCCGGCAGGACGCCGACTGGTTCTTCGGGCGGGAACGGAGCACGCAGGCCCTGGTCGCCCAGCTCCGCGCGGCCGAGGACACGGGCGGCCTGGTCATGCTCGTGGGCGCCTCGGGAGCGGGGAAGTCCTCCCTGCTGAACGCCGGGCTCGTACCCGCCCTGCGCGAGGGGACGCCGGGCGGCGGGGCCGGCCCGCCGGGTGGGCCGAGGGAGCCGAGGCAGGTGCTCCAGCTGGTGCCGGGCGTCGATCCGCTCGGGGAGCTGAGCCGCCTGATACCCCGACTGGAGCCCGTCGTACGCGCTGTGCGCAGGACGGGGAAGCCGGGCGCCCCCGCGACCGAGCACGCGGTCAGGGCTGCCTTGCCTCTTATACCCACCTGATGCCGCCGACGACCTAT
>NZ_QHJH01000031.1 GCF_003947455.1 Streptomyces sp. WAC 04229 | reverse complement strand
CCTCTCCCCCCTCCCCCTGCGCGATCGGAGAAGCCATGTCCGCCGCAGCACCGGCCTCCCCAGTAGTCGGCTCTCCCCAGTCCGACACGGACAAGCGACACGCGATACGCCGAGCCATCGGCGCGGGCAGCATCGGCAATTTCGTCGAGCAGTTCGACTACGGCCTGTACGGCTACATGGCCCCCATCATGGCCCCGGCGTTCTTCCCCGAGAGCGACCGCACCGTGGCGGTGCTGGGCACATACGCGATCATCGCCATCGCCTGCCTGTTCCGCCCGCTCGGCGGCACCCTCGTGGGCCGCTGGGGCGACCGGGTCGGCCGCAAGAAGACCCTGTTGTGGACCATCGTCGCCATGGGCGTGACCACCGCCCTGATCGGCATGCTGCCCACGTACCAGCAGATCGGCATCGGTGCTCCGCTCCTGCTCCTGCTGCTCCGGGTCGTCCAGGGCGCGGTCTCGGGCGGCGAGTACGTGGGGGCCGTCGCCTTCATCGTGGAGTGGGCGGAGCCGAACCGCCGCGCCTACTACACGTCGTACGCCTCCAACAGCTGCTTCGTCGGCACCCTCGCCGGCGCCGGTACGGCGGCCCTCACCAGCTGGGTCTTCCAGGGCGAGGCCCTGGACTCGTACGGGTGGCGCCTGCCGTTCCTGCTGGCGATCCCGCTCAGCCTGGTCGGGGTGTGGCTGCGTCGCCACATCGAGGAGACCCCGGAGTTCGTCCGCGCCACGGCGGAGGGCACGGACGTCGTCAAGTCGCCGGTCCGCGAGGCGCTGCGCTCGCAGTGGCGGCCCATCCTGGTCTTCTGCGGGATCTCGATCATGCTCGCGATCCTGTCCTACACCTGGGTCACGTTCTATCCGCAGTACCTGACCGACACACTCGGTCTGCCGCGCTGGATGGGCCTGGCCTCGAACGCCATCTCCATCGCGGTCCTCATCCCCTTCCTGCCGCTGGCCGGCATGCTGTCCGACCGGATCGGGCGCAAGCCGATGCTGGTGACGGGCGCCCTCGCGTGCATCGTGCTGGTCCCGCTCGCCTTCCGGGTGGGCGAGGAGGGCACCTTCGGGGCCGCGGTGGCCAGTCAACTCATCTACATCGTGCCGGAGTTCTTCCTCACCGGCATCGTCACCGTCTGTGCGGCCGAGCTGTTCTCCACGCGGACCAGGTTCAGCGCGAGCGCCATCGCGTACAACAGCTCGTTCTCCATCTTCATGGGCATCACGCCGTTCGTCGCGACGCTGCTGGTCAGCACCTTCGACACCATCTACGCCGTCTGGGCCTACCTGGCGGCGGGCGCCCTCCTGGCGCTGGTGGTGGTGAGCGCCTTCATGACGGAGACGTACCGGAGCCACCTGGGCGCGGACAAGTTCGCCGCCCGCAAGTGAGTGGGTTGGTACATACGCATTCACACACTAGTTCATTCACGCACAGCCGAACAGATGTCATCGATTCACAGGAACGGAAGCACCATGCCTCTCGACCCCGTCGCATACCTCCCCTACAAGGACCCGGACGACTTCATCCGCGAGGTGACTGATCGCATCTGGGTCGACCGGGACATCGCCCACATCGTCGACAACTACGAGCCCGACTCGATCGTGCACACCAGCCTCGGCACCGTCGTCGGCCGTGACGGTGTCATCGAGGGCACCACCATCCGCATGGGCAGTACGCCGGGCCACATCGGCCAGGCGGAGGACGTGGTCTGGGAGGCGCGCGGCGACGACGCCTTCCTCAGCTCCCACCTGGTCTTCTCGGCCGACGAGCACCTGGTGGACGGCCGCAACATCCGCATCCGCAAGCGCACGGTGGCCAACTGCCTGTACCGCAGGGGCCGGATGGTGGAGGAGTGGGTGGTGCGCGACGAGCTGGCCGACTGCCTCCAGCGCGGCGTGGACCCCGCCGATGCGGCGCGCCGGCTCACCTTCCAGGGCTACAGCGGCTCCATGCTCGACGAGCCGCCGACGGACGTGCTGCTGGAAGGCGTCAGCGGCGCCCGTCAGGACGAGTACCGCCCCGAGTGCGAGATGGTGCTGCAGTTCATCGACGAGGTGTGGACGCGGCGCCAGTTGCACCGGGTCAACGACTTCATGGTCCGCGACCTGTTCCTGCACACGGTCGGCGACCGTACCGTCATCCGCCCCGAGCGCTACCAGAGCGACCTCCTCGCCATGGTCGGCCCCTTCCCCGACGCGCGGTTCGCCGTCCGGGACATCCAGACCAACCACTCACCGCGCTACGCGGGTCTGCGCGTCGCCGTCCTGTGGACCATGCACGGCACCTACCGCGGCACCCCCGCCTTCGGCCCCCTCACCGGCCGGCCGGTGACGGTGCTCGGCGTGTCGCAGTTCCTGGTCCAGGACGGCCGCATCGTGAAGGAGGTCCGCGTCTACGACGAGATCTCGCTCCGCGCGCAGATCGACGCGGGACGCGAGGAGGGCCCGCAGGTGGAGGCCAACATCTACTGAGCCTCTCCCCTGTCGTCGGCGGTCCGGCACTCGGGTGCCGGACCGCCCTCGGGGCCTGTTCGGCCATGACGCGCGGAGCCGCGGGGCGCCGGCGGCTACTGCGGAGGGTTGAGCTTGCGGAAGTAGGTCCAGCTCGTCTCGTTCGGCTCGCTCCACTTCTCCGGGGCGTGCGCGAACTCCGGATGACGGTGGGCGATGTACGCACGGGTGCGCTCGGGAACCTCGGTGTAGGCGCCGAGCTTGCGGCCCCGGCAGTGGTAGGTGAGGCCGCCGGGCCGCTGTCCGCGGGCCATCCACGGAAGCCACGGGGACATCCGGGACCACGACATGGTCGCCGGGACACCGGGTGCGGGGCCCGCCAGGTCGGCACGGTCGGCGAAGAACTGGAAGAGTTCCAGAGCCCTGTACGTGTCGCCGGCCGAGTGGACCGGGTACTGGGCCACGGGCAGCGGCGAGGGGTAGGCGAGCGGGATCTCCAGGCTGAAGCAGACCTGCCCGCCGAGTTCGGTCGTCGGGACGGGGAAGGGGCGCCACCTCTGGTTCGCCGGGTCGTTCCACACGTGCACGACCGGCAGGTCCCGCCAGGTCTCCAGGATCTCGCGGCTGACGGGGTCGAGGTAGAAGGCGGCCTCGCGGGTGAGCAGGCGGTAGGCGTCCGGGCCTCCGTCGGCGTCCTGGACGAGGCGGGCGACGTTGACCCCCTCGAAGCCGAAGAGACGCTCGTACGGCTCGTCGGGGCCCCAGCCGTACACGTCACCGGTCCACCAGTACGTGACCTCCTCGCCGTCCAGCGAGGCACGGGTGCGGGCGAGGGCGCGGAGCTGTTCTGCGGGTGTCGTCATAAGAAGTACTCTGCGCGATCACCGTGGTGACGCGGCGCCGATCACCCCGGCATGGCCCGGAATCGACCGAAAGAAAGCTGCACCCTGCCGGGTGACGGCAGGGGTTGCTGGGGGATCTCCCCGATGTTCCGTGCCCGGCCAGTCGGCAGTGTGGAGGGCATGACCTCAACGCACATGTCACGAAGGGCATTCGGGCACGTGGCGGTCGCCGGGGCCGCCGCAGTGGCCACCGGCCTGGCCCTGCCCGCCCGTCGCGCCGGTGCCGCGCCGATGTCGCCGCAGCCGCTGCCGCCCTTGGACCCCGCCGCGCTTCAGGCGGTCATCGACGACCGCGCGGCCCCTCCGTCGACCGCGGCACAGCTCCGGATCGGCGGGACGGCCGGCCACTGGCGTGGCACCTCGGGCCTCGCCGACCTCGGGAGCCGGCGTCCGGTGCGGGCGGGTGACAGGGTCCGGATCGGCAGCGTGACCAAGGTCTTCGTCGCCACGGTCGTCCTCCAGCTGGTGGCGGAGCGCCGGCTGACGCTGGACACACCGGTGCGGCGGATCCTGCCGGGCCTCTTGCCGGACCGGTACCGCTCGATCACCGTGGCCCACCTGTTGAACCACACCAGCGGGCTGCCCGACCACGTCGGCATCCCGGAGCCGGATACCGCCGAGGAGGTGTTCCGGCACCGCTTCGACCACTGGACGCCGCGGGAGTGGGTGGCGACGGCGACGCGCGGTCCGCTGAAGTTCGCGCCGGGGACGCGGCAGGAGTACCGCGGCATCAACTACGTGCTGGCCGCCCTGATCGTCGACACGCTGACCGGCCGCCCGTACGGGGAGGCGGTGGCGGCCCGCGTCCTGCGCCCGCTGGGCCTGGCCCGCACCACCGTGCCGGGAGACGACCCGCGCATCCGTGGCCGGCATGTGCACGGGTACCTCAGGACGGCGGACGGCCGGCTGCGGGACATCACCGAGTACGACCAGTCGTCGGCCCGGGGCGAAGGCGACATGATCTCCACGGTGGACGACGTGGACCGGCTGCTCACCGCGCTGTTCTCGGGCGCACTGCTGCCGCCCCGGCTGCTCCGGCTGATGTTCACCCTGCCGCCGGACGGGGTGCGCATGCTCGACGGCAGCCCCGCCCGCTACAGCACCGGACTGCAGCGGGCCACCGTCAACGGCGTCGACCTGTGGGGCAAGACCGGCGAGACGTACGGCTACAAGAACGCCGCGTTCTCCACCCGCGACCAGCGCCGCCGCTTCGTCCTCGCGTACCACCCGACGACGGTCCGCGACGGTACGGAGAGCCAGATGACCGCCCGGGTCGCCGACCTGTTGACGCGGGAAGCCGGCGGCACCGGGTGACGCACCCGGTCACGGTGGCGGCGACCCGGCGGACGGGTGGGTCTGCGGGGACGGGCGCAGGAAGGCGCGGGCCCGGGGTGTGTGCTGGTAGTGGACGTGCCGGCCGGAGCGGGTGCGGTGCACCAGGTCGGCGGCGAGGAGGCGGGTGAGGTGGAAGGAGACCGTCGCGGGGGCGAGGTGGTGCAGGGCGGCCAGGGCCGTGGTGGTGCGCGGTTCGGTCAGGCTGTGGAGGATCGCCAGTCGGGTGGTACCTAGGACGGGGGCGATGCGCGGGCCCGGGCGGCGTACGGCGCCCATCGGGATGGCGAGCTGGGCCTCCTCGCGTCGCAGGGGGGCGTGCAGGCCGACCCGGTTCAGGAAGAGGCTCGGGATGAGCGTGAGGGGGTGCGTGCCGCCGACCTCGCCCTCGTAGGCCGAGGTGACCTGTAGTGCGCCGTCCTGCCAGCGCAGGGAGGAGTGCAGGGCCGCGAGGGCACCGCCGAGTCCTTCGCGGGCCGCGACGGCGCCGTGCCGTTCCACGAAGCCCTCGAAACTCGCGGTGGTCTCGGACCAGCGCGGTGCCATCGCCTTCGACCACAGCCAGTGCAGCTCGCGGGCGAGACGCTCCCGCAGTTCGCTCTCGCCGACCTCGATCCTGGGCCGCACCCGCTCCTCGGCCCGTTCGAGCTGGCCTTCGCGCAGCCAGGGGCAGCGGCTGCCCCGCGCCTGTCCCCCGGCCAGGAAGGCGGTGAACTGGGTCCCCACCGTGCTCGTCGGGGTCGTGGCGACGGCGTGCAACTGGTCCTCGACCGACGGCAGGAAGGTACGGGGCGCCGGTGTGAGCAGTTCCGGGAGGTAGGCGGTGTATCCGCGGGACACCGCGGCGAGCGTCGGCAGCCGGCCGGAGGACAGCAGGGCCCCGACCTGACGGAGGGCGGGCGGAGGTCTGCGGACCTCGGACACCGCTACCAGCGCGGCCGCCAACTCCCCCACGGGTGACACGGCCCAGCGCAGACCGGCCAGCCGCTCGGCGGGCATGTGCAGGCGAATCACGAGTCCGCTCCCCTGTGCGTTCTCAACCCCGATGAACGGTTCGTCGCAGACCGGCATTCGAACCTGATCGAATCAACGCGTCAGGCAGGCGTTCGGTTCCTAGGCTCCGGGGACCACCGTCACAGCCGTAGGAAGGGCATGACCCCGTGCACCAGCAGATGATCTACGTGAACCTGGCCACCAACGACCTCGAGGCTGCCAGGAAGTTCTTCACCGAACTGGGCTTCGCCGCCGACGACAACTTCAGCGACGACACGACGGCCGCGATTCCCCTCAGCGACACCGTCAACGTCATGCTGCACACCCACCGAAAGTACGCCGAGTTCACGAAGAAGCGGATCGTGGACTCGACATCGTCCAGCGAGGTTCTGCTCGCCCTGAGCGCCGCCAGTCGGGAGGAGGTCGACGCGCTGGTCGAGAAGGCGGTGGCCGCGGGGGGCTCGGTCACCGGTGAGCCCCAGGACCACGGCTTCATGTACGGCCGCGCCTTCGACGACCTCGACGGGCACACGTGGGAGGTGATGTGGATGGACCCGACGGCGGCGCAGGGCTGATTCCGGCGGCCGTCGCGGTCACTCCGACGCCGGGGCGTGCGGGCCGGTCGCCGGTGGTTCGGCCGGACGGTCCCGTCCGCCGTCGCGGCCGGACACCACCACGATCAGGAGACCCACGACGACGGCGGCGGCGACGACGCGTCCGGCGGCTCGCGTCGTCCATCCCGCCCGGGACGCGCCCTCGTGCGTCCCGGGCGCGCCGAGTCGCTCGGCGCGCCGGGCGGGTCTCATCAGACGCAGCAACAGCAATGCCGCCACGGGGAGTTGCAGCAGCCAGAGCACGGTGCGCGGCCACTCTCCGTACCAGACGTTGGTCCCGTACAGCAGGGTGTGCCAGACGCTCAGCACATACACGACGATGACGAACCGGTGCAGTCGCCGCCAGGTGTTCGCGCCGATGCGGTGCCGGACGTAGAACAACAGACCCAGGGGAACGGCCAGGTACAGGGCGGCCTGGCCGATGGGGATGGCGATCCGGCCGGTGCCGGAGTCGTACCAGCCGGGCACGAAGCTGTCCGCGAAGGCGACCCAGAGCCGCTCGGCCCACCCCACCTTCGTCTCGTAGCGCACGAGTTCGGCCGCGAACATCAGCGCGTGCGCGAACATCAGGGCCATCGTGGTCAGGCTGGTCGTACGGTGCCAGCGTTCCAGCACCTGCCGGGATACGGGCAGTTGGGTGGGACGCGGTCCGGACAGCAGCAGTCCGAGCATCACCGTGCCCCACGCCCACAGCAGGCCGGACCAGCCGAACGCCTGGCTGAGCAGGTACATCCAGTAGGTGCCCGGGTCGTCCATGAACGGCATGACCGCGACGGTGGCCGACTCCCCCGACCCCATGCGTGCGTAGAGGAACGCGAACACGGCCGCGGTGACCACCACCGCCGCGGTCGCGTCGGGCACCGCGGACCGCAGATCACCTCGGAGGGCGGGGCGGTCGGCGGGGCGTCGCTCGCCTCCGGTCCGAGCGGCGGCCGGCCCGTCTTCCTCGGGCCTCGCGTTGGACAGCATCAGGGACCTCCCGGGCGCCGCCACCGCCGCGACGGTGCGCGTGTGTCGTGGGGCCATCAGTCTGGCCGACGGGACAGCGGAGCACCGAGTCGCGATCAAGCCATGGCGTCGGAGGTGCGCGGCCGAAAAGGCACGGTGGCGCCGGTACTTCGCGGCACGCCGCGCTCAGCGGGAACCGTCGTTCGTGACCGGATAGGGCACGAAGGTGCTGCTGTTCTGGTCGATGAGCAGCCCGCGGCCCAGCGGTGGCGCGGCCCGCTGGGAGCAGTCGAGGCGCTCACAGACGCGGCAGCCCATGCCGATGGGGGTCGCGGCGGCGGCGTTGCCGAGGTCGAGGCCGTCCGAGTAGACGAGCCGGTGGGCGTGGCGGGTCTCGCAGCCGAGGCCGATGGCGTACGTCCTGCCGGCGTCGTTCCACCGGCCGCGGTGGCGGGTGACCGCCCGGGCGGTCCACAGATAGCGCTGCCCATCGGGCATCTCGGCGATCTGGACGTGGATACGGCCGGGGGCGGCGAACGCCTCGTAGACGTTCCACAGCGGGCAGGTGCCGCCCGCCCGGGAGAAGTGGAAGCCGGTGGCCGACTGCCGCTTGGACATGTTGCCGGCCCGGTCGACGCGGACGAAGGAGAACGGTACGCCGCGCAGCCGGGGCCGCTGGAGGGTGCTCAGGCGGTGGCAGACCGTCTCGTAGCCGACGCCGTAGTGATCGGTGAGCAGGTCGATGTCGTAGCGGGCCTCCTCGGCCGCGGCGTGGAAGGTGCCGTAGGGCAGGATCAGCGCGGCGGCGAAGTAGTTGGCGATGCCGATGCGGGTCAGGGCGTGCGGTGCCGATCCGGGCGTGAAGTCCTCGGCGGCGTGCCGGTCGAGGGCGTCCCCGTGCTCCAGCAGGGCGAGCTGGGTGGCCATGCGGAAGGCGCGCCGCCCGGGACGCAGGCGCGGCGACAGGTAAAGGGTGCGGGTCGCCTCGTCGTAGCGGTGGAGCCGGTCGCCGGCCTCGGCGGCCAAGTGGACGCCGTGGGCCTGGGCGAGTCGGGCGGTGAGTGCGCCGATCACCTCGCCGGGCCGGACGCCGATCTCCGCGGCCAGGCTCTCGGCCGCGAGGTCGGTGTCGTGCAGGTAGTTCTCGCGCCGGTAGAAGAAGTCCCTGACCTCCTCGTGGGGTGAGGAGGCCGCCGACTCGCCGGCCCGGCCGTCCGTGGCACCGGCCAGCCGCTCGGACAGCCGCTGGTTGCGCCGGCCGAGGTCGAGCAGGACGCGGGCCACTTCGGGTGTCCGCGCCGCGAGGTCGGTCAGGTCGGCGGCGGAGACCCGGGATCCGGCGATCTCCGTGGACAGGGCCTCGCGCAGGTCGGCGACGAGGCGGGTCGTGTCGCGTGCCGAGAAGAACCCCGGGTCGACGCCGAACGCCTCGGTCAGCCGCAGCAGCACCGGCACCGTGAGCGGGCGGGAGTCGTGCTCCATCTGGTTGAGGTAGCTCGGCGAGATGCCGAGCACCCGGGCCAGCTCGGCCTGGCTCATCCGACGGTCCTCACGCAGGCGCCGCAGCCGCGCCCCCGCATAGGTCTTGCTCACGGCCACTCCTCCGCACCAGGAAATTGACCGCCAGAGTACGGGACGAGACCCGCCGACGAACCTTCGCAACCTTGGCAGAACCCCCGTCGGAAGATTCGCAGAACTTTGCAATCATCCCTACTTGATGGCACTCAGTGCCAGTGACAGAGTCTTAGAGCGGCCCGCCGGAACCGGTGGCCGGTCAACCGGTAGCGACTTGCGATTTCATGCCCTGACGTCGCACTAGGTCGGTGCGGTTGATCACTCTCACCGCCAGCATTGCTCATCCCCTACTCCAGGGGTCCGGCGGGCTGCAACCACCAGAACGACACGCAGTGCCACACCCGATTCCGATCAGCTCGGGATTGGCAGACACCACAGACCGAGGAGACGGTGACAGTCATGGCAGAGGCGAGGACACAGGCGGCCGAGGAACTCGCGCGGCGCTGGGCCACCGACCCGAGGTGGCAGGGCATCGAGCGCACCTACCGCGCCGACGAGGTGCTGCGGCTCTCCGGCAGCGTCCGCGAGGAGCACACCCTCGCCCGGCGCGGTGCCGAGCGGCTGTGGCGGCAGCTGCACGATCTGGACTACGTGCACGCGCTCGGAGCGCTCACCGGCGGGCAGGCCGTGCAGCAGGTCAAGGCGGGCCTCCAGGCCATCTACCTGTCCGGCTGGCAGGTCGCCGCCGACGCCAACCAGGCCGGACACACCTACCCGGACCAGAGCCTGTACCCGGCCAACTCGGTGCCGCAGGTGGTACGCCGCATCAACAACGCGCTGCTGCGTGCCGACCAGATCGCCACGTCCGAAGGCGCCGGGGACACCACCGACTGGCTTGCGCCGATCGTGGCGGACGCGGAGGCCGGTTTCGGCGGCCCGCTGAACGCCTTCGAACTGACCAAGGCGATGATCGCCGCCGGCGCGGCCGGCATCCACTACGAGGACCAGCTCGCCTCCGAGAAGAAGTGCGGCCACCTCGGCGGCAAGGTGCTGGTGCCGACCTCGCAGCACATCCGCACCCTCAACGCGGCCCGGCTGGCCGCCGACATCGCCGACGTGCCGACCGTGATCGTCGCCCGCACCGACGCGCTCGCCGCCAACCTGCTCACCAGCGACGTCGACGAGCGCGACGCCGAGTTCGTCACCGGCGAACGCACAGCGGAGGGCTTCTACCGGGTGCGCAACGGGATGGCCCCGGTCATCGCACGCGGCCTCGCCTACGCGCCGTACTCCGACCTGATCTGGGTCGAGACCGGCACCCCGGACCTCGCCCAGGCCCGTGAGTTCGCCGAGGCGATCCACGCGCAGTACCCCGACCAGATGCTCGCCTACAACTGCTCGCCGTCCTTCAACTGGAAGGCGGCGCTGGACGACGACCAGATCGCCAAGTTCCAGCGGGAGCTGGGCGCGATGGGCTACAAGTTCCAGTTCATCACCCTGGCCGGTTTCCACTCCCTGAACCACGGCATGTTCGACCTGGCCCGCGGCTACGCCGAGCACGGCATGACCGCCTACGTCGGCCTCCAGGAGAAGGAGTTCGCCGCCCAGGCCCAGGGCTTCACCGCCGTCAAGCACCAGCGCGAGGTCGGCACCGGCTACTTCGACCTGGTCTCCACCGCCGTCAACCCGGCCTCCTCCACCACCGCTCTCGCCGGGTCCACGGAGGAAGAGCAGTTCCACTAGGCAGCCCGGCCGGGCCGCCCGCGCGGCCCGGCCCGCCCTCCCCTCTCCCAGGAGATCGCCATGACCACCCTCGCACCGCCCCACCAACTCCGTGTCCTCGCCGCTCCGGGCCACCGGCACGACGAGATCCTCACCCCCGCCGCCCTGGACTTCGTCGGCCGTCTCGCCGCGGCCTTCGGGGAGCGCCGGCGGGACCTCATGAAGGAACGCCGCCGCCAGGCCCTGCGGCTCGCGTCGGGCTCTCCTCTCGTCTTCCCCATGGTCACCGCGGCGGTGCGGGACGATCCGTCCTGGCGGGTCGCGCCGCCCGCGCCCGGTCTGACCGACCGGCGGGTGGAGATCACCGGGCCGCCGGACCGCCGTATGGCCGTCAACGCGCTGAACTCGGGTGCCAGGGTGTGGATGGCGGACTTCGAGGACGCCACGGCCCCCACCTGGGACAACATCGTCAACGGCCAGCTCACCCTGCTCGACGCCGTCGAGCGCCGTATCGACTTCACCACGCCGGAGGGCAAGGAGTACCGGCTCGCCGACCGCGACCGGCTCGCCACCCTCATGGTCCGCCCGCGCGGCTGGCACCTCGACGAGGAGCACCTGGAGTTCGACGGCGGCCCCGTGCCCGCGGCCCTCGTCGACTTCGGCCTCTACTTCTTCCACTGCGCGCGGCTGCAGATAGACGCGGGCCGCGGCCCGTACTTCTACCTCCCCAAGCTGGAGAACCGCTACGAGGCCCGCCTCTGGAACGACGTCTTCCTGCTGGCGCAGGAGTTGCTCGGCATCCCCCGGGGCACGGTCCGGGCCACCGTCCTCATCGAGACGATCACCGCGGCGTTCGAGATGGAGGAGATCCTGTACGAGCTGCGCGAGCACTCCGCCGGTCTCAACGCCGGCCGCTGGGACTACCTCTTCAGCATCATCAAGACCTTCGGGCACCGCACCGACTTCCTCCTCCCGGACCGCGCGAGGGTCACGATGACCGCGCCCTTCATGCGCGCCTACACCGAACTGCTCGTGCGCACCTGCCACAGGCGCGGAGCGCACGCCGTCGGCGGCATGGCCGCCCAGGTGCCGGGCGGCGACCCGGCCGCGAACGAGGCGGCCTTCGCCAAGGTGCGGCTGGACAAGGAACGCGAGGCGGAGGACGGCTTCGACGGCTCCTGGGTGGCCCACCCGGCCCTGGTGCCGGTGTGCCGCGACGTCTTCGACGGCGTGCTCGGCGAACGGCCCCACCAGCTCGACCGCACCCGCGACGACGTCGAGGTCACGGCCGTCGATCTGCTGTCGGTCCGCCGGGTCACCGGCCCGCCGACCCCGGAGGGCGTGCGCACCAACATCTCCGTCGCGCTGCGCTACTTCGCCGGCTGGCTGCGCGGGGAGGGCGCGGTCGCGGTGGACGGGCTGATGGAGGACGCGGCCACCGCCGAGATCGCCCGCGTGCAGGTCTGGCAGTGGCTGCGGCACCGGGTGATCGACCGGGAGACCGTGCTGCGGCTGCTCGACGAGGAGGTCGTCGCGCTCGGCGCGATCTCCCCGTGGGCGTCCTTCGACGACATCCGGGCGCTGTTCGAGCGGACGGTGCTGGCGGGTGAACTGCCGCTGTTCTTCACCCCGGACGCGTACACCCGCCACCTCGTGCGGCGCACGGAGACCGGGTCATGAGCGTCGGCATCCGGCGCGTCGGTGTGGTCGGCGGCGGGCAGATGGGCGCCGGCATCGCCGAGGTGTGTGCCCGGGCGGGTCTGGACACGGTGGTGTGCGAGGCCGACGCCCTCGCCGCCCGCACCGCCCGGGAACGGGTGGCGGCCTCCCTCGACCGCGCGGTACGGCGCGGGAAGCTGGAGCCGTCGGGGGCGGAGGACGCGCTGGCCCACCTCGTGTTCACGGGCAGCCTCGACGACCTCGCCGACCGTCAGCTGGTCGTCGAGGCGGTGGTGGAGAACGCGGACGCCAAGGCGGAGGTCTTCGGCGCGCTCGACAAGATCGTCGAGGATCCGCGGGCCGTGCTGGCCACCAACACCTCCTCGCTGCCGGTCATGCGGCTGGGCATGGCGACCGGCCGCGCGGACCGGGTCGTGGGCCTGCACTTCTTCAATCCCGTGCCGGTGCTGCCCCTGGTCGAGGTCGTCTCGTCCCTTCACACGTCGGCGGACACGGTCTTGCTCGTCGAGGACTTCGCGACCCGCGCGCTCGGCAAGACGGTGGTCCGGTCGCAGGACCGGGCGGGATTCGTCGTCAACGCGCTGCTCGTCCCGTACCTGTTGTCCGCCGTGCGGATGGCGGAGTCCGGCTTCGCCACCGCGGCGGACATCGACGCGGGCATGGAGCTGGGCTGCGCCCATCCCATGGGGCCGCTGCGGCTGGCCGACCTGATCGGTCTGGACACGGTCGCCTCGATCGCGGAGTCGCTGTACGACGAGTTCCGCGAGCAGTTGTACGCCCCGCCGCCGCTGCTCCAGCGCATGGTGGAGGCGGGGCTCCTCGGCCGGAAGAGCGGCCGGGGGTTCCACACCTACGACCGGGTCTGACCGCCGGGTTCCGGCGCGGCGCCGGCCGTGGTGGCGAGCCCGAGCTCGCGCTCGCCGAGTGGGGTGAAGAACCGCTCGACGTCCGCGTCGGTGACGTCGGCGAGGGCGGCCGGCGTCCAGCGGGGGGCGCGGTCCTTGTCGATGATCTGGGCGCGGATGCCCTCGACCAGGTCGGGTGCGGTCAGTGCCGCGCAGGAGACGCGGTACTCCTGGTCCAGGACGCGTTCCAGGGAGCCGAGGCCGCGGGCCCGGCGTACGGCGGCCATGGTGACCTTGAGGGAGGTCGGCGACCTGGTGAGCAGGGTCTCGGCGGCCTCCTTGGCGGCCGGATCGCCGTGGTCGTACAGCCGCCGCACCGCCTCCTCGACGGCGTCCGTGGCGTAGCAGGAGTCGATCCAGGTACGGTGCGCGGCCAGGACACCCGTCGGGGGCGCCTGCGTGTACCGGGCCAGGGCCTCGGCGGCGGGCAGCTCGGCCAGCTCGTCGACGAGGTCGCCCAGCGCGGCGGAGGGCACGTAGTGGTCGGCGAGTCCGCAGAGCAGCGCGTCGGCGGCGCCGATCTGCGTGCCGGTCAGGGCGAGGTGAGTACCGAGTTCGCCGGGGGCGCGGGCGAGCAGATGGGTTCCGCCGACGTCGGGGACGAAGCCGATGCCGGTCTCGGGCATGGCGATCCGGGAGCGTTCGGTGACGATCCGGTGACTGCCGTGCGCGGAGATGCCGACGCCACCTCCCATGACGATGCCGTCCATGACCGCGACGTACGGCTTCGGGTAGCGGGCGATGCGGGCGTTGAGCCGGTACTCGTCACGCCAGAAGGCGGCCGAGGCGGTGCCGTCGCCGTCGCGGGCGTCGTCGTGGATGGTCCGGATGTCGCCGCCCGCGCACAGGCCGCGCTCCCCGGCGCCGGTGACGACGACGGTCTCGACGGCCGGGTCCCGTTCCCATGCGGTCAGCGCCTCGTCGACGCGGAGCACCATCTCGTGGGTGAGGGAGTTCAGGGCCCTGGGCCGGTTGAGGGTGATGTGCGCGGCGCGGCCGGTGGTGTGCAGGAGTACGGGTGCGTCGGTGCCGTTCATCTCGACACCGTACTCGGCGGCACGCGAGGAGGGGGCTCCGCCCACCGGCGGAGCCCCCTCAGGGCCGTCACCGGTCGCCGGCGAACCAGTCCTTCTGCGGGGTCTTGGCAGCGAGCGCGCCGCAGTTGGAGCCGTAGTTCCAGGCCTGCAGGTTGTCGATGACGCCGCCCCACTCCACGCAGGCACCTCGCGCGAAGGCGTACACCGGCCCCGCGTACGAGCGGTACTCGCCCGCGTCGTACGCGTCCTCGCCGCTGTCGACGTTGCGCACGTAGGCCACCATGTACTTCGGTGCGCCGGTGCTGTTGCGGATGGTCACCGTACAGTTCTTGCCCGTTGCCGAGTTGTAGGTGAGGTAGACCGTGCCGGTCTTCCCGATCGGCATGGAGTTCACCACCTTGTAGCCGGAGCCGCAGACCCCGTTGTACGCGGCGGTCGCGCCGTTGGTGGCCGCGCCGGCGGCGGGGGCGGTCACCAACAGCCCCGCTCCGATGACCCCGACGGCGATCAACGACGTACCCACGGCTTGCATGGAACGCTTCATGGCACCTCGATCCGTGAATTCGGACTGGCCTCCCCATGGTGTTGCTGAAGCCACCCGTTGAGACCTTTGCGCCCGTTCGGTGGTTGTAAGCCGTTGACAACTGTTTACGGCCATTCGCGAAGAAGATCGCGGAGTGGCCGCCTACTTCCCGTGCGGGTCGGTCGCGTCGAGTGCGGCCACGACGTGGTCGTCGTCCCCGCCGGCCCCTCCCAGCTCGTCCAGTTCGCGGACGATCGAGGCGCGCAGTGCGTCGTGTCGCGGCCCCAGCCGGAACCTCTCGTCGCTCCACCGGTCCCGGGGATGCAGCCAGACGGGGGCACCGACCAGGTCGGCCGGCTCCCAGTCGTAGCGCGGCCACACGTGCGCGTGCAGGAAGGGGTCCGTGTTGCCGAGGATCTCCAGGTTGACCCGGCGGAAGGCGGGGTCCAGGTGCCGGCAGGCACGTTCCACCGCTTCGCCGAGCCGGTCCATGTCGGACAGGAACGCCAGCCGTTTCGCCCTCGGCAGGCCGGACAGTCGCTGCACACCCGGCTCGTCGACGAGGAGTACCGAGTAGCCCGGCAGGAACTGGACGTCCCCGATCACCGCGAACCCGGCCGCCAGTCGCCGCATCACGGTCGGGTTCTCACCCCTCAGCGCGGACCCGATCCGATCCGTCCGCCAGTCATCAGCCATGGCCTGAACCTACCTTTGCCGCCACCGCCCTCGAAGACGGTGGAACGCTGAGCCGCTGACACGCGCCGACAGCCGGTGTCAGGCCGCCACGGTCACGCGTACGGACGGTGAACCCGGGAAATCGCTTCGCCCGATGCCTCCCCGTCCGGCAGTCTCCCGGGTATGACCACACCGCCTTTCGTGCCCGGCCTGGAGTTGTCCCGCCGTTTCTATGCCGAAGCCGTCCGGCCCCTTCTGGACGCGGCGGCTCCCGGGGTCGCTCACTCCGCCGCGCGGGTGGGCGGTGGTTCGGAGGTGCTGGGGTTCGACACCCCGCGCTCGGCCGATCACGAGTGGGGGCCTCGGCTGGAGCTCTTCCTGCGGCCGCAGGACGTCGAACGGCAGGGCGCGCGGATCAGGGACGTGCTCGCGGAGCGTCTGCCGAAGAGCTTCCACGGGTATCCGACCCACTTCGCCGCCACCGCGGAGGACGGGATCCGGGTGATGCGGGCGACCGACGGGCCGGTCCATCACCGTGTCGACATCACGGATGTGGGCGGGTGGTTCACCGAACGGCTGGGGTTCGATCCCGGCCGGGGCGTCACTGTGGCGGACTGGCTGTCCGCCCCCACTCAGCGGCTCGCCGAGGTCACCGCCGGCGCCGTGTTCCATGACGGGCTGGAACGGCTCGGTCCGGCCCGGGCGATGCTGGACTGGTATCCGCACGACGTCTGGCTGTACCTGCTCTCCTGCCAGTGGCGGCGCGTCTCGCAGGAGGAGGCCTTCGTCGGCAGGTGCGGCGAGGTGGGCGACGAGCTGGGTTCCGCCGTCGTCGCCGCGCGGCTGGTCCGCGACCTGATGCGGCTGTGCCTCCTGATGGACCGTCGCTACCCGCCGTACAGCAAGTGGCTCGGCAGTGCGTTCGCCCGCACCGTGCACGCGGCGTCCCTCACGCCTCACCTCAAGGCCGCTCTCGCCGCCACCGACGCGCAGTCCCGCGAGGACAGCCTCGCTCGCGCCTACGAGGTCGTGGCCGACGCGCACAACCGGCTCGGGCTGACCGACCCGGTCGACCCCGCCACGCGCCCCTATCACGGGCGGCCGTTTCGGGTCCTGCGCGCCGAGCGCTTCGCCGAGGCGCTGACCGCCCGTGTCGCCGACCCGTCCGTCAGGGCGCTGCCACCGGCCGGTGCCGTCGACCAGTTCGCCGACAGCACCGAGGTGCTGAGCCATCCCGGGCGGGCACGGGCACTCTCCGAGGGCCTGAGCCGCTGACGCCGTGACGGCGGCGCCGCCTCAGCCGCAGGGGCCGAGTCGGCCGAGGGTTTCCTCGGGGGTCGCGCCGGGGCGCGTCCACTGGGGAACGGGGCGGCTGGTCGGGCCCCAGGTGGCGTTGCCGTCCGCGTCGGAGCGCCACGAGTAACACGGCTCGCCGCCCTCCGGCCACCCCTCGGGCTTGTCCTCCCATGCTTCGCCGCGGCCGTACGGCGTCATGTCGAGCAGGCCGAGGGAGCCGTTGACTCGCTCGTTTCCGCGGCCCGTCGTGGAGTAGGTGAGGAAGACACGGTCGCCCTCGCGCAGGTAGGAGGTGAGGTAGCCCATGTCGCCGCCGGCCGGTCCGTCCACACCGCGGATCGAGTACCAGGGCTGGGTGTAGCCCATGAACTCGACGTAGGCGGCGACCTCCTCCCAGCGGCCCGTGGTCACGACGGCGAACGAGACGCCGCGGGCGTTGAGGTAGACGGGGTCCTTCAGGTGCCAGACCGTGGTGGTGCAGCCCTCGCACTGCCCCTGGTGCGGAGCGCCGTCGTACCACATGTGTTTGTAGACCACGAGCTCGTCGCGGCCCTGGAAGAGGTCCAGGAAGGGGACCGGCCCGTCGGGTCCGACGACCTCTGCCGTCCCGTCGAACTCGACCATCGGCAGCCGGCGACGGGCCGCCGCGAGGGCGTCACCGGCACGGGTGTGTGCCTTCTCGCGGACCAGCAGCTCGTCACGGGCGGCCTGCCAGGTGGCCTGGTCCACCACGGGCGGACGGCCGGACGGCGCGGTGGTCGGGTCACTCGGCGTGTGCGTCATGACATCCTCCGTGGTGTCTCGTGCCGGGCGGCGTCGCGCGCGGGCATACGACGCTCACCAGGTTCAGACTCGCGCCGCGGCCGGAACTCATCGCGGGGTGCCGTTCACCACGTTCATGGACGCACCGCCCGACCACACGCTGATGGCCCCCGGCCCCCGTGGTGGCTACAGCACCGTCGCCACGAGACGGCGGGCGTGGGCGGCGTCGAGACCCTCGGGGCGGAAGAGGATGCGGTACATCAGGGGGGCCACGACGCGGTCGACGACCGTCTCGGTGTCGGGCGTCCGCTCGCCGCGCGCGGCGGCGCGGCCGAGGATGACGTCGATCTGCCCGGCGGCGTAGGCGGAACACTGCCCGGCGTTGCTGCCGTCCGGGTCTCCGAGGAGGGCGTCGCGGATGTAGGCGCGGCCGGAGGGGGAAGCCATCTCGTCCAGGAACTGCTCGGCCCACGCGGTCAGGTCGGCGCTCAGGTCGCCGGTGTCCTCGGGTGCCGTCTCGGGGCGCAACCGCTCGACCGCCACGTCGGAGAGCAGCTCCTGGAGGTCGCCCCAGCGCCGGTAGATCGTCGACGGCGTCACACCGGCGCGCTGGGCGACCAGTGGGACGGTCAGGGCGTCCCGGCCCATTTCCGACGCGAGTTCGCGTACGGCGGCGTGGACCGAGGCCTGGACTCGGGCGCTGCGCCCGCCGGGGCGCACCATCGGGCGGCTCATGGCTCCAGCCTAAAGCAAACGCGTTGCGTCTACGGGGCCCGATCCACGTCGCTCATGCCACCGGCGCCGGCTTGCGGGCGGGCATGGTCGCCTCGTACGCGCGACCCGCCCGCAGCAGTACGCCCTCGCCGAAGGGCCGGGCCATCAACTGCATGCCCACCGGCAGGCCCGCGGAGTCGTGGCCGACCGGAACGGACAGGGACGGCAGCCCGGTGATGTTGGCCGGGGAGGACAGCCGCACGTAGGCGTCGGAGACGCTCTCGACGGTGCCGTCGGGCCAGGTGAAGGTCTCGCAGCCGGCGGTCGCGGCGGTGGCCGGGACCGTGGGGGCTGCCACGACGTCGACCTCGTCCAGCAGACGGGCCCAGGCCTGCCGCATGAGCGTGCGGGCGCGTTGGGCGCGCAAGTAGTCACCGGCGGGCATGAGTTCACCGGCCTCGAGGAGGACGCGGACGTCCGCCTGGTACAGCTCGGGGACCGTACGCAGGGTCCGTTCGTGGTAGGCGGTGGCCTCCGGCACCATCAGCCCCCAGTGGACGGCCTGGACGTGGCGCGCCATCGGGACGTCGACGTCGACGAGGAGCGCGCCGAGGTCCTGGAGCCGGGCGATCGCGTGCCGTACGGCCGCCTCCACCTCCGGGTCGACGTGGTCGAAGTAGTAGTTGCCCGGCACGCCGACGCGCAGCCCGGTCAGGTCCGTGCCCTCGCCCGGCCGGTCGTCCGGCCGTGGTGCGGGCACCGAGGCGGGGTCGCCGGGGTCGTGGCCGACCAGCGCCGGCAGGACCAGGGCCGCGTCCTCCACGGTCCGGGTGACGGGGCCGACGTGGTCCAGGGACCAGGACAGTGAGGTGACGCCGGTGCGGGGGACGAGGCCGTAGGTCGGCTTGAGTCCGACGACGCCGTTGAGTGCGACGGGTACCCGGATGGATCCGCCGGTGTCGGTTCCCAGGGCGAAGGTGGCGGCACCGGCCGCGACGGCGACGGCGGATCCGCCGCTGGAGCCGCCGGCGATCCGGTCGGGGTCCCAGGCGTTGCTGGTCTGCGGGGTGGTCAGGCCGTAGGCGAACTCGTGGGTGTGGGTCTTGCCGACCAGGACGGCGCCCGCCGCCGACAGACGCGCGGCCACGGTGCTGTCGCTCGGCGCGCTGTGGCCCGCGCGGACCCGGGAGCCGGCGGAGGTCGCCGTACCGGCGACGTCGATCAGGTCCTTCAGCCCCAGCGGGATTCCGTGCAGCGGCCCCCGGTGGCGTCCGGCCGCCATGTCGTCCGCCGCCCGGCGGGCGGCGCGGCGGGCCTGCTCGGCCGTGACGGTGGCGTAGGCGTTCAGGTGCGGCTCCACCTCGTCGATCCGGTCGAGGACGGAGTCCACCAGCTCGACCGGGGACAGGCGTCGCGACCGGATCGCGTCGGCGGCGGCGGCCAGGGTCAGTTCATACGGCCGCATCGGGCTGCTCCTCCCCCGCGCGGTAGGCGGGTGCGGGCGGGGTGTCCCGGAAGTCGATCTCCCGGAGGGCGGCGACCACGGAGTGGATGTGGTCTGCGGTGGCCGCGACCGCGTCGAGGCGGTCGGCCGGAAGCGGGAGCCCTGCGCGGGCGGCCCAGCGGTACGCCTCCGGCGGCGTGAGTTCATCGGCGGACACGGGCGTTTCTCCTGATCGGATCGACGACGAGCGACAAGCGCAGCGGGGTGACCCGCCGCAAAAGCTAACTGTTTGCCTTAGCGGACCTTAGAGCCTACGGTTCTTTAACGCAAACAGATTGCTTTAAGCTAGAAAGGCTCGATCCGCCATGCCGACCCCCTCCTGGACCGTGGGCGACGTCACCGTCCACCGCGTCGACGAGATCCCCCTGCCGCCCGCGACCGGGCCCTGGCTGCTGCCCGGCGCGACCGCGGAGGTCGTCTCACAACACCCCTGGCTGCGCCCCGACTTCGCCGAACCGGACGGCACCCTGCGCCTCGACAGTCACAGCTTCGCCTTCGTCGTGGACGGGCTGCGGGTCCTCGTCGACACCGGCATCGGCAACGGCAAGGAGCGGGCCAACCCGGCCTGGCACGACCTGCGCACGGACTTCGTCGAACGCCTCGCCGCCGCCGGATTCCCCCCGGACTCCGTCGACCTGGTGATCCTCACCCACCTGCACGCCGACCACGTCGGCTGGAACACGCGGGAGGTGGACGGCGCGTGGATCCCCACCTTCCCCAATGCCCGCTACGTCACCTCACGCACCGAGCGGGAGTTCTGGGCCACGTACGACATGGAGGAGGCCCGCCGGCAGATGTTCCGCGACTCCGTGATCCCCGTCGAGGAGGCGGGCCTGCTCGACCTCGTCGACGTCCCGGGCGAGGGCGTCGGGATCACTCCGGGCCTGCGCCTGGTCCCCACCCCGGGCCACACCCCCGGCCACGTCGCCGTCGAGCTGACCGCGCGGGGGCGGACGGCGCTCATCAGCGGCGACTGCCTCCACCACCCCGTCCAGCTCGCCCGACCCGGGATCGGGGCCTGCGTGGACATCGACCCGGAGCAGGCCGAGGCCACGCGCCGCCGGCTGCTGGGCGGCCTCGCCGACACGGACACACTGCTGCTCGGCACCCACTTCGCACCGCCCACCGCGGGCCGCGTCCGCGCGCACGGGGACGCCTACCGACTGGCGCCGGTGCCGTAGCGGTCGGCGGGGTGGGGCGGGCGGTTCGCCGGGGCGCTCTCTTGTCGATACTCGGAAACCGTAGGAGAGTATGGGCGAATGGGTTCCAAACAGCTGCTCAAGGGACTGCCCGAGGACGCCGACCTCAGGCGCGCGGACTCCCTCGCCCGGGAGATCTTCTCCGACGTCGCCAACAAGTGGGCGCTCCTGATCATCGAGGCGCTCGGTGAACGCACCTTGCGCTTCAGCGAGTTGCGGGACGAGGTCGAGGGCGTCAGCCACAAGATGCTCACCCAGAACCTCCGCATGCTGGAGCGCAACGGCCTGGTCGAGCGGACGGTGCACCCCACCGTGCCGCCGCGGGTCGAGTACACCCTCACCGAGCCGGGGCGGGCGCTGCGCGCCACGGTCGACGCCATGTGCGGCTGGACCCAGCAGTACCTCGGCCACATCGAGGACGCACGCGGTCGCTTCGGCGGCTGACGGGCGCCAGGGGGGAAGGGGCAGGCGGTGAAGGCGGTGGTCCAGGAGCGCTTCGGCCCGCCCGAGGTGCTGCGGCTCGAGGAGATCGACCGGCCCCGGCCGGGGGACGGTCAGGTGCTGGTACGGGTGCGCGCCGCCTCGGTGAACCCGTACGACTGGCACATGATGCGCGGCGACCCGTACGCGGCTCGGCTGACGGGTGGCATGGGGTTCAGGCGTCCGAAGTGCCGGGTGGCCGGCATCGACGTCGCCGGGGTGGTCGAGTGTGCGGGCGCGGGTGTGGAAGGGATCGGACCCGGCAGCGAGGTGCTGGGCTTCTGTCCCGGTTCCTACGCCGAGTACGGGTGCGGCCCCGCCGGGCTGCTGGTGCCCAAGCCGGCCGGCCTCACCTTCGAGCAGGCCGCCGCCGTACCGATGGCCGGGGTGACCGCGCTGCGCGGCGTCCGGACCGTGGGCCGGGTCAGGTCCGGGCAGCGGGTGCTGGTCAACGGCGCGGGCGGCGGCGTGGGCACCTTCGCCGTGCAGATCGCCGCTGTGCTGGGCGCCGAGGTCACCGGAGTCTGCGGCGCCGGCAACGCCGACCTGGTGCGGTCCCTGGGCGCCGCGCACGTCGTCGATCACGCCCAAGAGGACTTCACCGCCGGAGGAGTTCGCTACGACGTGATCCTGGACAACGTGGGCAACCACCCGCCCGGCCGACTGCGCCGGGCGCTCACCCCCACCGGGGTCCTGGTGGCCAACGGGGGCGGCTCGCCCGGCCGGGTCTTCGGCGCGATCGGCTCCATGCTGAGGGTGACGGCGGCCAACGCCCTCACCCGGCAGCGGCTGGGCCCGATCCTCCCGGCGACCCCGGCCGGACCGGCGCGCGCGGACCTGCTCGCCGTCACCGCCCTCATCGAGGCCGGGCAGGTCGTCCCCGTGGTCGGCCGGACGTACGCGCTGGCCGACACGGCGGACGGGGTACGCCACGTGGAGGAGGGCCACGCCCGAGGCAAGACCGTGATCACCGTGTCCGGCGGCGTCAGTGGAACCCCGTCCGGTCCGCCGTGACGTCGATGGTGTCCTTCACCATCGCCAGGGCCGCCCCCGTCGGACTCGACCGTCCGCCGCTCACGGTCACGTCGCCCGCGTCCGGGCAGCCGAAGACCACGGCCTTCTCCGGCCCGGTGAGCGCGTGCAGCGGATCCCCGGGTTCCGTCTCCTCCAGGCGTACGTCCACGAGGAGGGGCCGGTCCAGGGAGGCGACGGCGACCGCCCGCAGGCGACGCGAGCGGGAGGCCGCGCTCAGGGCCGCACCGGCGGTGCCCTCGTCCACGGGCTGCGCGCGCACCCGCACCGACGCCGGGTCCCAGCCCCAGGCCAGTGCCGCCAGGAGACGCACCTTGGTGGCGGAGTCCGCGCCGGACAGGTCGGCGGACGGGTCCGCCTCCGCGATCCCGCGCCGCCGCGCCTCGTGGACCGCGTCGCCCAGCGAGTCGCCCTCGGCGAGGCGGTCGAGGACGAAGGTCACGGTGCCGTTCGGGCAGGCCCGGACGGTCCGGCAGCCCATGCCGCGCAGGGCGGTCCGCGACAGGTCGCCCGCGGGCAGCGCCGCCCCGGTCGCGCCGGAGATCCTGATCATGCTCCGCCCGGCGCGGGCCGCCGCGCCGAGGTCCCCCCAGTGGGCGAGCAGGTGGCTCTTGGTGGCCGTCACGACGTGCACGCCCCGGCGCAGCGCGGTGACCGCCTCGCGCGCGGCGAGCGCGCGCAGCTCGGGCGAGGAGGGCAGCGCCTGCGCGAACACGGCGGCGCCGGTCCGGTCGAGCGTCTCGTCCAGTGGCTCCGGCGGGTCCCAGGACGGGCGCGGTGGCACCGGCTGCCCGTCGTCTCCCAGCAGGCACTGGCCCGAGCTCGCGCGAACGGCGCGGACCACCGGGCGTACGCCGTGCAGGCGGGCGAGTTTGTCCCCGTGCCCGGCCAGGTGGTCGACGTACGCCCGGCCGACCGGGCCGTATCCGGAAAGGACCACGCCGGTCCGCGTCGCTTCGCCCATCGATCCGGGCTCCTCTCACCTGGTGCCGCCGGTCCGCCGAGTGGCGCCCGACCCGGATGAGATCACACCATCGGAAGGGTGACGGCGCGAGGGCCCGACCGGCCCGCGCCCCCCGAACCGCATCGAACGAACCGAGGTGAGGACCGTTGGCGACCGAGTCCGTGCGGTACCCGGGTGCGATCGTGCCCGTGGGGCACGTGGAGCCCGTGCCGCGCCGTGTCCGTGGGCTGATCGGCGGCCGTGCCGTCTTCGACACGCGACGTGCGCTGTACGTCTGGGAGTGGCCCCCGTACCCGCAGTTCGGCATCCCGCTCGACGACCTGGCCGAGGGGGTGGTGCTGACCGCCGACGGGGAGACCCGAACCCTGGGCGCCTGGCCCGCCCGTCGCCACTCGCTGCGCTTCGGGTCCGAGGTTCGCGAGGCGGCGGTCTGGGTCTGGGGCGACGAGGCGCCGGAGCGGGTGCGCGGCACCGTCCGCTTCGCATGGGAGGCGCTGGACGACTGGTTCGAGGAGGACGAGCCGGTCTTCGTGCATCCGCGGAGCCCGTACTCGCGGGTGGACGCCCTGCGCTCCTCCAGCAGCGTCCGCGTGGAGCTGAACGGCGAGCTGCTGGCGGACGCACCGCACTGCGTGACCCTGTTCGAGACGGGGCTGCCCACGCGCTACTACCTCGACCGCGCGTACGTCGACTGGACGCGGCTCCTGCCCTCGGACACGGTCACCCGCTGCCCGTACAAGGGGACGACGAGCGGCTACTGGTCCCTGCGCTCCGATCCCGGGGCCCACCCGGACCTGCTCTGGGCGTACGACTTCCCGACCGCGCAGGTCCAACGGATCGCCGGCCTGGTCGCGTTCTACGGCGAACGGGTCGACCTGCGCGTGGACGGCAGGCCGGGCTGACGTCCGGGTCGGTCCGCCCGCCCCTCCCCCGTGCCGCGCATGTCCACGACGGTGGCCGCGAAGGCCAGCGGGCCGGGGAGCAGCGGGATCAGTACGGGTATCGCCCAGGCGAGCAGCGCGGCCAGCACCACCGCCGCGGCCAGCAGCAGGGTGCCGCGGGGGCCCGTGACGGAGCGCAGGAAGCCCTCGCGCGGCGAGAGCCGGTGCGGGGCCGGCAGCGCGGTGGTGCGCAGGGCGACCACCGCCAGGCCGAGGGTGAGCAGGACCAGCGCCGGGGCCATGAGGCCCGCCCCGGGCAGGCTGCCGCGGATCAGCGCCGAGTCGACCAGCAGGGCGACGACCAGCAGCGGGACGGCCAGGCCGCCGGCGAGCGAGCCCGGTGTCAGGTAGGCGCGCAGCTGCCCCAGGTAGCCGCCCGCCACGACGGGCGTGCCGTCCTCCGCGGCCCGGCGCAGGGTCGCGGACGCGGCGGCGAAGGCGGCCGGCGCGGTGACGACGGGAAGGCAGGCGGCGCTGGTGAGCACGCCCACCAGCAGCACGTCCGCGAAGAGGGTGAACCCGGCCGAGAAGACCTCCCCGGGTTCGCGGCGGTCGGCGGGCGGCAGGGTCGGTGCCTGGGTCATGGTGTCAGCCCTTCAGTCCGGAGGTGGCCATGCCCTGCACGAGGTAGCGCTGGAAGACGAAGAAGAACAGCACGATCGGCAGCACGGAGATCACCGACATCGCGAACATGGGCCCGTACGCCGAGGTGCTGGACTGGTCGACGAAGCTGCGCAGCGCCAGGGTGATGGTGAACTTCTCCGGGGCGAAGAGGTAGATCATCTGCGTGAAGAAGTCGTTCCACGTCCAGATGAAGGTGAAGATCGCCGTGGTGATCAGCGCCGGCCGGCTCAGGGGCAGCGTCACCGACCAGTAGGTGCGGAAGGCGCCGCAGCCGTCGATGCGGGCGGACTCCTCCAGCTCGCGCGGCAGTCCGCGCATGAACTGGACGATGAGGAAGACGAAGAACGCCTCCGTGGCCAGGAACTTCGGCAGGATCAGCGGCCAGTAGGTGTCCACCATGCCGAGCCGGTTGAAGATGATGTACTGCGGGATGAGCACGACGTGGTGCGGAAGCATCAGCGTCGCCACCATGAAGGCGAACATCACCTTGCTCATCCTGAAGCGCAGCCGGGCGAACGCGTAGGCGGCCAGCGAGCAGGAGAGCACGTTGCCGACCACCGCGCCGCCGGCGATGAGCACGGTGTTCCAGAGCAGCCGGGTCACGGGGACCCCGGACACGCCGTCGAGGGCGGTCGTGTAGTTCGACCACTCCAGGTGGCTGGGCCACAGGTCGAGGCTGGTCACCACCTCGTCGGCCGGTTTGAGTGACGTGGCGAGCAGCCAGGCCAGGGGGTACAGCAGGACGAGCAGGCCCACGACGGCGATCGTGTGCGGGATCCATCGCCTGGTGGTGAGGTTCATCGTCCCTCCTCGTCCGCGTAGAAGACCCAGGACCTGGACGTCCTGAAAAGGATCAGGGTGATGACGCCGATGGCGATGAGCAGCAGCCAGGCCATGGCCGCGGCGTAGCCCATGTGGGAGGCTGTGAAGCCGCGTTCGTAGAGGTAGAGCGTGTAGAACATGGTCGAGTCGGCGGGGCCGCCCTCACCGCCGCTGACCGCGAAGGCCGGAGTGAACACCTGGAAGGACTGGATCATCTCCAGGACCAGGTTGAAGAAGACCACCGGGGACAGCATCGGCACGGTGACGGAGACGAACTGCCGCCAGCGGCCCGCGCCGTCCAGTGCCGCCGCCTCGTACAGCTCGGGCGAGATCTGCTGGAGGCCGGCGAGGAAGATCACCATGGGGGCGCCGAACTGCCACACCGTCAGCAGGACGATGACGTAGACCGCGAGATCGGGGTTGCCGACCCAGCCGCCGGTGTCGATGCCGACGGAGCCGAGGATGTCGACGACCGAGCCGCCGTCGTTGAACAGCGCGCGCCACACCAGGGCGATCGTCATGCTCGCGCCGAGCAGCGAGGGCGCGTAGAAGGCGGAGCGGTAGAAGGCGCGGCCCCGGCCGAGGTTCTTCAGGAGCATCGCCGCCCCGAGTGCGAGGAGCAGCTTGAGCGGGACGGCGACCACGACGTACAGCAGCGTGGTGCCGACCGACCGCCAGAAACGGGGGTCCTCGGTGAGCATCTCCCGGTAGTTGCGCAGGCCCACCCACTGCGGTGGGTCGAACAGGTTGTAGTCCGTGAACGACAGGTAGAGCGACACGGCCATCGGCACCAGCGTCAGCACCGCCGCGCCGAGCATCCACGGTGTCAGGAACACATAGGCGGGCCACTGCTGTTCGCGGCGGCGCGGGCGCCGGCGTTTGGCCGGCGGCCGTGACCGGGCCGGGCGGTCGGCGCCTGCGGGCGCCCTGGTCGACACTGTGCTCATGACCGCAGCTCCCGTTCGGCCTCGTCGATGAATTCCCGCGCCGCCTCGCGCGGCGAGGTCAGTTCGTACATCACGCGGTGGTAGGCCCGCTTGAACGCGGTCTGGATGGCGACGTCCCCCCGCGGCGGTGCGGGGGGCGGGGCGTCCAGACCGTACTTCTCCATCTTCTGCGCGTACTCGTAGATCTCCTTCTCCGCGCCGTCGAGGGTCTTGGCGACGCGGGCGGCGATCGTCCGGTTGGGGGGTGTGGAGCGGGTGAAGCCGAGGATGTCGCCGGCCCGCTCGTCGTTGAGCAGGAAGTCGACCAACTCGGCTGCCTCCTTCGGATGTTCACTGTTGGCCCCGACCCCGAGGAGCATCGAGGGCTTGAAGTACGCGCCCTGGCGCCCGTCGGCGGTGGGGACGGGCGCGAAGTGGACCTGGTCGCCGAGGAGTGCGGGGTACCCGGGGAAGGGCGCGTCCCAGGTGAAGTCGGCGGCGGCGAGCCCGCGGCCCATGGGCGACAGCTCGGTGGTGCTGGCCTGCGAGGTGTCCTTGGCCTCGGCGACGACACCTTCCTCGCGCAGCTCGTCGCAGAAGGTCCAGAACTCGGTGAGGTCGTCCTCGGTGAACCCGAGTTCGGTCTGGCTCTTGTAGAGCTTTCCGCCGCGGCTGCGCAGCCAGTCCTCGAAGATGTCCTCGTTGACACCGTTGTCGTTGGCGCCCACCATGTCGCGTCCGTCGGGGGACTTCAGCCCCAGGGCGGCGATCTTCCGGTTGGCCTGCGCCCACTCCTGCCAGGTCCAGCCGGGCTGCGGGGTGGGGATGCCGGCTTTCCGGTAGACGGTGGAGTCGTAGGCGTAGCCGGTGATGCCGCGGCCCATCGGCAGGGCGTACTGCTTGCCCTCGAACGTGCCCGTGCGGACGAACTCCTCGTCCATCTCGGAGGTGCGGATCGTGCCGTTCGCGACGGCCTCGCCCAGCGGCAGGAGCGCGCCGCCGCCCGCGTACTGGGAGATCTGCCGGTAGTCGAGCTGGGCCACGTCCGGGATGCCGCCGCCCGCCGCCTGGGTGGCCAGCTTCTGCATGTACGAGCCGAAGTCCGCGTTGGAGGTGCGGACCTCGACGCCGGGGTGTTCCTTCTCGAACAGCTCCACCGCCTTCTTGGTGCGTGCGGCGCGGTCGTCGTTGCCCCACCAGGAGAACGTGAGGGTGACGCCGCCGGACGACACGTCGTCGGAGGAGGGGGAGCACGCGCTGAGCGATGCCGTCAGTGCGGTGCTGAGACCGACGGCGGCGGCCGCCAGGACGGCCCGGCGGCTCAGAGGCCGGCGCCGGCCGCTTCGGGGCTCGGGCATGGGTGACTTCCCAGGGTTGCGAGGACGGATGGACGAGGGCGGCGGCGGGGCGGCGTGGCCGGGTCCGCCGGGACGCCGGAGGGGGCGGCCGGTGGGACGCGCCGGAGGAGGCGGCCGGTGGGACGCCGGGGTGGGTGCCCGGTCAGATGCCGGGGTAGACGGCCAGCCGGCCGCACATGCCGAAGCGGCCGCTCGCCCTCGGGCCGGTGGCGGACACCCGGGCCTCGGCCAGGTGCCCGTCGTCCTTGCCGCGCAGTGCGTCGAGTTGGGCCCGGGTGGCCTCGGCGGCGGCATGGGCGCCGTCGAGCCAGCGCTGTTCCCAGTCGTCCAGGCGGGGCCGCACCAGGTCGGCCGCCGCCCGCTGGAACGCGGCCAGGGGCTCCGGGTCGCCCTTCTCGGCCGCCTCGCGCAACTCCAGGAAGCGCCGCGTCGCCAGATCACGGCGGGCGCGGGCGATCCGCGCCTGCTCGGCCTCGGGGGCGTCGGCGGGGATGCGGACGGCGTCGGCGTACGTGCCGGGGTCGGTGAGCAGGTCCTGGGGCAGGGTGA
The DNA here is from genome assembly GCF_003947455.1 of Streptomyces sp. WAC 04229. Taxonomy (GTDB): domain Bacteria; phylum Actinomycetota; class Actinomycetes; order Streptomycetales; family Streptomycetaceae; genus Streptomyces. Next base: position 29,787 of record NZ_QHJH01000031.1, on the reverse strand, counting down.
GCACCGCGTCGCCCGCCTCGGGCAGTCCGCTGTTCTGCATCACGACGGTGATCTCGAGACCTCCGTCGTTGAGCAGGCGGTGGATCGTGCCGGGCGTGAACCAGGCCACCGTGCCGGGCTCCAGCGGGGTCTCCCGGAAACCCGAGGTGGTGAGGGTCTGCACCGCCCCCCGGCCCGCCGTGACCACGTACCCCTCGGTGCACGTGAGGTGGAGGTGCGGGGTGCCTCCGCCGGGCAGGCCCTCGACGGTCGGCCAGTCGTACACGGTCAGGCGGGAGACGCCCACCGCGCCGGGGAAGCCGTCGTACGCCGTGCTCACCACGTGAGTCCCTCCAGGTGTGCGGCCACCTGTGCGCGGTCCCAGGCGCCGTCGGCGACGACCACGCGGTAGGCGCGGGCGAGCGTCTCGCCGGGCGGCAGGACCAGCTCCTCGTGGAACGCCCAGGACGGGGCGACCGCGGCGAACGGGTCGCTGCGCACGAACCAGTGCGCCGGGTGCGTGCCCTTCTCGCCCGAGTGGTCGTTGGAGGGCGCGTGTTCGAAGACGACCGTGGCGTGGCCGTCCCGTCCGTCGTGCTCGCCGACGTAGGCGAGCCACGGGGCCTGGGTGCCCATCAGGTCGCCGTCGGCGGAATCGGCGGACTCGGCGGTGAAGACCCGGCCGCCCCGGAAGGCGCGGGGGCCGCGCCAGAAGAGGCCGGTGTATCCGGCGGCGGGGCGGCCGTGGGTGGTGGGGCTGCCGAACCGCAGGTCCTCGTCCCGCCGGTTGGTCACCGCCGACGTCCAGGTGAGCGTCCAGCTGCCGGTCCCGGTGTCGACGTCGCGCACCTCGACGCGGCGCTCCTCCTCGGCCCACAGTCCGCCGTCGTGCGGGTGCCAGGTCAGCCGCTCGGCGATGACGGCGCGGTCGCCGGAGGCGCCGACCTCCTCGAAGGACACGTGGGCCATCGAGCCGACCTTCTCGGGCAGGGCGAGGTACCCGTCGCCGTGCACGTAGGTGTTGCCGCCCCACAGGTTCTGGCCCGACAGGTGGGAGGCGGTGAGCTGGAGTCCCTTGTGCCAGCGGTGGTCGTTGGGACGGTAGTCGGTGACGAGCCCTCCGGAGAGGGTGCGGACCGGGTGCAGGTACGGCTTCGGCGCCTCCCAGCCGGCCTCGGGCCGGTACACGTACGAGAACAGCTCGGTGCCGTCCTCCCCATGGGCCACGGTGATCCGGTCGCCGTGGACGTGGGTCAGTGAGAGCGTCATGCGTGGTCCTCTTCCTCGCGGGTACCGGCCGGCGCCCAGCCCGGGGCGCCGCCGTGCAGTTCGGTGTAGTACGGGTCGCCGGGGCCGATGTCGCCCGCGCGCACGGTCGTGTCGGTGAACGCCGACTTGTACAGGGCGGTGATCAGCTCCAGCGTGCGGCGGCCGCCCGCGCCGCTGGTCGCGTGGCGCCGGCCGTTCCTGATGTCGTCGACCAGGACGCGCAGCTGGGCCAGGTGCGAACTGGGTTCGTCGGCGCCGAAGTCGCGCCAGGCCGCCGCGGTCTCCTCGGGGACGCCGGGCGCGGGGATGATGCGCCAGTCGGCGTTGCGGTAGCCGTACAGGTGGGTGACCTCGACCGTGGCCAGTTCGCAGTCGATGCGTATCCGGCTGACCTCGTCGGGGCTCAGCACGCTGTTGACGAGGGTGGCGACGGCTCCGTCGGCGAAGCGCACCAGGGCGGTGGAGACGTCCTCGGTCTCCACGTCGTGCACGAGCCGGGCCGCCATGCCGCGCAGCTCGGTCCACGGGCCCATCAGGTCGAGGAGCAGGTCGGTCTGGTGGATGCCGTGGCCCATGGCCGGCCCGCCGCCCTCGGTGGCCCAACGGCCCCGCCACGGCACCGCGTAGTAGGCCTTGTCGCGGTACCAGGTGGTCTGGCAGTGGGCCACCAGCGGCCGGCCCAGCGCCCCGCCGCGCAGCAGGGCACGGACGTGCCGTGCGCCCGAACCGAAGCGGTGCTGGAACACGATGGAGGCGTACGGCGCCGCGTCGTCTCCCGACTCGGCCGCCTCGACGGCGTCGTAGTCGGCCAGCGAGGGGCAGGGCGGCTTCTCGCACCACACCCAGGCACCGGCCCGGAGCGCGGCCACGGACTGGTCCCGGTGCACGGCGGGCGGGGTGCACAGCACGACGAGATCGGGACGCACCTCGGCCAGCATGGCGTCGATGTCGGTGGACGCGTGCGCGATCCCGTACTCGTCGGCGAACGCGTGCGCGGCGTCGCCGTTCACGTCCACCGCGGCCACGATCTCCACTTCGCCGTCGGCGGCCAGTTTCTGCAGGGCGGGCAGATGACTGGACCGCGCGATGGATCCCGTACCGACCACCGCCGTACGCAGGGGTGCGGGCGAAACGTGCGAAGACATGCGGACCCTCTCGTGAGCCGGACGGGCGAGCACTGCGGGCACAGGGGTGATGTGCTGATGTGGGGCGGCCCCGGATTCGGATCACCGGGCGGCAACCCGTTCGTAGCAACCGCTTGCTACCGTGTTCCAACGTTGTAACCGCCGTGCGTCCGCAAGGTCAACCCTCTGTGCGGAAAAGGCTCGACGCCGTTTACCGCGTCCTGACAAGTGGGGTCGGTGGGTGCATAATCTGCGAAAACCTGGATGAGGGGGACGGACAGTGGCCGCGGCGACACTCAAGGACGTGGCGGAGCGCGCAGGGGTTTCGATCAAGACGGTGTCCAACGTTGTACGCGGCGTCCCGCGAGTGTCGGACGCGACCCGTTCGCGGGTGCTGCGGGCGGTGGACGAACTCGGCTACCGGCCCAACCCCTCGGCCCGCAGGCTCCGTACGGGCCGCAGCGGTCTGATCGCCCTGGTCGTCCCCGAGCTGGCCACTCCGTACTTCGCCGAACTCGCCCACCACGTGCGCAGGGAGGCCACCCTGCTGGGCCTGACCGTCCTGACGGAGGAGTCGCTGGGGGACACCGCGGAGGAGCTGCGTCTGGCCAACGGGGTGGGCGCGTCGCTGCTCGACGGTGTGATCCTCTCCCCACTGCGGGTCACCCCCGACGAACTCGCCACCGTCACGGACGAGTTCCCGCTGGTCCTGCTCGGTGAGCGCACCTACGGACGGGACCGGGTCGTCGCCGACCACGTCCTCATCGACAACGTCGCCGCGGCCCGTGACATCACGGCCCACCTGATCGGGCTGGGGCGGGGCCGGATCGCGGCGATCGGGGTGGACCACCAGGGCTCGGCGACCAGCCGGCAGCGCCTCGAGGGGTACCAGCAGGCCCTGCACGCCGCCGGACTGCCCTTCGACCCGCGACTGGCGCCCCGGGTGGAGGAGTTCGACCGCCGCAACGGCCTGCTGGCGATGCGCTCCCTCGCCTCCCTGCCCGCCGCCGAACGGCCCGACGCCGTCTTCTGCTTCAGCGACCTGCTGGCGGTCGGCGCGTTACGCGCGTTGCACGAGGCCGGCCTGGACATCCCCGGCGACGTGGCGGTGGCCGGCATCGACGGATCCGAGGAGGCGCGGTACAGCACCCCGTCCCTCACCTCCGTGGTCCCCGACAAGGCGGCCATCGCCGCACTGGCCGTCAAGTGCCTGGCGGCGCGGATACGGTCGCAGGCACCGCTGCCGTTCGAGGTTCATGTGGCGCCGCACTGGCTGGAGGCCAGGGAATCCACCCTGGGCGGGTGTCACGCGGTCCGCGCCTGAGCCGTCCGCATGATCGTGAGGGCAGAAATCCTTGCCCTCACCGCTGCTCAAGGGCGCTCGACGAGACACTGAGCGCCGCGACCCGCCCTTCTAGGCTCTGCGACCATGGACATCCCGAGACGCCTCGTCGAACTCCAGCTGGCCGTCGAGGCGGCAGAGAATCGCTACCGCAACAACTCCGGAGACAACGCCACCATCGCCCTGGCCGTCTGGTCCGACGCCACCGCCGCACTGGTCCGGGGCATCACCGCCCTCTCCGAGGAGACGGGTGTGCCGCGCCGGGAGCTGGAACGGGCGGTGGAGCGCGCGGCACGGCCCCTGGCCCCGGCCCTGCCACCGGCACCCCGCCCCGCGGGCGCGAAACGTGGCCGTCATGCCGCGGTGAGCGACGGGTAACGCGCCCCACCTACGGTCGTCCGCCATGGACACGACGAGAGCGCAGGACGCGCCGGTGACGAGCGCGGCGCCGCACACGGCGGAGACCACCGGAGCGGAGCCCGGCCGGAAGGCCGGACCGGGCACCGACCAGGCCGTACGGGAGACCCTGGAGGACTACACCCTGCGCTTCGCGCCGCGCAGTTACCGGCGCTGGAGCCCGATGGTCGTGGCCACCACCGCACTGGGCGGGATCGCCTACATGGCGGACTTCTCCATCGGCGCGGGCATCGGCCTCACCCATGGCACCGGGAACGCGCTGCTGGCGATCGCGGTGGCCGCCGTCGTCATCTTCGTCACCGGCTTCCCGCTCGCCTACTACGGCGCCCGCTACAACATCGACCTCGATCTGATCACCCGCGGCTCCGGCTTCGGCTACTACGGGTCGGTCCTCACCAGTGTCATCTTCGCCAGCTTCACCTTCATCTTCTTCGCCCTGGAAGGGTCGATCATGGCCCAGGGCCTGGAGTACGGCCTGGGGATGCCCCTGTGGCTGGGCTATCTGGTCTCCACCGTCATGGTGATCCCGCTGGTGATCTACGGCATGAAGGCGCTGAGCAGGCTCCAGGTGTGGACCACCCCCGTCTGGCTGCTGCTGATGGTCGCGCCGCTGGTCTACCTGGTCGCCACGGACCCCGGCACGGTCGACCGCTTCCTCGCCCACGCGGGCACGGACGGCGACGGCGGGGTCGACACCGCTTCGGTACTGCTGGGCGCGGGCGTCTGCCTGTCGCTCATCGCCCAGATCGGCGAGCAGATCGACTACCTGCGCTTCATGCCGCCCAGGACCGAGGCCAACAAGCGCGGTTGGTGGACGGCGGTCGTCATGGCCGGGCCCGGCTGGGTGGTGCTGGGCGCGCTCAAGCAGGCCATCGGCGTCTTCCTCGCCGTGTACGTCCTGTCCGAGGTCGGGCCGGCCACCGCGACCGAGCCCATCCAGCAGTTCAGGAGCGCGCTGGACGCGATGCTGCCGTCCTGGACGGTGGTGCCGCTGGCGGTGGCGCTCGTCGTGATCAGCCAGATCAAGATCAACGTCACCAACGCCTACTCCGGTTCGCTGGCCTGGACGAACTCCTTCACCCGGGTGACCGGGAACTACCCCGGGCGGCTCGTCTTCGTCCTGGTCAACCTGGGGTTCGCCCTCGCGTTGATGGAGGCCGACATGTTCAGTTTCCTCAACAGCCTCCTCGGGTTCTACTCGAACTGCGCGATCGCCTGGGTGGTCACGGTGGCCACCGACATCGGCGTCAACAAGTACCTGCTCGAACTGTCCCCGCGCGCACCCGAGTTCCGGCGCGGCATGCTGTACGCCGTGAACCCGGTCGGGGTGGTGTCCTTCGTCGCCGCCTCCGGGCTGTCCATCGCGATGTACTTCCACGTCCTGGGCGACGCCATGCAGCCCTACTCCCCCGTCGCCGCGGCGGTGATCGCCTTCGTGCTCACCCCCCTCATGGCCGTCGTCACCAGAGGCAGGTACTACCTGCGGCGCACCGACGACGGCATCGCCGAGCCCCTCCTGGACCCGGAGGGCAACCCGAGCGGGGTCACGTTCGAGTGCCACGTGTGCGGGGAACGCTACGAACGCCCCGACGTGACGGCCTGCCAGGCCCACGGCGCCGTCGTCTGCTCACTGTGCCTGAGCACCGACAGGCCCGGCGTCCACGTACTGCCGGCGTCGCCCGCAGACGCCTGAGCGGGCTTCCCGTTGACATGGGTGGCTAACAGCGATAGCTTGCGGCTAACAGCGTTAGCCATCGTGATCGATACGGGGAGTGTCATGACCGAGTACCTGGCCGTCGACGGCGGCACGATCGCGTACGAGGTGTCGGGGTCCGGGCCGCTGGTCGTCCTGGCGCACGGCATGGGCGACAGCCGCGCCGCGTACCGTGCCGTGGTCCCGCCCCTGGTGGAGGCCGGGTTCCGGGTCGCCGCGGTCGATCTGCGCGGCTGCGGCGAGTCCAGCGTCGACTGGCCGGCCTGGAGCCGCACCGACATCGCCGCCGACCTGCTCGCCCTGGTCCGGCACCTGGGCGGCCCGGCCGTGCTGGTCGGCCACTCGATCTCCGGCGGCGCCGCCACGATCGCGGCCGCCCGGGAGCCCGCGCTGATCACCTCGGTCGTCGAGCTGGCGCCGTTCACCCGCAAGCAGTCGATCCGCCTCGGCGACCTGCGCGTGCGGCGCGTGCGGCGCGGCATGCTGCGGCTGGCCGGTGCCGGTGTGCTCGGCAGCCTGCGGCTGTGGCGCTCGTACCTCGACGTGGCCTACCCCGGTCCCAAGCCGGCCGACTGGGCCGAACGGCTGGGCCGTATCGACGCGTCGCTGCGCGAGCCGGGCCGGATGAAGGCACTCCAGAGCATGGGGCGCAGCGCGCCGGGCGACGCCGGCGCGCAGTTGGCCCACGTGCGCTGCCCCGTCCTGGTCGTGATGGGCACGCTCGACCCCGACTGGGCCGACCCGCGGGCCGAGGGCGCCGCGATCGTCGACGCCCTGCCGTCCGGCCTCGGCCGGCTGGAGATGATCGAGGGCGCCGGACACTACCCGCACGACCAGTTCCCCGACGAGGTGACCTCCCTCGTCCTGGCCTTCCTGCGGCCGGACACCGCCCGCGCCTGACCGACCGACGAAATCCGAGGCTGTGAGGGAGGCCGACGTCGACCGAGCGGCGACCTAATACCAGGGGCGGGCATCGTGTGCGGGCAGCGGACGCAGCTGCGGCCAGCGTTCGAGCAGCCGGCCGGCCAAGGCCGAGCAGAGGCGGCCGACGGCGTGCAGGTGATCGTGGTCGCGGGTCATGTCGGCGACCACGCCCAGGCGGTGGACGAGCCGCTCACGGGCGGACACGTAGCCCCATTCGAAGTCCTCGGCGGGCACCCGGGCGAGCTGATCGGCCGTGCCGCGATGAGCCCGCTCGACGAGCGCGTCGCCCATGATCAGCCAGCCCGCGCACGCGTCGGCGAGGTCACGGCAAGTCCCTCCCGGTGAGGTCGCGCCAAGTGGTCCGGTAGACGTCCTCGACCTCCGCGAGGGGAGCCGCAGCGACCGACAGGGCACACCAGCAAGTCGGGAAGCCGATGCGGAAGTAGGCGAGCTCGATCAGGCCGTTGCCGAGCGAGGCGCGCTCGAAGTCGACGAAGCGAACACCGTCGGCGGTCCGCAGGTCATTGCCGGGGCAAGGGTCACCATGCAGCAGCGCATGGTGACGGGCAGGGTCCAACCGCTCCAGGAGAGCGTCGAGTTCGCTGGGGACCGTGGACGGTACGGGCACCTCGAGCGCCCTGGCCAGAGCGAGGAAGGACTCCGCGTCGGTGGCCGTGGGCCCCGACCAGGCCGGTAGCGCCCCCGCGTCGGCGGGCCCGGTCAGCGCATGCAGCCGGGCAAGCGCCTCGGCGTACCCCGGCATCCAGTCGTCCGTCTCGCCGAGGTCGTCCACGTGCTCGAGGACCATCACTCGCGAGGGCCGGTCCGTGGCGAGCACCGCGGGGGCCACGGCCGGTCCGGAGGCCCGACCCGCCAGGCGCAGCCCGGTGACCTCCCGCGCGAAGCGCGTGTTCGCGTCGGCTCCCGTGTCCCCACCGTCGGTGATCTGCTTGACGATCACCAGCCGCCGGTCGGCCAGCCGCACCCGCCACACCCGTGACCGCGGACTGCTGTCCAGGAGCTTGGCCTGCTCGGGAGTTCCCACGCCTGCGAGCAGAGCCTCGTTGAACGGAACACGATGGGGCATGCCGACGAGCGTAGCGGTCCTCACCGCACCCCATGCCTGCCGTTCCGCGGCGACTTCGCCCGTCGAGTCACAGCGGCTCTGTGCCCGGGCCCGCCACCGATCGGACGGACCGCCGTCGCGCGCTCCGGCGCCGAGGTGCGTTCGGCGCCACGCACACGCCGCGTTCGACACGGCCGGCCGGGCCGTGGCACACCTTTCCCGAGCCCACACAGGAGGGGGTCCTCTGCCGTGCGACGGCCCGGGGACCGCGCGCCCGGATGCGCCGGTCCCCGGGCCGACGTGGCTTCGCGGCTCCATGGACAGCCCCCAACCTGCTGTGATGTGATCCGTGCGGCGGACGGACGGGTCCGTCCCCCCTCAGGCTCGAAAGTTCCGTACACATGCAGAAGACCAAGGCCGCACTCTGGGAATTCCTCCAAGGGCTCGGTAAGACGTTCATGCTCCCGGTGGCCCTGCTCGCGTTCTGCGGCATCATGCTCGGCATCGGCTCCTCCCTGTCCAGCGAGGCGGTCACTGACAACGTTGCCTTCCTGAAGGGCGAGGGCTGGCACCTCGTCTTCACCTGGATGGCCAACACCGGTCTGGTCGCCTTCACGTTCCTCCCGGTGCTCTTCGCGATGGCGATTCCGCTCGGTCTCGCACGTGAGGACAAGGGGGTGGCGGCCTTCTCGGGCTTCGTCGGCTTCGCCGCCATGAACCTCGCGGTGAACTTCTACCTCACCGCGCAGGGCGTCGACTTCGAGGACGAGAAGGCGATCGAGCACTACGGCATAGCCGACGTGCTGGGCGTGCAGTCCATCGACACGGGGCTGCTCGGCGCCGTGGCCGTTGGCATCGTTGTCAGCCTGCTCCACCGGCGCTTCCGTACCCAGCGGATGCCCGACGCGCTCGCCTTCTTCGGCGGGCTGCGCTTCGTCCCGATCGTCTCCGCCCTGGTCCTGAGCGTGCTGGGCCTCCTCATCCCGCTGGTCTGGCCGACGTTCAACGGCTGGATCACGGCGGTGGGCCGGGGCATCGGGCACACGGGGGTCTTCGGGCCCTTCTTCTTCGGCATGGGAGAGGTCCTGCTGCGGCCGATCGGGCTGCACCACATCCTCGTGGCCATGTTCCGCTTCACCGATGTCGGCGGCTCCGGAGCCGTGTGCGGCGACCACGTCTCCGGCGCCCTGAACATGTTCTACGCCCAGTTGGACTGCTCGGCCGCGCCGGGCTCCGCCGTCACCGACGCGACGCACTTCCTCTCCCAGGGCAAGATGGCGGCGTACCTGGGCGGTCTGCCGGGTGCTGCGCTGGCGATGTACCACTGCGCGAAGCGGCGGATGCGCCCGGAGATCAAGGCTCTGCTCGTGTCCGGTGTCGTCGCCTGTGTCGTGGGCGGCATCACCGAGCCGCTGGAGTTCCTGTTCCTCTTCGTCGCCCCGTGGCTGTACGCCGTCCACGCGGTCCTCGTCGGTCTCGGCTTCCTCACGGCGGCCGTGCTCGGCGTCTACATCGGGAACACCGACGGCAACGTCATCGACTGGCTGGTCTTCGGCGTGCTCCAGGGCTCGACGACCAAGTGGTACCTGATACCGGTCATCGCGGCGGTGTGGTTCGCCGTGTACTACTTCCTCTTCCGCTGGGCCATCAGGCGCTTCGACCTCAAGACTCCCGGCCGCGAGGACGACCCGGACGAGGGCGGCGAAGCGGACGCGGAGCAGCGGGACGAGGACGACGGTGCGGCGCCCGCCGGCTCCGCCGAGAAGGCCGCGCCCCCGCGTGAGCTGGTCGCGGGGAAGTACGACGCCGTCGCCATCCTCGACGCGATCGGCGGCGCCGGCAACATCCGGTCCCTCGACAACTGCATCACGCGCCTGCGCATGACGGTCGAGGACGCCGAACGGGTCGACGAGGCGCGGCTGAAGAAGCTGGGTGCCGTGGGGGTCGTCAAGCTCGACGCACACAGCGTGCAGGTCATCATCGGCCCGCAGGTGCAGTCGGTGAAGGACGCCATCGCCACGATGATCCCGGTGGGCTGACCATGGTCTCGTCACCCCCCTACGACTTCGACACGCCGGTGGACCGGCGCGGCACCTGGTGCACGCAATGGGACTACGTCCAGGACCGGTTCGGCGTGCCGGACCTGCTGCCCTTCACGATCTCCGACATGGACTTCGAGACGGCCCCGGAGATCCTGGCCGCGCTCCGCGACCGTCTGGACCACGGAGTGCTCGGCTACTCGCGCTGGCGCCAGAGCGACTTCCTCTCCGCGATCACGCACTGGTACGCCACGCGGCACGCCACAAAGGTGGATCCGGAGTCCATCGTGTACGCCCCCTCCGTCGTCTACCAGGTCTCGCAGTTGCTGCGCCTGTGGTCGCGGCCCGGTGACGGCGTGGTCGCGCACACCCCGATGTATGACGCGTTTCCCAAGACGGTGGCGGCCAACGGGCGCCTGCTGCGGGAGTGCCCCCTGGACGACTGGGCGGAGTTCGAACGGCTCCTGGCCCTCCCCGACACGGCCGTGCTGCTGCTGTGCTCGCCGCACAACCCCACGGGCCGGGTGTGGTCCGAGGCGGAGCTGGACCGGATGGCCCGGCTGTGCGCGCGGTACGGCGTCGCGGTAGTCAGCGACGAGATCCACTCCGACCTGGCCTACGCCCCGCACGTGCACCGCCCGTGGGCCCGGCATGGCGGCGAGGGCCGCTGGGCCGTGCTCAGTTCCGCGTCCAAGTCGTTCAACATCCCTGCTCTGACCGGGAGTTACGGGATCATCGGCGACGCGCCCTCCCGCGAGGCGTATCTGCGGCAGCTCAAGGACGCCGACGGCCTCTCCTCCCCCGCGGTGCTGTCGCTGGTCGGGCACATCGCCGCGTACCGGAGCGGGGCACCCTGGCTGGACGCCCTGCGCGGGTACCTCGCGGGCAATCTCGCGATGGTCGCGGACCGGCTGCGGGCGGCGTTCCCGGCGCTGGGCTGGGAGCCCCCGCAGGCCGGGTACCTGGCCTGGATCGACCTGCGCCCCCTCGGGATCGACGACGACGCGCTCCAGCGCGAGTTGGTGGAGGTGGAGAAGGTGGCCGTCATGCCGGGGGCCGCCTACGGCTCCCCGGGGCTGGTGCGGCTCAACGTCGGGTGCCCCCGGTCCAAGGCGGAGGCGGGCGTCGGGGCGCTGGTGCGGGCGGTGCGGCGGATCGCACCCGATTCCCAATGAACATGATTTTCATGTAGCGTCGGGAGCCGGCCCTGCTCCGCCGCGCGCCGGGCGCGCGGAGCTCAGCCGGCCGTCTCCCGAGAGGACCCGTTCCATGGCCGTTCCCAAGCGCAAGATGTCCCGCAGCAACACCCGCCACCGCCGCGCCCAGTGGAAGGCGAGCACGCCCGCCCTGGTGCCCGTGACGGTGGACGGGGTGACCCACCGGGTCCCGCAGCACCTGGTGCCCGCCTACCGTCGGGGCCTGCTGCGGCCGGAGGACTGAGCGGGGCCCGCGGGCCGACGCACCACCGCCGGGCCCCCGCGTTGCAGCCCCCCAGGTCCAGGCGGACACTGGCCGGAACTGGCAGCCTGCCGGAGAGGGCCTGGACGATGGGTGACTACGCGGACCTTCCTGGTGTCAGGACCTGGTACGAGAGCGAGGGGACCGGCGATCCGCTGGTCCTGCTGCACGGCGGCTTCTGCACCAATGACACCTGGGGAGCGCAGCGTGCCGATCTCGCCGCCGCGTACCGTCTCCTGCTGCCCGAGCGGCGCGCCCACGGGCACACCCCCGACGTCGACGGGCCGCTGACGTACCAGGACATGGCCGACGACACGGTGGCGTTCCTGGAAACGGTGGTGGACGCGCCCGCGCACCTGGTCGGCTGGAGCGACGGGGCCGTCGTCGCGCTGCTCGTCGCCCTCGCCCGGCCGGAGCTGGTGCGCCGGGTCGTGCTGATCGGGGCCAACTTCCGGCCCGGCGGAGAATGCTTCGTCGAGCCGGGCATGCTCGACGCGATGACGCCCGACAGCCCGGACATGGCCTTCTTCCGCGAGATGTACGAGGCCGTGTCGCCGGACGGTGCGGACCACTGGCCGGTGGTGGCGGTGAAGATGATCGACATGTGGCGCACCCAGCCGGTCCTCACCGAGCGCGAGCTGGGCCGGGTCACCGCCCCCACCCTGGTCATGGCCGGCGACGACGACCTGATGACACTGGAGCACACGACCGCCCTGTACCGCGCGCTGCCCGACGCGCGGCTTGCCGTGCTGCCCGGCGCCTCCCACCTGGTGCCGCTGGAGAAGCCGGCCCTGGTCAACGGGCTGGTCCTGGACCACCTCGGTCAGGAGGCGGCGGTCGAGACGATGATGCCGGTCCGTCGCCGGAGCGGGTGACCCGGCGTCAGGGCCGGGCGACCGGGTCGAGGGCCAGGGCGGCGAACGTGGCCAGCCAGTGGTCGGTGGTGAAGTCGCCGCGCTCCACCGCCGGCATGCCCGCCGCGAGGTGTTCCTGAGCGGCCGCGTCCAGGCGGGCGCGGACGGGGCCCTCGGGCAGGGCGTCCGCGAGGGCGCGCAGCGCGGCCGCCCGGCTGAGCGTCAGGCCGAGCAGGTGGCCGATCTGCGGGTCGGCATGGTCGGAGACCACCGGCACTTGGAGCAGCGGGCAGGGCGCACCGGAGGCGAGCGCGGGCAGGAAGCGGTCCAGCCATGCCGCGAACCGGTCCGGCGGGAGCACCCTGCGCATCGCGTCCGCCTCGGTCAGCGCCGGGGAGAGGAAGTCCTGTCCGGACGGCTCCCAGTGCGCGGGTGCGTCGTGGTCGTCGGCGAACCAGGTGAGCAGACGTTCCCGGACAGCCCGGTCGGTCGCGGCGGACAGTTCTCCCGAGTCGAGGGCGAGGCTCAGCGCGAACGCGCTGTTGGGGTGGTTGCCGTGGCGTACGGGATAGGTGGCCCTGGGCAGCCAGCCGGCCAGCAGTCCGTCGACCGCGGTGACGGCGGGGGCCAGTGCCTCCGCCCAGCGGGTGCCCGCCGGTCCGCCGTGGGCGCGGCACTCGGCGGCCAGGGCGAGCAGCCACGCCCAGCCGTAGGGCCGCTCGAAGGAGGGGTGGTCGCTGAGGTAGGCGGCCTCGGTGGCGAGGTGTTCCGGGGTGAGGTGGCGGTCCAGCGCGTCGATGGCCGGTGCGGTGTCCGGCAGTTCGGGGGTGCCGCCGTGGCGGCGGAGCAGCCGGACGAGCAGCCAGTGCATGTGCACCGAGGAGTGCCAGTCGTAGGCGCCGTAGAAGGCGGGGTGCAGGGAGGTGGGCGCGGGGTTCTCCCGCTCGGAAGTGATCAGGTGGGCCGGGAAGTTGGGGTATGCGCGGGTGATGTTGGCCAGGGCGATCCTGGCGAACGGGGCCGCGTGGGCGCCGAGCGGCATCAGTGGGTGGCTCCTTCGGTGACTTTCAGGTCGTGCTCGGCCGGGGTGCGGGCGGCGGTGGCCAGCATGGCGCGCAGACCGTGGGCGACGGTGGCGGGCGGCAGGGACGGGGCGGTGCCGTCGGCCACCTGTTCCGGCGCCCAGGGCACGTGCGCGAACCCGCCCCGCACGTGCGGGAACTCGGTGGCCATGAGGTGGCCGAGGCCGTAGGCCACGTGGTTGCAGACGAAGGTGCCGGCCGTGTTGGAGACGGCGGCCGGGACGCCCGCCTCGCGCATCGCGGCGACGCACGCCTTGACGGGAAGGGTGGAGAAGTAGGCGGCGGGGCCGTCCGGGACCACCGGTTCGTCGATGGGCTGTCCGCCGGCGTTGTCGGGGATGCGCGCGTCGTCGACGTTGATGCCGACGCGTTCGACGGTGACGCCGGGACGGCCGCCCGCCTGGCCCAGGCAGAGGACCAGGTCGGGCCGGGCCGCCCGGACGGCGTCGCGCAGGGCGGCGAGGGACTCGCCGAAGACGCAGGGCAGTTCGACGGCGGTGACGGTGAGCCCGGCGGGCGGTTCGGCGGCCACCAGGGAAGCCGCCTGCCAGGACGGGTTCACGCGTTCGCCGCCGAAGGGGGCGAAGCCGGTGATGAGGACACGGGTCATGGGCGTTCCTTGCCGTGCGGGTCGGGTGGCCGGGGTCAGAAGGCGAAGAGCGCCATGATGACGGTGCAGCAGCCGAGCAGGGCGATGCCCGTCGGCAGCTGCGCCTTGATCGGGCCGTACTGGTCCTTCAGTTCGAGCAGTGTGGCCGGGACGATGTTGAAGTTCGCGGCCATCGGGGTGCACAGGGTGCCGGCGAACCCGGCCAGCATGCCGATGGCGAGGACGGCCGGCTCGTTGCCGTGCATCTGCTGGATCAGTACGGGCCAGCCGATGGCCGCCGTCATGACCGGGAACGCGGCGAACGCGTTGCCCATGATGACGGTGAACAGGAACATGCCCACGCAGTACGCGAGGACGGCGAGGTACTTGGAGTCGTCCGGGAGGACCTCGTTCATGATGTCGCCGACCTGATCGCCGACCCCGGCGACGGCGAAGATCGAGCCCAGCACGGCCAGCAGCTGAGGCAGCAGCAGGGCGGAACCCATCGCCTCCAGCATGGAGCGGCCGGAGTGGACCGGGACGGACAGCTTCTTCTCGCCGGTGACCAGCATGCCGACGACGAGCGCGACGACACAGCCGAGGCCGAGTCCCAGGAGGGTGGCCTTGCCGGTCTCGAACAGGCCGGACTCGTCCAGCACCGAGGCGCAGACGATGGCGACGAGCGGGATGGTCAGCGCCGGGATGAAGATCTTGTTGCCGAGCCGGGCGGCGGACGCCTCGCGCTGCTCACCGGTGGTGGTGACCGGGACGCCCTTGCCGAGGAAGTTGAAGCCGGCGAGCACGATCAGGGCGAGGACCGCGACGCCGAGCGGTTCGGCGGGCAGGGTCCAGTCGCCGTTCTTCGCGGTGGCGTTGGCGACGCCGGTGCCGTAGGGAAAGGTGAGGCCGAGCAGTCCCCAGAACGCGGCGGACGTCCACCGCTTGGGGTTGCTGCGGTCGGCGGCCATCTGCACGGCCATGACGACGAAGACGAGGCCTATCAGCCAGTAGAGCCATTCGACCTTGATCACTTGTCGGCCCCCTCGGGAAGCGGCAGCTCGTGTTCGGCGGCGGCGAGCGCCATCTCGCGCTCCAGCTGCCGGTCCATGAGCAGCAGCCGGGCACCGTGGATGACGAAGGCGCAGACGGCCAGCGGGATCGCCCACAGGGCCAGCTGGGTCGGTTCGATGTCCTGGTGGTACGTCGAGTTCACGAAGCCGGTGATCAGGAGGATCGAGCCGATCGCGATGAAGCAGTCCTCGCCGAAGAACACACCCACGGTGTCGGCCGACGCCGAGTAGGAGCGCACCTTCTCGCGCCACCGCTCGGGCAGTCTGGCCCCCGTGGAGCGTTCGGCGGCCGCCTCGGCCATGGGCGCGACCAGGGGCCGCACGGTCTGGGCCGGGCCGCCGATGCTGTTGAGTCCGAACGCCGCGGTGACCTGCCGGACCAGCAGGTAGACGGTGAGGAACCGGCCGGCGCTGAGCCTGCCCAGGCGCCCGATGAGATGACGGGCCTGTTCGCGCAGGCCGTAGCGCTCGAGCAGGCCGATCACCGGAAGCACGATGGCGTAGACGGTGACCGAGCGGCTGTCGGCGAAGGACCGGCCGAAGGCCGCGAGGACCTCCAGAGGGTCCATCTTGCCGAGCAGTCCGGTGACGATTCCGGCGACACCCACCACGAGGACGGGGTTGCGGCGCGTGACGAATCCGAGGATCACCACGACCACACCGAGGAGAACGATCATTCGGTGGCCTTCTTCAGGCATGAGGGGGCGGGGCAGCACGGATCCGGAGCTCTCGGAGCCGTGGCTTCAGCGGTCCCCGGACCATAGCTCCAGATGCGTGGCAGATGCACGGACACTAGCGATCGTTCAACGATCTAACAAGAGGTGGATTTTCCTCGTCCGCTTGGGCGGTCGCCGTCGCGTCTTGTCGGATCGTTCAACGATCGTCTACTTTCGGCATGTGATCGACCTCAACGCAGACCTCGGCGAGGGCTTCGGCCGCTGGACCCTCACCGACGACGACTGCCTGCTCTCCGTCGTCACCAGCGCCAACGTCGCCTGCGGCTTCCACGCGGGCGACCCCTCCGTGATGCGGCGCGTCTGCGCCCTCGCCGCCGAGCGCGGGGTCCGGATCGGGGCGCAGGTGTCCTACCGCGACCTGGCGGGCTTCGGACGGCGCGCCATGGACGTACCGGCGGGCGAGCTGGCGGCCGAGGTCGCCTACCAGATCGGCGCGCTCAGGGTCTTCGCCGAGGCCGCCGGGTCCGAGGTGGCCTACGTGAAACCGCACGGCGCGCTCTACAACCGCACCGTCCACGACGCCGAGCAGGCCCGTGCCGTCGTGGCGGGGGTCGAGCTGGCGGGCGGCGCGCTGCCCGTGCTGGGTCTGCCGGGCTCGCGACTGCTCGACGCCGCCGGGGAGGCGGGGCTCACCGGTGTCCCGGAGGCCTTCGCGGACCGCGCCTACACCGCGCGGGGCACCCTCGTCCCCCGCGGCGAGGCGGACTCCG
Organism: Streptomyces sp. WAC 04229; assembly: GCF_003947455.1. Lineage (GTDB taxonomy): Bacteria > Actinomycetota > Actinomycetes > Streptomycetales > Streptomycetaceae > Streptomyces. The sequence continues at coordinate 13,413 of NZ_QHJH01000031.1, read as the reverse complement.
TGGTGACCGACGCGGACGCGGTGGTCGGCCGTGCGCTGGGGTTCGCGGTGCGGGGCGAGGTCGAGGCGGTGGACGGCACGACCGTCGCGGTCGCCGCCCGTTCGCTGTGCGTCCACGGCGACACCCCGGGCGCGGCCCGGATCGCGGCGCGGGTGCGCGAGGCACTGGAGGCGGCCGGAACCGGCATCGGGGCGTTCGCATGACGGCCGCCCGGGCCCGCTCGGCCCGCCCCGCCGGCCGCCACGCGCTCCTCGTCGAACTGCCCGACGCCGAACACACCGCGGCCTTCCACGCCGAAGTGCTGTCCCGGCGCGCCGCCGGGACCCTGCCGCCGGTGACGGAGGTGGTCCCGGGGGCGCGGACCGTGCTGCTCGACGGGGTACCGGACCCGGAGGCGCTGGCCCGCGAGGTCACCGGGTGGGAGGTACCGCCGGTCCCCGACGACGACGGGGACGTGGTGGAGGTCCCCGTGCGCTACGACGGTCCGGACCTGGCCGACGTGGCCGTCCTGTGGGGAGTCGCTCCCGACGAGGTCGCCGCCCTGCACGGTTCCCGGACCTACCGGGTCGCGTTCTGCGGGTTCGCGCCCGGCTTCGGCTATCTCACCGGCCTGCCGCCCCGCCTCCACGTCCCCCGCAGGGCCACCCCCAGGACCCGCGTGCCGGCCGGCGCGGTGGCGTTGGCCGGCCCCTACAGCGCGGTGTACCCGCGCTCCACACCGGGCGGCTGGCAGCTGATCGGCACCATGCCGGACCCGCGGCCGCTGTGGGACCCGGCTCGTGCGCGTGCGGCGCTCCTCACACCGGGGACCCGGGTGCGATTTGTCACAGCTGACGGCGCCTCGACGGAGGCAGCCGCATGAGGGCCAAGTTCACGACCGTGCGTGCCGGGGCGCTCACCACCGTGCAGGACGCGGGCCGGCCCGGCCACGCCCACCTCGGCGTGCCACGTTCCGGAGCGCTGGACGCGCCCGCGATGCGCCTCGCCAACCGGCTGCTGGGCAACGATCCGGACGCCGCCGTCCTGGAGACCACGCTGACCGGGTGCGCCCTGCGGCCCGACCGCGGCGTCACCGTGGTCGTCGGCGGCGCGCCCTGCCCCGTGACCGTCGACGGGCGGCCCGCCGCCTGGGGCGCTCCGGTGCGGGTGCCCGCGGGCGCGGTCCTGGACGTGGGGGCGGCCGCCACGGGGGTCAGGTCGTACGTGGCCGTCGCCGGGGGCATCGCCGTCGATGCCGTCCTCGGCAGCCGCTCGACCGACCTCCTGTCGGGGCTGGGGCCTCTCCCCCTGCGGGACGGCGACGTCCTCCCGGTGGGCACGCCCGCACGAACGGTGCCGCCGCCCGTGGCCGCCCCCTGGCCCGGTCCGCCCGCCGAACTGGTCCTGCCGGTACGCCTGGGCCCCCGCGCCGACTGGTTCTCCCCCGCCGCCCTGCGCACCCTCGTGTCGGCCGCCTACCGCGTCTCGCCGCACAGCAACCGCATCGGCCTGCGCACGGAGGGGCCGCCGCTGGAACGCGCGGCGACGGGCGAACTGCCCAGCGAGGGCATGGTTCTGGGCGCCGTACAGGTCCCGCCGGACGGCCGCCCCGTGATCTTCCTGCACGACCATCCGACAACCGGGGGTTACCCGGTCGTCGCGGTCGTCGCGGAACCCGCCCTCGCGGCGGCGGCGCAGGCCGCAGCCGGAACCCCGGTGCGTTTCACGCCCGGCTGACGGCTCCCCGCCACTGACGCCCTATGGCGTACGCGCGTAGACCTCGGGCACCATCGTCCTGCACCGCATGCTCAACCACCCCACAGGAAGCATGACGTTCTGCATGGAGGTTCCACCATGAGGGCTCCAACCACGCGCATCCGGGCGGTCGTCACGGCGCTCGCCCTGGTCGCCGCACCGGGCGCGGTCGTCGTCGCCGGCGCCGGCGACGCCTTCGCTGCCACGAAGATCAGTCACGCCACCGCCACGTCGATGTTCCGCGACGTCGGCATCACCTGGTCGTCCTCCGGCAACTGCTCCAACCGGAACAACGGCACCTGTACGTCGTTCGACCAGCTCAACCTCGCCACCGCGCAGGGCGCGCAGACCCTCAAGCGGGCCACCGGGTGCGCGCTGAACATCACCGGCGGTACCGAGACCGGGCACGCCTCCGGCACCTACTCCCACTGGAACGGCTACAAGCTCGACTTCGGCAAGACCACCTGTGTCGGCAACTACATCAAGAACACGTTCACCTACATCGGCGTGCGCGGCGACGGCGCTCCGCAGTGGCGGTCCGGTTCGGGCAACGTCTACGCCGACGAGGGCAACCACTGGGACGTCACCTACTACAACTGTGGCGGCTGCTGAGCCGTGACCGCGGCCGGCGGGGGGAGGCACAGTGCTTCACGTGGACTTCGACGAGGGCGCGTTGACCCGGATGGGCGTGGCCCGGGGCGCCGACCCGTTGTGGGAGACGGTGCTGAGCCTCCACCTGCTGCAGAACGACCAGGAGCCACTGACCTACGACCCCTGGCGGCGCGAGGTGCGCGGCGCCCTGCACCGTGGTGGACTCGCCGACGACGTACGGGCGTTGATGCGGCTGTGCCCGCCCACCGGGTACTTCCCGGACTTCCTGACGCCCGGTCGCGGTGACCTGGACCTGGCGGAGGGCGTGGACCGGGTGCGCTCCACTCCCCGGAGCAGACTCGTCGCCGAACTCACCCGGCTCTGCGCGGACCTGCGCGGCCCGGTGCCGCGCAGTGTGCGGTGGGTGGCCTCCGGGGACGCGACCGCGCTGCGCTGGCTGGGCGGCACGCTGCACCGCTACCACGCCGTGGCCGTGGCGCCGTACCTGCCCGTGATCCGTGCCCGGGCCGGGGAGGACCGCGCCCGGCGTGCCGAGGCGGCGCTGAGCGGTGGCGCCGAGGCCCTGCTCGCGAGTTACACCGACCTGCCGGGCTGGCGGCGGGACGGCACCCTGCTCGCCGCCCCCTACCCCGAACCCCGGTCGCTCAGGCTGGGCGGGCGCCCGCTGACGCTGGTGCCCGCCTTCTTCTGCGTAAGGACCCCGCTGGCCCTGGTGGACGAGTCGCTGCCGCCGGTGCTGGTGCACCCGCTGCGCCCGGAGCCGGGCTGGCTGCCGTGCCGGCGCGCCGGTGCGGCGAGGCCGTCCGTCGACCGGCTGACCGGCCCGTCGCGGGCCCGGATGCTGGAGTCGCTGGAGACGCCGATGACCACGACCTCGCTCGCCGCGGCGCTGTGCCTGGCACCGTCCACGGCGAGCCGCCACGCGGCCGTACTGCGTGAGGCGGGGCTGGTGGCGACCCGCCGCGAGGGCAACCGGGTGCTGCACCGGCGTACCGCGCTGGGGTCGGCGCTGCTGGACGGGGCCGTTCAGCAGGTGGGCACGCCGGGGAGCCAGGAGTCGGCGACGTCGATGAAGATGTTGGAGACGTAGCCGCCGTAGTCGGGCAGGTAGGACCAGGCGTCGTTGCTGTAGCCGTCGTAGTTGACCAGCTCGCCGTGGACCTGGCAGCGGACCCGGACGGTCGTCGGTCCGGCCAGGCTCGCCACCCGGGTGGAGCCGGTCGTCGCCTGCTGACGGATGCTCACGTCGGTGCCCCAGGTCGGGAACGACGTGGTGTCGCCGCCGGCGTCGGTCCACAGGTAGGTGACGGTCACCCAGCCGTTGTCGTCGAGGCCCACGTTGTAGAAGGTGCCGTCGGCCAGGTCGATGCCGGCCGGGTTGGCGACCTGGCGGCCGAACTCGTCGCGACCGCCGTTGTAGCCGTCCTCGTACGCCGCCTGCGCCTCGGGCAGGCCGCGTGGCAGGTCCTTCCACTGCTCACGCTGCGTGGAGGGGTTCCAGTGGTCGTCGTGCGTGTTCCACGGGCCGACGTCCCACACCGGCGCCGTCTCGCAGCGGGCGGGACCGCACACCTGCACCGAGTACTGTCCGCTGCCTTTGGGCGACAGGGCCCGCCGGGAGGGGAGCGCCACGAAGTGGTCGTTCGCCTTGATGACGTGGCCGTTGGCCGTGGTGTGGCCGACGAGGCCCTCGCGGGTGGCGTAGACGCGGGCGGAGAAGGCGGCGGCCGTCGGCGTGGACCCGGCGGAGACGCTGCCCGTGTCGTCCGCCGTCAGGGTCAGGGCGCGGACGGCGGCCGTGGCCTCGCCCCTGGCGTTCCACAGGGTGAGCCGGGCCTGGACGTCGACGACGTCGCGCGGCAGTCGCGCCGGGCTGCCGGCCGCCGCCCGCCGCCACTCGGTCCAGGTTCCGTCGGCGGCCCGTCCGCGCACGTCGACCTCGACGTCCGCCGCCTCGGGCACGGTCGCGTCGAGGTCCACGGTGACCCGGTTCACCGGCCGTTGGACGTGGTGGGTCTCCAGGACGGCGGAGGCGTAGCCGCGGTCCCGGTCCAGGGAGGCGGGGCTGACGGAGCCGTCCCGCACCCGCAGGGCGCCCTCCCCGTACCGGACGTTGACGTCGTCGCCGCCTGCCGGGGACAGGTCGGGGCGCCAGGACTCCGAGGCGGGCGCGGCGGTGGTGCCGGCGGCCGGCGCGGGAGCCGCGGCCAGTGCCGTGCCGGCGAGGGCGAGCAGGCACACGGTGCCGGTCAGGGCACGCGTGGGACGCGGTCCGCGGCGTGGGACGGAACCCGGGCGCGGGGTGGGAGGGGTCAGCATGTGGGCACTCCTGGGAGCCAGGCGTCGTCGACGTCGATGAAGATGTTGGACACGTATCCGCCGTAGTCCGGCAGGTACGACCAGGCATCGTTGCTGTAGCCGTCGTACTCGACGAGCCCGCCGTGGACCTGGCAGGCCACGCGGACGGAGGTCGGTCCGGGCAGACTCGCCACCCGGGCGGAGTCCGTCGACGGCTGCTGACGGACGCTCACGTCCGTGCCCCACGTCGGGAACGGCGTGCCGGTGCCGCCGTCGTCGCCGCGGACCAGGCTCATGTAGTAGGCCCAGTCCCAGTGCGGGCCGGGGTCGGTGTGGTCGTTGCCGGGCACCTCGCTGTGTCCCACGATGTGCGCGCGGTCCCGGGGGATGCCGTACCTGTCGGTGAGGTGACGGGTCAGCGCCGCCGACGAGCGGTACATGGCGTCCGTGAACCAGGCGGGGTCGCTGACGTACCCCTCGTGTTCCACTCCCACGGAGTAGGGGTTGGCCGAGCGCGCGTGCCAGGCGGTGTCGCCCTCGCGGACGCTCTGGGTGATCTGGCCGTCGGAGGACCGCACCACGTAGTGGGCGCTGACCTGAGCCGACGGGTTCTGGAACCAGCTGATGGAGCCCGCGTAGGAGCCCTGCGTGACATGGACGACCACGGTGGTGATCGCCGAGTTGCGGCCCGCGGTGTAGTTGCCGGAGTACGCCGGGTTCCAGAGGGCCGGCGGGTAGTCGGCGGACGCGCTCGCCCCGGTGCCGGTGTCGGTCCCGGCGTACTCTCCGCGCTGGGGCCGGACCTCGCGCGGGGTGACGGTGACCTGCTCGCCGCCGTCCGCACGGGCCCGGACGCCGTCGCCGAGGACGTCGTAGACGGCGTCGGCGTACAGGCGCGCGGCGGCGTCGCTGCCGGAGGCACCGTAGCGGGCGGCGACCGGATACCAGGCGCCGAGGCGGTCCCGGTCCGCGGCGTCGAGACCGGCCGCGTCGGCCAGGGCGCGCAGCACGGCGGCGCCGCCGTGGATGTTGGCACCGGTGTCGCGTTTCAGGTCGGCGACGCTCTCGCCGGTGAGTCGCGCGGCCTGTTCCAGGGTGTGCCGTTCCGGGTTGCTGACCAGGTGCATCATGCCGTAGCCGTTGTCCTGGCTCGGCAGGCCGTCGTGGCCGTCCAGGCGGGTCTCGCCGTAGCCGACGGCGACCAGCAGGTCCCGGGGGACGTCGTAGGCGACGGCCGCGCGCTCGAACGCCCGGTTGACGGAGTCGTCCGGTGCGTGGGGCGCGGGTGCGGCGGCGGCCGGGGACGGCTGGCCGGTGAGGGCCAGTACGGCCGCGGCGACCGCGGCGCACAGTGCGGTTCTCGCGCGCCCGGCGGGGAGTGGGGAGGACATGTGGGGGTGCTCCGCTCTCTCCGGTGCCCACGGGGTGTGGGGGCGGTTCGCGTGCGGCCGGGAGTCTCCTGGGGGCGGCCCGGCGGTGGCCGCGCGGGCACCGGGGTGCGCGGCCGACCGGTCTCGCGAACGGGCCCGCGCGGGAGGGGAGTTCGCGCACACCGGTCGCCGCATGATGGATCGCGCGGCTTGTCGTGAGCAAGTCATTGCAGCCTGAGCGAAAGACCGCACCACCGTCCGGTCCGCGCTCCCGTCAGCCGGGTCGGGGACGGACGACCACCGCGACGGCTCCGATCCGGCCGCTGTGTTCGAGGCGCAAGGCGAAGGGCACCAGGTCTCCGTCCCCGCCCACGTCGCCGGTGTGCGGCGACACGCCGAGGGCGGCGCCCGCGGGGACGGACGGCGCGTCCGCTTCCCGGCGGTACGCGGCTGCGCCGGGTGCCGTCCGGTGCCCGCTCGGGACGATCCGCCTCCGGGTTCCGGGCGGGACGCGGGAAATCGTTTGCCCTTCGACCGTGGCAGGATGCAATGGCCTCAACGGTCAACCGAAGGAGACGTCGTCGCGTGAACACGCCCTTCGAAGCAGCGCGGGCCGGCGGGCCGTCCGTCCGGATCGGCGCTCTTGTTCCGCTGACCCGGCCGGGCTGGGCCGAGGCGGGCCGTCACCTGCTCGCCGGCCTCGAACTGGCCGTGCACGAGCTCAACGACAGCGGCGGGGTCGGCGGCGGACCGCTGGAGCTGGTGGTCCGGGACACCGCGGCCGATCCGCCGAAGGCCGCCGCGGCCGTGGAGGAGTTGGCCGGTCTCGGCGTGGCCGCCCTGGCCGGTGAGTACCACAGCGTCGTCGCCCGTGCAGCTGCTTCCAGAGCCGACGCGCTCGGCATGCCGTACCTCTGCTCCTCGGCGGTGCTGGACACGCTCACCGATCGGCCAACGGACCGGGTGGCGCGGCTCGCACCGGCGCAGTCCCACGGGTGGCGCATCTACGGGGACTTCCTGCTCGGCGAGGGCCACCGCCGGGTCGCCGTGGCGACCCAGCCGAGTGTGTACTGGGCGTCCGGGACTCGCCTCCTGCGGGAGCACCTGGCTCCGCACGGCGGCACCGTCACCGAGTTCGACATGAACGCGCTCTCCCCCACGGCCCTGTGCGACGCGCTCGCCGACCAGGGCGCGACGGCCCTTCTCCTCCTGCTCGGCCACCCGGATCCCGCGGTCCCCGTCGTCAGGGCCGTGCGCGGCGACCCGCGACTGGCCGGGCTGAGGATCGGTGCCCCGGCCGGGCAACCGGAGTTCGCCGAATGGGCCGGGGCGCTGGGCGCCGACGGTTCCGAGGTCCCGTTCCTGCGCTACCTGCCCGAGCGGCTCGGCCCACTCGGCGCACGCGTCGAGGCGGCCCTTCGCGCACGGCTGGCCGAAGCGCCCTCCTTCGTCGCCTTCGAGGGTTACGACACCGTCGCCGTTCTCGCGGAGGTGCTGCGCAGGGCGGGCACGGATCCGACGGACATCACCGCGTCCTGGTCCGGGGTCGACGTCGAAGGCACCCGGGGCCGGATCCGGTTCACCCGTACGCCCGGTATCGGCATGTGGCAGTGGGCCTGGCCGCCGGTCCAGGTCGTGGACCGGGACCCGGCGCGCCCCAACCGCTTCCGCGTCCTGCACACCGGCTGAGCCCCCGGCTTCCGGGTGCGCTCGGCCACCGCCGGAGCCGCGTCGCACGAGGGTGGCGTGGGCCGCACTCGGGACGGCTCCGGGCTCCCGGTCACCTCGTGGGGCTGAGGCCCTCCACGGTCAGTGCGAGCAGGCGGCGCGCCTCGGCCGCCGGGTCGGCGTGGTGCTCCGTGGCCAGGGCGATGCCGGTGACCAGCGTGAGCAGGTCGGTGGGGGTCACGCCCGGCGCCACCACGCCCTCCGCCGCGGCGCGCCGCAGCAGGGGCTCGACCGCCCCACCGAGTTTCGCCGTACAGGCGTTCACATGCTCCGGCTCGACGAGCCTGTCCTGTGCCAGGGCGTCGGCCATGCCCCGCGCGGAGGCGGCGTACTCGGTGAGGGCACGCAGCCAGTCCAGGAGCGCGGTGCGGGCGTCCTCCGCCTCGGCCGCATCGACGGCACACACCCGCAGGGCCTCGATCCGCTCGGCGAAGACCGCCTCCAGCAGCGCGCGGCGGCCGGGAAAGTGCCGGCGCACGGTCGCCGAGCCGACACCGGCGATGCGGGCGATGCGTTCCAGGGACGCGTCGGCGCCGTGTTCGGCGACCTCCTGCTCGGCGACGGACAGGATCCGCGCGTAGTTGCGCCGTGCGTCCGCGCGCTGGTGATCAGGCATGGCGTCCTCTCGCATTGCTAAATGGCGGGCCCCTCCGTATCGTACCGGGAAGTTAAGTGGCGGGCCCCGCCACTTAGCTGCCGATCCCTGCGCAACCTCCGGAGGACACCATGACCACTGATCCCGCGCCCGTCCTGGTCACCGGCGCGACCGGCCGACAGGGCGGCGCCACCGCCCGCGCCCTGCTGAAGTCGGGGGTACCGGTCAGGGCGCTGGTCCGCGACCCCTCGACCGACCGGGCGGCGGCGGTCGCGGCGCTCGGCGCCGAACTGGCCGTCGGGGACCTGGACGACCTCGGCTCCCTGACCCGCGCCGCGGAGGGGGCCCGCGCCGTCTTCTCGGTCCAGATGCCCGACCTCGACGGAGCCGCCTTCGCGGGCGAGGTCGCGCAGGCCGCCCGGCTGATCGAGGGCGCCAGGGCCGCCGGGGTGCCCCAGTTCATCCACACGTCGGTCTCCGGCGCCGGGCAGCACACGAGCTGGGTGCGGGGCCGATGGGCCGCGATGGAGCCCTACTACACGGCGAAGGCCGGCATCCAGGACCGCGTGCGCGAGGCCGGCTTCGCCCGCTGGACGCTCCTCAAGCCGAGCTTCTTCATGGAGAACTTCCTCCCCGCCGAGGCCATCGTGTTCCCGCGCGGCCTGGAGGGCGGCCTGGTGAGCCTGCTCAAGCCCGCGACGCGGCTGTCCCTGGTCGCCGTCGACGACATCGGCTCGGCCGCTGCCGCCGCCGTGGCCGAGCCCGAGCGCTTCGACGGCGTGGAGCTGGAACTGGCGAGCGACCACCTGACCATGACGGAGATCGCCGAGGTCCTCTCCCGCCACCTCGGCACGACGGTCGCCGCGCCCGACATGAGCGAGGAGGCGGCGGTCGCCGCCGGCATGCCCGACATGGGGTTCGGACAGTCGTCCCTCAACGAGTTCCCGCAGCCCGCCCGCCCCGAGTTCGCGCGGAAGCTGGGGCTGTCCGTCACGCCCTTCGCATCGTGGGTACGGCAGCACATGCCGAGCGCGCCCTGACACCGGCGGGCGCCCGGGCGAAGCCGCTCCCGCCGCCGAGTTGTACAGGTTTATCTGTACAGCTGAGGCTGTGGAAGTTAACCTGTGCGCATGAGCGAGAACCAGTACCTGTCGCCGTCGGCGGTCGAGGCGTCCCGCGAGGTCCGCGCGGTCATCAGGCGTCTGCGGCGCCGCATCCTGAAGGCGTCCGAGGCGGAGGACATCACCGTGGGCCAGGCCACCCTCCTCGCGCGCCTGTCCGACCGCGGCGGGGTCACGGCCAGCGAACTCGCCGCCGGCGAAGGGGTGCGGCACCAGTCGATGACGGCGACCATCGCTCCGCTCGCCGCCCTGGGACTGGTGGAGCGGCGGCCCGACCCGGACGACGGGCGGCGCCTGCTGATCACGCTGACCACCGAGGGCCGTCGGCGGGTGGAAGAGGACCGGCAAGCGCGCAAGGAGTGGCTCGCCGGCCAGTTGCAGGACAAGTGCACGGAGCAAGAGCGCCGGGCGGTGATCGCGGCCATGGCCGTCCTGGAGCGACTCACCCGTGACTGAGCGGACGGCGGCCCGGACGCGCGACGAGGACCGGCCCGGCTTCGACCGGCGGCTGCTGCCGCCGATGCTGCTGGGTTCGGTCCTCAACCCGATCAACTCGACGATCATCGCCGTCGCCCTCGTCCCCATCGGCAGCGCCCTGGGAGCGCCCGCCTCGCAGACCGCCTGGCTGGTCTCCGCGCTCTACCTGGCCACCTCGCTCGGACAGCCGGTCGTGGGCCGGCTCATCGACCTCTTCGGTCCGCGCAGGCTCTTCCTCCTCAGTACCGGCCTGGTCGGCGTGGCCGGAGTCGTCGGCGCCCTGGCACCGAACCTCGGCGTACTGATCGCCGCGCGGGTCCTGCTCGGCTTCGGCACGTGCGCCGGCTATCCCGCGGCGATGGCGCTGCTGCGCGGCGAGGCCGAGCGCACCGGACGGGACAGTCCCGGCGGGGTACTGACCGCGCTGGCGGTCGCCAACCAGACCATCGCCGTCGTCGGCCCGCTGCTGGGCGGTCTGCTGATCACCGCCGGCGGCTGGCGCACCACGTTCGCGCTGAACGTGCCCCTGCCCGTCGCCGCGGTGGTACTGGGGATGCTGCGCCTGCCCAAGCCGGCCGACGGGGCGGGGCGACCGCGACACGGACGTCCGGCCGCACAGCTCGACCTGCCCGGCATGGCCCTGTTCGCCGCCACGCTCGTCTCGCTGCTGCTCTTCCTGATGAACCTGCACCTGCGCGACTGGTACCTGATGGCGATCACCGTCGCCGCGGGTGCGGCCTTCGCGGCACGGGAGCTGCGGGCCGCCACCCCCTTCATCGACCTGCGGGTCCTGGGCGGCAACACCCCGCTGCTCGCCACGTACGGGCGCGCGCTCGTGGCCTACGTCGTCGCCTACGCCTTCCTCTACGGCTTCACCCAGTGGACGGAGGAGGGTTTCGGGCTGTCGCCCTTCCACGCCGGGCTGGCGCAGATCCCGATGTTCCTGCTGGCGATCGGCGTCTCGGTCGTCTCCGGGCGCACCGGGAGTGTGCGCGGGAAGCTGCTGCTCGGCGCGGCGGGGCAGATCGTCGCCTGCGTGCTGATCCTCACCCTCACGGCCGAGAGCCCGCTGTGGATGCTGCTCCTGGTCGCCCTCGTCTTCGGCGTCCCGCAGGGGCTCAACAACCTGGCCCTGCAGAACTCGGTCTACTTCCAGGCCGATCCCGAGCGCACGGCGTCATCCGCCGGTCTGCTGCGGACCTTCGCGTACGTCGGCTCGATGATCGCCTCCGCCGCGAGCGCGGCGGCCTTCGGTCACCACGCGGACACCGGCGGCATGCACACGCTGGCCTGGGTCATGCTCGGCGCCGGGGTGGTGTACCTCCTGCTGACCGTCTTCGACCGCACCCTGGGCCGCGGGACGGCCCCGGACGCACGGGCGGCGTGAAGCTCACCGGCCTCGGCGCCCCCGACGACGTGCGCCCGTGCACAGAGGACGGGACCGTGGACCTTCCTGCTGGGGACCCTGCCGAGCCCGGGGAGCCGGCGGGGCACGCCGCCGCCGCGCTCAGCGGACGTCCCCGCCGGGTGCTCCCGGGTTCTGGGAGCCCCCGGCGTTCAGGTGCTGCAAGGCCTCGACCAGTTCCTTGCAGGCCCGTTCCACCGACCGCCTGGTGTTGAGCTGCTCGCTGATCACCGCGGACAGCAGGAGCGCGGTGAGCCCCAGCGTGCCGTTGAACGCCTGGAGTCTCATCAACGTCTCGATGTCACTGAGCGTGCCGAAGGCGCCGACCTCCTCGCGGGCCACGACGGTGGCCATCACCGAGGCGAACAGGGCGCACGGTATGCCGCCCGCCAGTTGGAAGCGCAGCACGGACAGGATCAGCAGGGGGTAGACCAGGAAGAGCAGGCTGACCGTGCTGTACATGATCAGCGGCACCAGTACGCAGACGACGACGGCGAGCCCCACCGCCTCGGTCCACCGGGCGGACGGCGGCGGCAGCCGGGCACGGTGCAGGAGCAGCAGCAGCGGCGTGACGAGCACGACGCCCATCGCGTCGCCGACCCACCACGCGAGCCAGACGAGCCAGAGGTCGCTCGACGGCAGCTTGTCCGACAGGACGAGCATCCCGACACCCACCGCCGAGCTGATCAGCATGGCCGTCAGCGCACCGAGGAAGACGAGCGACAGCCCGTCGCGCAGGCGGCTCAGGCTCACGCGGAAACCCACCGCCCGGAGCATCAGGTAGGAGCAGACGGGGGCCGCGGTGTTGCCGGCCACGATCCCGACGGCCGAGAGGCCGGGCCTTCCGAGGGAGATGATGACGAGCAGCGCGCCGAGCGCGATGCCGGGCACGCACCGTGGTCCGAAGAGCAGCAGACAGGCCACCGCGAGGCCGGTGGGCGGCCAGATGGGCGTGACGACAGCGCCGTCGGCGGTCAGCTGCTGCGACAGGCCCAGCCGACCCGCCGCGTAGTAGACACCGGCGACGAGCAGCGTCTCGCAGAGGAGGACGACCGGTCGCGGCCATGCACGGATATCCACCACAGGGCCATCAGACACCGGCCCCGGCCGGTCAGCGAGGTGAGAGGCGCCCCGTCCCGCCCTACGGCGTAACGACGGGTCCGCCATGGCCGACGACGAGCACGGCGGCGTCGTCCTCGTGTCCGATCAGCTCGGCGTTCTTGAGGACGGCGGCCGCGAGGGACTGCGCCTCCATGCCGGCGACGGCCGCGAGGCCCGCCAGCCGCGTCACCCTGTCGAGCCCGTCGTCGATGCTCAGGGAGGGCCCCTCCACCACGCCGTCCGTGACCAGGACGAGCACGCCGCCCGCGTCGAGCCGGTACCGGGTCTCCGGATACTCGGCCCCCGCCAGGACGCCCAGCGGCGGGCCGCCCTCGTCGTGGCAGACCTCGGCCCTGCCGTCCGCGGCGGCCCGGACGCAGGGGATGTGGCCGGCCCGCGCGCTCTCCAGGACACCGGTGGCCGGGTCGAAGCGGATGAAAGTGCAGGTGGCGAAGAGGTCCTTGTTCAAGGACAGGACGAGGTCGTTGGTCCAGGCGAGCAGCTCGCCCGGCCGGCTCGTCACGGAGGCGAGCGCCCGCAGGCCGACGCGGACCTGACCCATGAACGCCGCCGCGTCGATGGCGTGGCCCTGCACGTCACCGACGGACAGCCCGACGCGGCCGTCGGGCAGCTCGAAGGCGTCGTACCAGTCGCCGCCCACGTTGAGGCCGGCGTAAGCGGGCGCGTAGCAGGCGGCCAGATGGAAGCCGGGCACCGTGGGCAGGTCGGCGGGCAGCATGTCGCGTTGCAGGGCGATCGCGAGCTCCACCTGGGACCTGCGCAGCTCGGCCAGCTCCCGGGCCTGAGTGGTCAGCGACGCCAGCCGGGCCAGCAGCTCTTCACCGTCAGGTGCGGGACGCTTGCGGAACATCGACCACTCCCGGACCAGGACGCCTCCGTACGGGCGTCAGCCACCCGCGGGCCTGGCCAGTGCAAGTGTGTCACCGGGCTCGGGGAAGGGCATGTCGGAGC
>NZ_QHJH01000318.1 GCF_003947455.1 Streptomyces sp. WAC 04229 | reverse complement strand
GTGTCGTGCCGACGGCCGTGACCAGGTCGCGCAGCGCGGACGACACCGCGTCCGGCCGTTGCCACGGCACGAGGTGTCCCGCGTCGGGCAGCAGCGTCAGGCCGGCTCCGGGAACGGTCCGCGCGATCGTCCGGTGCAGGGTGGGCGGGCAGAGCACGTCCCGTTCTCCGGCCAGTACCGCGGTGGGGCAGCGGACGGTCCGCAGTACGCCGGTCGCGTCCGTGCGGGTGGCCTGCGCGGCGAGTTGGGCGCGGGCGGCGGTGGCACCCACCGCGTGCGCCATGGCCCGGTAGCGCCGCTTGGCCGAGGGGGTGGGGCTCCGGTCGGGGAACATGTCCGGCAGCGTCCGTTCGACGACCTCCGAGAACCGGCCGGCCCGGATCTGCTCGTCCATCTCCCGCCAGGCCGTGTACTGCCCGGGGCGCGGCGCACCCGGGTTGGTCGCCATCACGCACAGCCCCGCGACCCGCTCGGGCGCCCGGCGCAGGACCTCGAAGCCGACGATGGCCCCGAGGCTGAGCCCGACGAGGACGAACGGGCCCGTGACCGTGGAGAGCACGTCCTGGGCGAGCGCCCCGACGCCGTCCCGACGCAGCGGGACGTGATGGACGGCGTGGCCTTGCGGAAACTCGACGTCGTCCCAGAGCCTGGTGTCGCAGAGCATTCCGGGCACGACGACCAGGGGCGGCGGACCGGCCGGGTCCTCGCTCGGCACGCCGGTCACCAGGGACGTGCGGAGCGGGGCAGCAGCGCGTAGGGGGCGACGTAGCCGTTGTGGTCGATGCCCAGGCCCGCGTCCGCCGCGCTCTTGACGACCTCGTCGTCCCACTCCAGGCGGACCCGCCCGTCACCGGAGTTGACCACGAGGAGGTCGCCCCGCTCGTCACCCGCGTTGCGTACGGAGCGCCAGGCGTCCTGCGGGACGGAGAGCATGTCGCGCGGACCGAGGCGGACCGTGACGGGGTCGGTGCGGTTGAGGGTGACCTCCCACAGGCCGTCCTTCACGATCAGCGTCTGGGTCTCGTGCTGGCGGTGCGTCGAGACGCCCTGCCCGGGATCGGCGCGGAGCCAGGCGACGTTGTGGCCGTGCGGGTTGAAGACGCGGGGCTCCTGGTGCAGGTCCTCCGTCATGCCGTAGCCGATGACGCAGCTCAGCCGGGCTCCGCCGCCGGGCAGGGTGCTGTCGAGGAAGGGCCGCTCGGAGAAGACCAGGTCGTCGGCGGCGGCGATGCGGCGCCTCATCTCGTCGGGGGTGTAGCGGCGGAGCCGGTCGATGTGCTCCCGGGCCATGGGGCTGACCAGCTCGGACTCCGCGGGGAGGGGGTCCCCGGCGACGGTGTCGATCAGTTCGTTGTCGGCGGTGAGGTACAGGCCGTGCTCACTCGCCTCGCGCAGGACCGAGGGGCCCCAGATGATGCCGCCGGTGTCGTCCATGCCCAGCACGGTGAACAGCCAGCCGTCGTCGGGGCCGGTGTTGGTGAAGCCGCGGAAGATCCAGGTCGGGACGGACGCGATGTCGCCGGCCCGGAGCGTGAGTTCGCCCTCGGTGCCGTCGACGCCCCAGCGCAGCAGGTACTCGCCCTCGGTGCAGACGAAGACCTCGGCCGTGTAGTGGAGGTGCAGGTTGTTGGTGATGCCGTGCGGCATGGCGGCGGCGCCGATGTTGTAGCCGTGCGGCAGCCGGAGGTTGACGTGCTGGCCGGCGGCCTGTGAGACGCCCGGCCCGATCATCGCGTAGTTCTCCTTGCGGTCGGAACCGGGCGTGCGGCAGTCGATGAACGCCTGGTCGCAGGAGACGAAGTCGCTGCGGCGCACCGTACGGCGGGCCAGCTCGTGGGGGGTGACGACTGCGTCGGGCATGACAGCTCCTTGCTTGTGTATACGTATGCATTCCATGACAGGCGCCAGTGGCCCTGATGTCAAGGGGGTGGGTCAAGGTCTTTGTGGAGGGATGTCGAGGACCACTGCCGTAGGTGCGGCGGAGTGCGACGCAGGGGCGACTGGCTGTCGCGGGATTGACATACGTATATTGGGTGGGGGTGCGCCATGGGGCGGCGCCGGTGGCGACGAGGAGAGAGCCGATGGGGATCACCAGTCACGACGTGGCCAGACTGGCCGGTGTCTCGCAGCCCACGGTCTCCCGGGCCCTGCGCGACGATCCGCGTGTCTCCGAGGCCACGCGCGAGAAGGTGCGGCGCGCCGCCCAGGCGCTGAACTACGTGCCGAGCGAGGCCGGACGCACCCTCTCCACGCGTGCCACCCGACGGGTCGGTGTCATCGTCACCGACCTGACGAACCCGTTCTACCCGCACGTCATCGCCCCGCTCCACGACGAACTGAGCAGTCTCGGCTACCGCATGATGCTGATCACGGAGCGGTCCGACGAGGCGGTCGCGGAAGAGAAGCTGCTGGACCAGTCGATGGACGGCGTCGTCCTCGCGACGGCCACCACCGATTCCCGCCTGCCCGCTCAGCTGGACCGTCGCGGCATGCCCTACGTCTTCCTCAACCGGGACACCGGCCGGGCCGGCGACTTCGCCTCCGTCGTCGACAACGAGGGCGGCGGGCGGCTCGTCGCCCGGGAACTCGTGGCCCTCGGGCACCGGCACATCGCGGGCGTCTTCGGCGCGGCGAACACCACCACGGGGCGCGAGCGCGAGCTGGGGTTCCGGCTGGCCCTCGCGGAGGCGGGCGTCGGACTGCCGGAGGACCGGGTGGTACGCGGGGCCTTCGAGTACGACACCGGGTACCGGGCGCTGCCCGCCCTGCTGGACGCGGACCGGGCGCCCACCGCCGTGTTCTGCGGCAACGACGTCGTGGCCATCGGGGTGCTGAACGCGGCCCTCGCCGCCGGTGTCAGGGTCCCCGACGACCTCACCGTCATCGGCTTCGACGACCTCCCGATGGCCGCGTGGGAGGCTTTCCGGCTCACCACCGTCCGGCACGACCTGCGGGAGCTGTCGCGCCAGGCCGCCCGCCTGCTGGTCCGGCGGATCACCAAGGAGGTCGACCCGGCCGGCGAACGGCTGGTCCTGCCGACCGAGTTCGTGCCCCGCGCCACGCACGCCCGCGCCCGCTGATCCGTCAGCGCCCGCCGACCGCGTGCCGTGCCGCCCGCTCCGGCTCCCGGACCACCGACGCCGCGGCGTCCCCCTCGCCGCCCCTCCGGCGCCGCTGCCGCAGCACCCCCACGCCCACCAGGACCGCGGTCAGGCCCAGCGAGAGCCACAGCTCCAGCCGGTGTCCCGGCAGCACGGCCATGACCACCAGCACCCCGGCGATGAAGGCGACCGTGGCGAGGGTCAGGTAGGGGAACCCCCACATCCGCACCTCGGCCGGCTGCCCTCCCTTGCGCCGGTTCGCGTACTGGGTGAGGGCGATGACCATATACATGATCAGGGCGATCGCTCCGCTGGAGGCGATGAGGTACGAGAAGACGTCCGGCAGCAGGTAGTTGGCGACGACCGCGGCCACCCCGACGACCGTGGACGCCGCGACCGCGTTGCGGGGGACTCCCTGCCGTGAGGTGCGGGCGAAGAGGGCGGGGGCGTCGCCGCGCCCGGCCAGCGAGAACATCATGCGTGACGCGGTGTACACGGCCGAGTTGAGGCAGCTGCCCACGGCGACGACGAGGACGACGTCCATGATCCGCGCGGCGCCCGGGATGTTCATCCGGTCGAGGACGGCCTGGTAGGAGCCGGCCGCCAGATCGTCGGCGTTCCACGGGACGAGACACACCACGATGAGGATCGAGCCGATGTAGAAGAGGCCCAGCCGCCAGACCACCGCGCGCACGGCCTTCCTGATGTTCTTGCGCGGTTCCTCGGACTCGGCGGCGGCGATGGTGACGATCTCGCTGCCCTGGAAGCTGAACATCGCGGTGAGCAGCCCGGCGAGGACGGCCGTGCCGCCCTGCGGTGCGAAGCCGCCGTGACTCCACAGGTTCGACACCCCGTGGGTGTCCGACCCCGGCAGCAGACCGAGGACGGCGAGCGCACCGAGAACCAGGAACGCGACGATCGCGACGACCTTCAGCAGGGCGAACCAGTACTCGAACTCCCCGTAGTTGCGCACCGCGAGAAGGTTGCTGCCCGCCAGCAGCGCGATCACCACCAGCGCCGGGATCCAGCTGGGCACCGAGGTGAGACCCGCGACCACCTCACCGGCGGCGATGGCCTCGATGGGGATGACGAGAATGTAGAACCACCAGTACAACCACCCGATGGAGAAGCCCGCCCAGCGGCCCAGCGCACGGTCGGCGTAGGTGGAGAAGGAACCGGTGTCGGGCTGGGCCACGGCCATCTCGCCCAGCATCTGCATGACCAGCACCACCAGCCCCGCGGCCAGCAGGAAGGAGACCAGGGCGGCCGGCCCGGCGGCGGTCACGGAGGCGGACGAGCCGACGAACAGTCCGGCGCCGATCACCCCGCCGATGGAGATCATGGTGATCTGGCGGCCCTTGAGGCCCTGGGTGAGAGCGGTGCCGCTCCCTGTTCCGGCGGGCGCCGGTGGCGCGGACGGGTGGTGTGGCATGGCAGAACCTCGGGTGGGGACGGGGCGCGTGGCCG
>NZ_QHJH01000317.1 GCF_003947455.1 Streptomyces sp. WAC 04229 | reverse complement strand
CCCCCACACCACCCGCCACGGATCCCACGGCCCCCGGGACGACCCGCACCAGGCTCTGAAATCGCTTGGCGGCGCCCGTCCGCGGTCGGCTACCGTCACCGCTCATGCCCGAGACGACGACCCTGTGGCGCCCCACGGGCCCCGAGGAGTTGGCCCTGGTCGAGGCCGCCGACTGGACGGCCTGGCCGCCGCGCCTGCCCGAACAGCCGATCTTCTACCCCGTCCTCAACGAGGACTACGCGATCCGCATCGCCCGCGACTGGAACGTCCCCGCCTCCGGCTCCGGATACGTCACCCGCTTCGAGGTCGACACCGCCTTCCTGGAGCGCTACCCGGTGCGCCAGGCCGGCGGGGAGACGATCCTGGAGCTGTGGGTCCCGGCGGAGGAGCTGGCCGAGTTCAACCGGCACATCGTCGGCCGTATCGAGGTCGTACGGGAGTTCCACGCGCCGGCGTAGGTCCGGGCGCGCAACTCTCGCGGCCCCGTCCTCGTCTTTGAGGGAGGATTCGGGCATCGCATCCGCGAGCGAAGGGCCGTTACGTGGACACGGACACCGACACGGCGACCGGTGAGTGGTCCCCCTCCCCCGGCCGACCGGCCGGCCGCCGCACCGGGCGGCGTTTCGGAGCCTGGTGCGCGGCGCTGCTCTTCGCCCCGGTGAGCGTGGTCGTCGGCTGCCGCGTCGCGGACACCGACGGCGTCACCCCCGTACCGCAGCTGCTCGCCTTCCTGCCCTGGCTGCTCGTGCCGACCGGCGCCGGACTGCTGCTGACGCTCCTCGCGCGGTGGTGGACCGGCGCGGTGTGGGGCGTCGCGCTGCTCGGCCTGCTGGCCTGGTTCATCGAGCCCTACGGCAAGTCCGTCGACCCCGCCGGGCCACCCCTCGCCGAGCTGCGGGTGCTCACCTCGAACGTCGAGTTCGGACAGGGCACCCGCGCGCTCGTCGCGGCCGTCCGCGAGGAGAAACCCGACCTCATTTTCGTACAGGAGTGCGAACACACGTGCGACGCGGCACTGCGCCGCGACCTCGCCGCCGACTACCCCCACCGGGAGGCGGTCGAGGGCGGCGGCTCCGAGGGGTCGGTCATCCTGAGCACCTACCCGCTCGAGGCCACCGCCGGCGTCCCCGCCACCATGGGCATGCCGGGCGCCGTCGCCGACGTGCGCGGCCACGCCGTACGGCTCCAGCTCGCGCACCCCATGCCGCCGCTGCCGGACCAGGTGGGCCTGTGGCGCGACGAGCTGGACGCGCTGCGGGACGCGGTCGCCGGGGACCGCTCCACGCCCGCCGTGGTGGCCGGGGACTTCAACGCCTCCCAGGACCACGCCGCCTTCCGCCGCGTCCTCGACACGGGGCTGCGCGACGCCGCCCGGCTGGCCGGGGCCGACCGTACGGTCAGCTGGCCGGCCCGGACCGCCCCGGCGTTCGGCGTGCAGATCGACCACGTCCTCGTGTCGGAGGACTTCGCCGCGCGCGGCGCCCGGTTCCTGGACCTGGCCGACACCGACCACCGCGCGCTGGTCGTCGACCTCACGCTGCACGGGGCCGGCTGACACCGGCCCCGCACGGCGCGACCGGCGGGCTCAGACGCCGATGTCCTCGCCGTCCGCGCGCCACACCGCCACGACCGCCGGGCGCACGATCTTCCCCGGCCCGTCGGGCCAGGTGCTGGCGGGCTCCTCCACGGAGGCGCCGTCCACCTCGCCCGGGTGCTGCACGGCGACCAGCACACGCCGGTCCTGGATGAGCGGACCGCAGGTCTCCGCGCCGGTCGGCACGGTCAGGAACTGCTTCAGCTCGCCGCGCCGGTCACCCTTGGTCGCGACGCCGAAGAGGCCGTCGTGGGTGCCGAGCGCGTTGCCGTCGGTGGAGATCCACAGGTTGCCGTGGTCGTCGAAGGCCACGTTGTCCGGGCAGGAGATCGGGCTGACCCGGTCCTTCGGGAAGCCGGCGAAGTAGGTCGCCGGGTCCTCCGGGTCGCCCGCGACCAGGAACAGCGACCAGGCGAAGCCGGTGGCGTCGGCCCGGTTCCAGCGCTCGGTCAGCTCCAGGACGTGCCCGTGCTTGTTGGCGTTGCGCGGGTTGGCCTCGTCGGGCTTGGCGTTGGACCCGACCCCGCGGTTGGAGTTGTTGGTGAGGGCGACGTAGACCTTGCCGGTCGCCGGCGACGGCTCGATGTCCTCGGGGCGGTCCATCTTGGTCGCGCCGACCTTGTCCCCGGCGAGCCGCGTGAAGACGCACACCTCCTCGGCGCTCATGCCCTCGACGTGCGAGACGGCGCCGTCCTCGGTCGCGGTGACCAGCGGGATCCAGCGGCCGCTGCCGTCGAACTCGCCGTCGCGCGGCAGCCTGCCCGTGCCGTCGATCTCGATCGCCGGGGAGTCGCCGCTGAGCTTGGCGACGTACAGGGTGCCCTCGTCGAGCAGTGACAGGTTGTGCTCGCGCGCCGAGCGGCTGCTGCCGTGCCGCATCCGCTTGCTGCCGACGAACTTGTAGAAGTAGTCGAACCGCTCGTCGTCGCCGGTGTAGACGACCGGGCGGCCGTCCCAGGTCAGCCGCACGGTGGCGGCCTCGTGCTTGAAGCGGCCGAGGAGCGTGTGCTTGCGCGGCGTGGACTCGGGGTCGTACGGGTCCAGCTCGACGACGTACCCGAAGCGGTGCACCTCGTTCGGCTCCCGGGCGACGTCGAACCGCTTGTCGAACCGCTCCCACTTGCGCTCGGTGGCCCCGGTCCCGATCCCGTACCGCTTGTCGGTGTCACGGCTGCTGTTGGCGAAGTACTGGTTGAAGTTCTCCTCGCCGTGCAGCGTCGTGCCCCACGGGGTGGTGCCGCCGGAGCAGTTGTTGAGGGTGCCGAGCACCTTGCGCCCGGACCGGTCGACGGAGGTCTTCACCAGGTCGGACCCGGCGGCGGGCCCGGTCAGCCGGAACTCGGTGGTGGCGGTGACCCGCCGGTTGAGCCGGTGCCGCGAGACGGGCGTCAGCCGCCCGCTCCGCCGCTCCTCCTCCACGGCCACGACGGACAGCCCGTGCGCGGCCCAGGCGATCTCGACCTGCTCGCGGGTCGGGTTCTCGGGGTCGTAGCCCCGGAACATGAGGATCTCGTCGGTGTACTCGTGGTTGGCGACGAGGACCTGCCGGTCGCGCTCGCCGTGCAGCGGCAGCAGTGCCAGGAAGTCGTTGTTGTACCCGAACTGACCGGCCTGGGCCTTGGCGGTCTGCTTCTCCGGGTCGAAGGCGGGCGCCCCGCGCAGAATGGGTTCACCCCAACGGATCACGACGTCCTGCCGGTAACCCTCCGGAACGGTGACCGTGTCGTCCGTGTTGGGTGCGACGGGCGTGAACCGCAGCCCGCGCGCGCCCTGCGGTTTCGGGTGGTGCCCGTGCCCCCGGCCGGCCACCGGCGCGGCCTGCGCCGACGGCGCCCCGGCCACGCCCACGGCCCCGGCACCCGCCGCGGCGACGGTGACGACGGCCGCGGCACGCATCATGGAACGGCGGCTGAGCGCACCGGCGATCACATCACCGACGTATTCGTTGGAGCTGGTGTTGGGCACCTCGTGGAAGCAGGCGTCACCACACCGGAAACGACAGGTCATGGCGGACCGGCCGCCCGGGTGCGAGCCGGACGACGGTGTCCCGATCAACGGCAGCAGCTTGCGCACAGTGTTCTCCCCTGAGAAACCCTTGGATGCCCTTGGTGTCAGCGCGACCGTAGGTGCACATACGTGCGGGAGCCGGGCGGCGCGGTGAACGGCGGGTGAACCCGTGGCAGCCGGAGGGGAATTGTCGCGCCGTCTCGATCCCACCTTGACGCGCCCGTGCTTTCGTGGCAGACCCTGCACAAGATCACAAGTCGGGACCGCTAACCTTACGTGTCCGTCCTGGCCAGGGATTGACGGGCATCAACTCACCCGAAGGGTTGCGCACATGGGCATTCTCACTCTCCTGCGGAACGCGTTCGGCCGGTCACGCAAGGAACAGACCGCCCCTGCGGAGGGTGCGACGCAGAAGACGGCACCGCCGGTCACCGCGCCGGAGCCGAAGCTCCCGTCCCAGCCCACCGCACCCCCGAAGACCACGGCCCAGCCGGAGTCCACCCAGGTCCCCGAGCCCCGCTCGGAATCCACCCCTGACGAACACGACCTGGTGAAGGCAGCCTTCACCAACGTCAACGTCCCCAAGCCGACCCCGGAACCGACCCCGAAGCCGGAGGCGAAGGCGACCCCGGAGCCGGAGGCGAAGGCGACCCCGGAGCCGGAGGCGACCCCGGAGCCGGAGGCGAAGGCGACCCCGGAGCCGGAGGTGAAGGCGACCCCGGAGCCGGAGCCGGAGGCGAAGGCTGACCCGGAGCCCGAGCCGGAGGCGAAGGCGGAGGAGCCCCCGACCGCCCCGGAAGCCACCCCCGAACCCGCAGCCGCCGACGGCGAGGACGCCCCACAGGGGCCACCCGCACCTGACGACGAAAGCAGCACGGGTGGTGCGGGTGGGAACAAGGACTCCGAAGGCGAAGCCGAGGAGACCAAGCAGCCGGAGCCGGAGGCCCCCGCCGAGGAGACCAAGCAGCCGGAGCCGGAGGCCGCCGCAACCC
>NZ_QHJH01000316.1 GCF_003947455.1 Streptomyces sp. WAC 04229 | reverse complement strand
CCTCCGCTATCCGGCCCTCGGGCTCTCCGCCGCCCGGCCCTCAGACCCTCCGTCCGACCACGCGTCCCGTCACCTCGCCCAGCCCCACCCGGATCCCGTCCGGACCCGGTGCCCACGCCGACAGGGTCACCACGTCCCCGTCCTCCAGGAACGTCCGCTTGCCGTCGGGGAGTTCCAGCGCGTCGCGGCCGTTCCAGGTCAGCTCCAGCAGCGACCCGCGTTCCCGTTCGCCGGGTCCGCTCACCGTGCCCGAGCCGTAGAGGTCGCCGGTGCGCAGTGAGGCGCCGTTGACGGTCATGTGGGCCAACTGCTGGGCGGCCGTCCAGTACATGGTGGAGAACGGCGGCTCGGAGACGACGTGTCCGTTGACCGCGACGGTGATCCGCAGGTCGTAGCCGCCGGGCTCGGCGTGGTCGTCGGCCGTGTCGTCCAGGTAGGGCAGCAGTTCGTGCGTGCGCGCGGGGGGCGCCACCCGGGCCTCGTCCAGGGCGTCCAGCGGTGTGATCCACGCCGACACCGAGGTGGCGAAGGACTTGCCGAGGAACGGGCCGAGGGGGACGTACTCCCAGGCCTGGACGTCCCGAGCGGACCAGTCGTTGAGCAGGCAGAGCCCGAAGACGTGCTCGCGGAAGTCGCCGAGCGCGACCGGTGCGCCCGGTTCGGACGGTACCCCCACCACGAACCCGACCTCGGCCTCGATGTCGAGGCGGACGGACGGGCCGAAGACGGGCGCGGTGTCGGCCGGTGCCTTGCGCTGCCCCGACGGCCGTACGACGTCGGTGCCCGAGACGAACACCGTGCCGGAGCGGCCGTGGTAGCCGATCGGGAGGTGCTTCCAGTTCGGGGTGAGGGAGTCGGCGGCGTCGGGGCGGAAGATCTGGCCGACGTTGCGGGCGTGGTTCTCGGAGGCGTAGAAGTCGACGTAGTCCGCGACCTCGAACGGCAGGTGCAGGGTCACCGACGACAGCGGGTGGAAGAGGGGCTCCAGCGTCTCGCGGTGGGAGGGCACCGTCACCCAGGCCGTCAGCGCGCGCCGCACGTCGGACCAGGCCGTGCGACCGGCCGCCAGCAGCGGGTTGAGGGTGGGCCGCGCGAGCAGGGAGGCGTACGGCGACCCGAGCGCGTGGGCCGCCGCGCCGGCGTCGAGGACGTGGTCGCCGAGGCGGACGCCCACCGTCCGCTCCCGCGTGCCGGGGATCGAGAACACGCCGTACGGAAGGTTGTGCGGGCCGAAGGGGTCGCCCTCGGGGACATCGAAGGGGGGCATCGGGTGCTGCCTCGCTTTCGTGCTCACCATGTGCGCCGTGCGCGCCGTGTGCGCCACGTGGCCGGTGTGCGCCGCGTGGTGCGTGGACTGGCCACACGTTACGGGTGACACGGCCGTCTTGGGCAGTGCGGCGGGAGGTGGCTCCATGTGGGGGACGAGGGCGGCGTGCGCAGGCGGGCCGACGTGCGCGGACCCGTCCGCGCGCCGGTGCGCGAGAGGCAGGAAGCAACCGTGGGACGGGAGCTTCGCCGGCGGCGCACGCCCGCGCACACGGTTGTGGATGTGGCGCTCCGCGTCCGTTCGTGTGCGGGAAGTTGTCCACAGGCCGACACGCAATCTTGACGGAGCGGTGCGAACAGGGAGACTCTGGGCGGGTGCCGGGAGGTCTCGGGGAGGGGGCCTTCGACGGCACATCTGGGGGGAACGGATGGCCATTGGGGAGGCCGGTCCGGGTTCGGGGCGGGATGGTTCACGGCCGGGCAGACGGCTGGAAGAGACCATGCGCGGCCGGCTCGACCGGGAATGCGTGTATGTACCGTCATGCCGATTCGGGCTGTACGCGGCACTGCGTCACTGGTGCCCGCCCGGCGGCCGGGTCCTGATGTCGCCGGTCAACGACGACGTCATCTTCTTCGTCGTGCTCGCCGCCGGGCTGCGCCCCGTACAGGCGCCGCTGGACCCGTCGGACGCGTCCATCGACGTGGACGCCGTGCCCGACGACGTCTGGGGCTCACTGTCCGCCGTACTGACGACCAACCTGTACGGCAACCCGGACCAGGCGCCCCGGCTGCGCGCCCGCTGCGACGCCCTGGGCATCCCGCTGTTCGAGGACGCGGCGCACGCCATCGGCAGCGAGGTGGGCGGCCGGCCGGTCGGCGCCTGGGGCGACGCCGCCGTCTTCAGCCTGTCCAAGCACGTCGGCGCCAAGGCCGGAGGCATCCTCGCGGTCGCCGACCCGGGGCTGCGGGAGACGCTGGCGAAGACCTGCGAAGACCTGCTGCTGCCGCGCCGTACGAGGGCCGAAGTCGCCTACGCCGCACGGCCGTACGCGGAGGCCGCCGTGCGCGGGCTGGGGCTGCGCCGGGCCGCATGGGCCACGCTGCGGCTGCTGGGGCGGATGGAGCGCGAGGAGATCCGGATGCCGCTGCGTCCGCAGGAGCTGGCCCGCGCCGCCGCCTCGGCACCCGGCCTCGACGCCCACGACCCCTGGGTCCGCGTCGACATGCACGACTACCGGCTGCGCGGCGGCCGGTTCCGGCTCGGCCGGATCGGGCGCGGACTCGACCGGCTGGACCAGGTACTGGCGGACTGCCGGGCGGGGACGGAGCTGCTGCTGTCGACGCCCTGGGCGGGACCGGCCGGGTGGGAGGGAACGCGCGGCCGGACTCCCGGCAAGGCACAGCCCCTGTTCCGCGTGCCGCTGCTCGTGGCCGACCGGGACGCGGCGGTCCGCGCGCTGGCCCGGCGCGGCATCGTCGTCGGCTACCTCTACGACCCGCCGCTCGACGACTACGCGGGCGCCGCCTTCACCGACCCGTCACCCGCGCCCGAGGGGGCACGCTGGTTCGCGCGGCACGCGCTGCCCGTCGAACCGCTGCGGGCCCGCGCCGTGATCGCGGCGCTCGAGGAGTCCGGCGTACGACCGGCCAAGGCACCGGAGGGGTTGATTCCGTCCGGTGGCTGAGACCCGGGTGCACGAGACGGCCGTCGAACCGGCGGACGGCGGCACCGCGCTGCCCGAGAGCGGGCACGGGGGCGACTCGCTCTTCAAGAACGCCTACTTCCTGATGCTCAGCACCGGCGTCTCGGCCGTGCTCGGCCTGGGCTTCTGGCTCGTGGCCGCCCGCTACTACTCGGAGGAGGCCGTCGGGCAGGGCTCCGCCGCCATCGCCGCCATGCGGCTGCTCGCCAGCATCACGGCGACGACGATGATCGGCGCCGTGGTCCGCTTCGTGCCGCGCGCGGGCCGCGCCACCGGACCGCTGGTGTGGCGGGCGTACGCGGCGAGTTCGGTGGTCGTCGCCCTCGCCGCCTTGGTCTTCCTGCTCACCCTCGACCTGTGGGGTGCCTCGTACGCCCCGCTGGGCACCGCCGCGATGGGGACCCTGTTCGTCCTGGCGTGCGTGGCCTGGGCGCTGCTCACCCTCCAGGACGGCGTGCTGACAGGCTTGCGCAAGGCGGAGTGGGTGCCCGCGGGGAACGCGGTGTTCTCGGTCGGGAAGCTGATCCTGCTCGCCGTCCTCGCCGCCTCGCTGCCGGTGCTGGGCATCTTCGTGTCCTGGGCCGTGGCCATCGCCTTCTCCACCCTGCCGCTGGGCTGGCTGATCTTCCGCAGGCTGATCCCGCGCCAGGCCGAGGCCGACCGCGACGTGGAGCCGCCGAAGCCCCGCGAGATGGGCCGCTTCCTGGCCGGGGACTCGCTGGGGGCGCTGTTCAGCCTGGCGATGATCAACCTGCTGCCGGTCATGGTCGCGGTCAACTTCAGCGCCGCGCAGAACGGCTACTTCTACGTGGCCTACACCGTCGGCGGCACGATGGAGTTCATGGCCATCAACATGGCCTCCTCGCTCACCGCGCACGCCTCGCACGACCCGCGCCGCCTCGCCGACGGCATCCGGGGAGCGCTGCGCCGCATGACGGTGCTGCTGGTACCGGTGGTGCTCTTCCTGGTCGTCTTCGCCCCGCAGATCCTCGCGCCCTTCGACGAGGACTACGCCGAGCACGGCTCCACGGTGCTGCGGCTGCTCGCCCTCGGCGCGCTGCCGAGGATCGTGGTCGAGCTGTACATCGGCGTACTCCGCGTCCAGGGGCGCACCGGCGTGCTCGCCGCGGTGCAGGGCGCCATGTGCGTCCTCGTCCTGGGCAGCGCGGCGGTGCTGTTCACGCCGGCCGGCATCTCCGGTGCCGGCTGGGCGGTGCTGGTGAGCATGACGGTCGTCGCCCTGGGCTGCGCACCCGGCCTGCGCTCCGCCCTGCGGGGCATCGAGGGCGCCGGTCGTTCCGGCGACCCGGCTGCCACGGTGGAGGCCGGTCCGCTCGGACCCAAGCCACGGCCCGGTACTTCCCACGGCCACGGCCCGGCCCGGCTGAACCCCACCGCCGGGTACGGCACGACCTGGGCCCGGCGGGCGGCGTCCGAGCAGGGACGGCCCGAGGACGCGTCCGGGGAGGACACCGTCGCCCTGTTCATAGGGCGCCCCGGGTACGAACGGGAGGCCCTGGAGGCGGACACCCTCGCGATGATCCGCCGGCCACGCCACCCCGCCCCGGACCCCCGCGTCCACGACCCGGACCCCCGCGTCCACGACGCGGGGGTCCGGGTCGTGGACGCGGGGGTCCGGGGCGGGG
>NZ_QHJH01000315.1 GCF_003947455.1 Streptomyces sp. WAC 04229 | reverse complement strand
GGCGGGGGGCCGCCGAACGGGCGGTCTCCGGCGGGAGCCGAACGCCGCCGGTCAGCCGCTCTCGGCCGCCGTCAGCAGCGGACGCAGGTCCGGTACGAGGAGCGCGTCGTCGTCCGCCGCGCTCAGGTCCCGCCGGACCCGTTCGCGGTCGCAGTGTCCGATGAACGGCAGGCCGAGCGCACGGGCGGCGGACTGCTCGGCGACGGACGAACCGATCATCACGCACGTGTCGACGGTCGCGTCGAGCCGCTCCAGGGCCCGCAGGAGGACGTCCGGGTCGGGCATCAGCCGGGTGAGGTCGGTGCCCCTGCCGTGCACGTCCCCGGCGAGGGCGTCCAGCAGGCCGCGTCGCCGCAGGTGGTCGGTGACCGGCGCGGGTGCCCGGTCGGTGACCACGGCGGTGCGCACCCGCCGGGCGTCAAGCGCCTGGACCAGCCGGTCGGCCAGGGGCACCGGCCGTGCGGTGCGGGCCGCCCGCGCCTCGTGCCGGTCGAGGCGGAGCCGTACGTCGGGGGCGAGCCGGTGCCCGGCCAGGGCCCGGACGAAGTCGAGCGTGCCGGCGTATCCGTCCGACGAGACCCGGGGGAGCGGTACGCCGGCCAGCGCGTGCTCGGGGTCGCGCTCCTCGACGAAGAGCCGCGCGATGTCCAGCAGCACCTCCCGCTCGGCGGCCGGCCGGTACAGCCGGGCCAGTACGTCGTCGAAGCCGAGGAGGACGCAGTCCGCGCCCGCGACCAGGTCCTCGGGCGAGCGCGTGGCCCTCCCGCGCGGGGTGCCGGTGCGGCCGGCCGGCCGGAAGGTCCAGACGAGCCGGTAGCCGGGCACCTCGGCGCGCATGAGATCGAACTCGCCGCCCTCCCGGAGCGCGGCGAGGAACTGCCCGACCAGCTCGGCGACCACCTCGCGCAGGTCGGTCGCCCGGTTGCGCACCGCCTCGACCGGGTCCTCGACCTGCCACTTCGCGTCGACCGTGGGCACGCCCGTGCCGACGGGGTGTTGCGTCAGCTCGACCTCGAAGTACTGGCCGGCCGCCCGGAGGGCCGAAGGCGCCGACCGGTACTCGTCGGAGTCCGGGAGGGCGAGCGTGCCGTCGGGCAGCCGCAGGACGAAGGCCACGGAACCGTCGCGCGGGGGGACGGGGAGCCTGCCGCCGGGCGGCATGGGGTACGGCCCGCTCACGGCCCGGCCGTCCGACGCCTCCACCCTGGGGCCCGCGGCGCCCTCGACCGGGCGGTACCAGCCGGTCTCGTCGTCCAGCGGCCGGAACAGGTCCGGATCGAAGGAGGGTCCGTCCTCCCCCGGCTCCTGGACCTCGTCGTAGTGGAGCGAGTCGGAGAGGACGACGAGCGCCTGCGCGTCGGACGCGTCCAGGACCGCGCCGACCGATCCGGCGTCGGCGCGGAAGGACTGCTCCTCGGTTCCGTCCAGCCGGAACTCCACCTGCCAGAACTCGACGAGCAGCCGCTCCGCGCCGATGTGCGCCAGCTGTTCGGGCAGGCCGTCCACGGCCGCCCGCAGGAGCGGGGCGGCCTCCGTCCGCGGCTCCAGCAGGACGAGCAGGCCCTCCCCGTCCGCCACGAGTCGGTAGGCGGTGCCGTCGAGCCCACTGTCCGCCAGCAGATTCGTGACCAGGGTGCGCAGCCCCGCGTGGGCCTCCTCCTCACCCGAAGGGCCGTCGGCGAACGAGAAGCGGGCGCAGTCGCGGAAGTCGGTGTCGAAGTCTTCCTGCGGGTCTTCGTCCGCCTCGGCCGGCCGGCCGGGCTCCGCGGACTCTTCCGGTTCCTCGGGGTCCTCCGGTTCCCCGGGGTCCTCCGGTTCCTCCATGATCTCCGCCGCTTCCTCCAGCCGCGGCGGCCAGGAGTCGTCCTCCGTGGGGAACGGGCCCTCCGGCAGTTCGTCCGGTGCGGACAGCGCCCGGTGCGGTCCGTCGTCCCGCTCCGACGAGGTGCCCTCGTACTCCGACCACGGGGCGTCGTCCACCGGCTCGGCGTGCTCCTCGCGCAGTTCGCGGCCCAGCGCCGCCAGGGCCGGACTGCGCCCGCCGGACAGCTCGTACTCCTCGTACACCTCCAGGGCCTCCGCGCCCCGGCCCTGGCGGCGCAGCGCGATCAGGTAGAGGCGGCGGAAGTCCTCGCGGTGCGGGTGGACGCGGAGCAGGCCGGACAGTTCGGCCGAGGTCCGGTCGTAGTCGCCGAGAGCCAGGTCGAGTTCGGCGCGCTTGGTGTGCAGGGCGAGGCGGAGCCGCAGGAGCCGGGCGCGGGCGGTACGGGCGGCGGGACCGGGCACGTGCGCGAGGGCCTCGTCGCCGTGCCAGAGCGACAAGGCCTCGGTGACCAGGGCGCGGGCCTCGGTGGGCGCCCCCTCCAGCCGGGCCGCGTCGGCCTGCCGCACCAGCTCGTCGCAGCGCACCAGGTCCACGTCGTCGGCGCTGGTGTGCAGGGCGAGGCCGTGGGCGGACGTCACCAGGGCGCCCGGGCCGAGGGCCTGGGCCAGTTGCGTCGCCAGCCCGTTCACGTCGCCCCGCGGGTTGCGCGGTTCCTCGCCCGGGTCCCACAGCCCCCACCGCAGCTCCTCGTGCGTCACCGTGCGGCCGTGCTTGAGCAGCAGCATGGCGAGCAGCGCGCGCACCCCCGGTCCGAGGGCGGGGGACCCGTCCGGCAAGGTGACCCGCAGTGCGCCCAGGGCGCGGTAGCGGCGCGGCTCGTACGCCTCGCGGGCCCGGGCGAGCGACCGGGGGTCCGTGAGCAGGTCCAGGCCCTGGGCCTGCGTCGCCGGCGACGCCGACATCAACTGGTCGAAGGCGTGCGCGTAGTGGATGCGCAGGGCGGCGGGCAGCCGGTCCAGGTGGCGGGAGTCGATCGGGACGGTCAGCCGTGAGGTGCCCGAGGTGAGCAGCAACAGGACGTCGCACAGGGCCCGGAGGTCCTCCGAGCGTCCGGGCGGCCCCGAGGCCCTGCCCGGTTCGAAGAGGCTCAGCCGGACCGTGCCGTCCGGCAGCAGGACCACCCGCGACGCCTCCAGGCCGCCGTGCGTGACGCCCGCCCGGTGCAGGGCGGTGAGGGCGCGCGCCAGCTGCGCCCCGACCGACACCACCAGCGGCGCGGGCAGCCGCCGGCCGTTCGACCGGGCCAGCGTGTGCAGGGCGACACCGTCCAGGTGCTCCATGACGACGTACGGGACGTCGTCCTCGATGCCGGCGTCGAGGACGGTCACCGTGTTCGGGTGGGTGAACTCCGTCAGGCGGCGCGCGTCCCGCAGGAACGCGCGCCGCGAGGCGGGGTCGCGGTCCGGGTCGTGCAGCCGGACCGCCACGGTCCGGTTCGTCTCGGTGTCCTCGGCCAGCCACATCCTCCCGGTCGGCGCGAGCCGCCGGGCCGGCCGGTAGCGGGCGCCCAGCGCGGGCGGGAAGGGCGAGGGGCCCTCGGACCGCACCGGTGCGGCCAGCTGTCTGGCACTCTCCTGGCTGATCGCCGCGAACGTCTCGCCGCCGTCGGCCCGCTCGGTGCCGTCCCGGGAGGGGAGCAGCGCGCGGAACTCGCCCGGCGACCGCCCCGCCCGCTCGTCGATCAGGCCGCCGGTGCGCAGCAGCAGTTCGTGGGTGCGGCTGCGGGCGGTGCGGGGCAGCCCGCGCAGCAGCAGATCGCGTACGCCGGGGCGGAAGGCGTACGAGCCGGGTGGCCCGGCGACCGTGGTGAGCATGCCGCTGAGGATGATCTCGGCCAGGTGCTGGGGCCGGGGTTCCGGCTCGACCGCGGCCTGCACCAGCCGCATCACCGGCAGGTCCGGGCGCCCGAGCGCGAGGTGCCCGGCCAGCCGGAAGGCCTGGCGGGAGGCGCTCGCGCGAAAGCGCAGCACCAGTTCCTCGGCGGACAGGCGCGTGGCGTCGGCGCGGTCGTCGGCGTCGGCGGGCAGCGGGCGGTGCAGCACGGCGGCCGCCCCCGGGTGGCGGGTGCCGCCCGGACTCGCGACCAGGGAGGCCCAGTTCGCCAGCCACTGGGGCCCCGGTTCCAGCACGGGGAGGTGCACGGTGCCGCCGGGGGCCGGGGGCACGCCGTCGTCGTACGGGGTGAAGGCGAGCGACGCGCTGGGCGCGGCCCGGTGCGGGGCCGACAGCCGGCCCGGGACCGGAGGCAGGGCGGTGTCCCGCCACAACTGCTCGGGGAGCGGCTGGAGAACGGCCAGCGGGGTGCGGTGCGCCCAGCGGCGCAGTGTGGCGAACCAGCGGGTGCCGGCCGGGCCCTCCCGCCACTGCGGTCCCATGCAGTCGCTGATCAGCAGGGTGACCGTACGGCCGTCGGGGGGCGCCTCGGCTCCCTCGCCGCGGACGGTGCCGTCGGCCTCCGCGCGGTGCAGGACGACCGTGCGGAAGACGCCCGACTGGGCGAGTGTGGCGTGCAGTTCGCGTACCAGCGGCTGCCAGACCGGCATCGTCGGGCCCGCGTCGTGCACCAGGTTCAGCCGCAGCCAGCGCTCCCGCACCGGGCGCAGCACCGGCAGCCACCCGTCGGGCCCGCCGCCCAGCCGGGCGATGCGGTCGGCGGTCGCGGCCTCGTCCACCTCGTGGCCCACGGGCGCGTCGCTACGGCGCTTCAGCGGGCGCAGGGAACGCTGCAGCGCCAGCGTGTGGCGCAGCATCGGCGGGGCGGGCGCGAGCAGGGAGCGGTGCGGTTCGGCCGCCGACGTTCCCGGCGCGGGGG
>NZ_QHJH01000314.1 GCF_003947455.1 Streptomyces sp. WAC 04229 | reverse complement strand
CGCTGCAGGAGCGTGAGCCAGGCCAGCCGAGCCCGGAGCGGACGCAGGTGGAATGGAACCGTTGTGGCTGTGCGGACACTTGTTGCTGTGGACTTCCTTTTGCATGAACGGGTCCGGTCTGGCGATCGGGCGGCGTTCGCCGAGATCTTCGACGAGCATGCGCGCGTCGTCTACGCCCATGCGATCCGGACGACGGGCGACTGGGCCCTGGCAGAGGACGTCATGTCTCTCACCTTTCTGGAGGCGTGGCGGCTGCGTGACAAGCTGCGCGAGGAAGTCAGAAGCGTCCGGGCGTGGCTCTTGGGTATCGCGACGAACGTGATGCGCAACATCGCCCGGGCGGCGCGCCGGCACCGAGAGGCGATGTCCCGCCTGCCGCCGCCTGAGGCCTTGCCCGACTTTTCGGACGCGGTGGTCGGACAGATGGTCGATGCTCAGCGTCTGGCCGCCGCTGCCAGAGCGCTGCAGCGTCTCAAGCGCATTGAGCGCGAGGTCTTCACTCTGGTCGTCTGGTCTGACCTGGGGTACGCCGCGGCCGCTGAAGCGTTGGGGATTCCGGTGGGCACCGTGCGTTCCCGGCTCTCGCGGGCGCGAGGGAAACTGCGCAGCTTTGTCGAAGAGGAACTGGTACCGGGCCCGGGCGGTGCGGAACCGCGGACCGGCAGCGGACACATATCCCAGAGCGGGGTGCCCGCAGCCCGACCGTCCCACCGAAGGAGAGCACGATGAGTTTGGAGCAGCGGGAACAGGCCGAGCGTGAGCAGGCGAGTCGGACGCTGCCTCCCGCTCCCTGCCCGGAACCGGCACCCGAACGCGTGGCAGCGCGCCGCGAACACCTCTTGAGCGAGGTCGACCGGCAGGCACGTTCCCGCTCACCGTGGCCGGCATTGCGGCCACGGGGGCGTTGGGGACTGGCTCTGGGCACGGCAGTGGCCGCTGGTGCGGCCGTCGTCGTCCTCGGCCTTGGATCCGGTTCCTCTGACACCACGCGTAACGTGCCACCAGCCTCAGCAGCATCGGTCCAACTGCTGGAGAGAGCGGCACTGGCCGCCGCCACGACGCCCCAGACAACGGTGCGCGCCGGACAGTACTCCTACGTCAAGACCGTAGGCCACACATCCGTGCTCTCCGAGACCACGTCCGGCGAGATGGAACTCCTGCGCGAGGACGAGAGCATGGAGCAGTGGACCTCGGTGGACGGCAGTGAGCGGACTCTGCAGCGCAAGGGCGGCAACGACAGCCTGTTGCCCGGTGCTTCGGACAAAGGGAACCTGAACGCACCGACCTACAACTTCCTGACCGCCCTGCCGACCGATCCCGACGCTCTGCTCAGGCAGATCCGCGACGACGCCGAGAAGAACCACGGAGCCGGATCCGGCTCCACGACCGGACCGGACCAGGAAGCCTTCGTCACGATCGGCGACCTGCTGCGCAACGGGGTAACTCCTCCCGAGACCACTGCGGCCCTCTACCGCGCCGCTGCCCTCATCCCCGGAGTCGACGTCGTCCCCGACGCCGTGGACGCGGCGGGCCGACACGGAATCGCCGTCGCCCGGACACACGACGGCGAACGCACCGAGTGGATCTTCGACAAGAGCACGGCCCGGCTGCTGGGTGAGCGCACTGTCCTCGTGGAGGACAACGCCTGGGGCAAAGCGGGAACCGCCGTCACCTCTGTCGCCCTCATCGACTCCGGCATTGTCGACGAGGCCGGACAGGCCCCGTGAGGCCCGTCGCGAAACAGCGGGCAGTACACCGGTGACAGCAACCCCCGCAAGGCCGAACATCAGGACGATTGTGATCGAGGATCCGACACCCTCGACCACCGACAGCATCGGCACCCAGAGCGCACTGTGAAATTCCTGTGACCCATTGACGCAACTTCATCACAGGAGAAACAAGCATGCCCCGTACACGTGCCCTCGTCCCGGTCGTTGTGGCCCTCTGCGCCTTGGCCGCGGGCGCCCCGACTGCGGATCTTCCGGCACCGACGCCGGCAACTTCCAGTTCACGTTCCACCCCAACCCGATGGCGACCGGACCAGGGCTGGGCCCATACGAGGCCAAGGGAGACCTGCACCAGATCGGCGGTGGCCAGGGCGGCCACTTCTGGTACACACACACCCGCGACACCGCGCATCTCGGTGGCCCCGGCGGCCGGATGACCATCGATGGCACCTGGACCCTCGACCGCAATGTCGAGTGGACCCGCGTCTTCGCGCATCAACCGGACACCGGGGCGCACACCCAGCAGGCCCACTACGTGATCAAGGGGGTCGCAGGCGGTGACCGACACCGCTACGTCAACACCCACTTCGGCGCCAATACATGGGTGGAACTCGGCGTCTACCGCTTCACCGGCACCCCACAGGTGCAGCTCACCAACACCACCGCCGACGGCACCGCCGACGAAGACGTCGCCTGGGACGCCGTCGCCTTCCAGCCGCTGGCAGGCAAGCCCAAGCACATGGTCGTCGCCATGGGCGACTCCTACACCTCCGGCGAAGGAACCGGAGCCTACTCACCCGAGTCCGACAGGGACCACGGCGAGAGCGATTGGAACGCTTGCCGCCGCAGCGACAACTCCTGGCCTCGCAAGACCCTGCTGCCCGGCCAGAGCACCAGCCTCGGCGAGCTCTCGGACAACAGGAGCGCCACCGTCGACTTCCTCGACGTCAGCTGCTCCGGCGCGAAAACCTCGCAACTGACCCCGGGTGACCCCCTACCTTGGGGAGAAATGGGCAACTACCACGAGAAGAGCCAGATCGACTCCGGAGTCCTCAGCCCAGACACCACACTGGTCATGCTGACCATCGGTGGCAACGACGGTGACAACTTCACCAACGCCGTCACAAACTGCTACATCGTCGGCGTGTGCGACCCCGCCGACTACACGGGCAAAGTCGACCAAGCGGTCCTGGACACCGGGGGCCTTATCGATGACATCGCGGACGCCGCGCCGAACGCGCAGATCGTCCTCATGGGATACCCGCCTGGTCAGCACCGAGCAATGCGTGACAGCCGATTTCGACGCCCTGAACCAGCTGGCCGACTACGTCCGAGACAAGCAGAAAGCCAAAGTGGCAGAGCTGAACAAGGCCGGAACCAAGGTGGCTTTCGCCGATCCGATACCTGCCTTCCAGGGCCACGGAATCTGTGACAGCGACGAGTGGATCAACCGTGTCGTCGCCGGCCCGAACGGCGACGGCGACTTCCACGACGGAGACCCCGCCAATCAGGCACCCTGCTTGCCCTGGCCCGGGGAGAACATCTGTGCCAGCCTTGAGTCGTTCCACCCCAAGAACGCCGGCACCACGGGCTACGCCCGGGTCATGGAGCAGGCGCTGGCCGGTATTGGATACAAGGGCAGTTAGTGGGACCTGACCAAACCGGCCGCACTGTGGTGACGAGGCGGACGAACCGCCTCGTCACCACCGGCTGCCTGACCATCCTCATCGCGTTGACCATCGTGCTCGGCATCGTCGTCTCCTGGTTGTGGTACCGGCACTGGCATGACGAAAACGTCAACAGCGAGCGCAGGGAGAAGGCACTCGCACAGGTCTTCAAGCAGGCTCGGGCCACAGCGAACGACACGGCCCGCGCACTCGATACGAGCGTCGCTACCGACGCCGATGCGCTCATCGGCGTCATCTGGCAGCACTCCAAAGCCCCTGTAATCACCTACGACGCAACCCGCCACGAGTACACAGCCACAGCCACGGTAGCCGCCCAGTACAACCAAGAGACCATGCTCCCCGGCGGCGGGCCCGTCCAGGTGACCCGGTGCTTCGCCTTCATCTACAACCACGACCCCAGCCAGGCGTGGACGGCGAGAGTTTCCGAGCGAACGGACGTTGCATGCCGTCCGAGCACCCAAATCAGCACCCGGGTCCGCCTGGCGCAGACGCGCATCGCGAGTATGAACGCCGAAGCCTTGACGAAAGAGGGGATAAACGAAGCCCTCGACCCCACCGGACGCCGTTCCTTCGATGTCAAGAACGTAGTGCGTGAAGGGGACACGATGACCGTCTCCGTCCTGGTCTCCAGCTCAGAGACAGCAGTCGACCAGTGCTACCACTTCACCCGGCCCGTCCCAGGCGATGAAGGCCACGGCTCGGCCACAGCGGTCCCGGCGTCTTCCTGCTGATGCTTCTGTACAGGTCAAGCTGTTGTTTCGGCGTGCTTGGGCGATGACATCCTCGTTGCGACCGCTAGTACTCCAGTGTGACTTCGCGATCTTGTCGCGGACCCGGCTGGGAACGGGTACGGCCACCGCGTGATCATCAAGGGTTGTGTGGACTCATGACGATCGTGCGATGGCCGCAGGTCACCGCATAGACGGGGCCCGATGGCGGGCGGTATGTGAGCAGACCATGGACCGGATCGCGGGCCGGTTCAGCCGAGTTGAACCGCGCAGGACGGCCCGTGCCTATCTGCTCGGGCTGCTGTCGAAGGCGGAGCGGAAGAACTGCTGGCAGTTGGCCGAGCAGGCCTGCCTCGCCCGGCCGAGGCCGATGCAGCGGCTGCTGCGCTACGCCCGCTGGGACGCGGACGCCGTCCGCGACGATGCCGGCGCCTACGCCGTCGAACACCTCGGCACCGACAACACGGTGCTAATCGTGGACGAGACCGGCTTCGTGAAGAAGGGCCGCGCCTCGGCGGGCATCCAGCCTGTCCACCGGCGCCGCCGGGCGCATCGAGAA
>NZ_QHJH01000313.1 GCF_003947455.1 Streptomyces sp. WAC 04229 | reverse complement strand
GGCCGCGCACGCGCGCCGCACGATGATCGGCCGCAGCGCCGAGGAAGTGGACCACGCCCCGCCGCGCGGCCGGTACGCCCCCGTCCCCGCACCTCAGACGGGTGTCGCCGGAGCCCCCCTGCGCTGGGCCGCCCCCGCCGCGGCCGTGGTCGTGGCCGGGGCGATCGTCGTGGGCCGCGCGCTGCGCAAGCGCCGCTGAGCGTCCTCCCGGACCCCGCGTAGCACCCCCGCGTACGGGGGCGCCCTTGATCGCCCCAGTAGGGTCGTGGCGTGAGTAACGAACCCATCACGCTGACCGCGGGTGACGCGGAGGCGACCGTGCTGCCGGGCAACGGCGGCCGGATCGGCGGACTCCGCGTCGGCGGCACGGAACTGCTCCGCCAGGGCGAGCGCTACGGCTGCTTCCCGATGGTCCCCTGGTGCGGCCGGATCCGCGACGGCCGCTTCCGGGACGGCGCGGCCGTCCACCAGATGCCGCTCAACGCCCCGCCGCACGCCATCCACGGCACCGCCCGGGACGCCGCCTGGCGCACCGCGCGTGTCACCGCGGACGAGGCGGTCATCACGTACGACCTGGCCGACCCCTGGCCCTACACCGGCCGCGTCACCCAGGTGATCGCGCTCGCCGAGGACGCGCTGACCCTGACGATGTCCGTCGAGACGTACGACTCGTCCTTCCCGGCGCAGGTCGGCTGGCACCCGTGGTTCAACCGCACCCTCGACGGCGCGGACGTCACGATCGGCTTCGGCCCCGCCTGGCAGGAGGAGCGCGGCGACGACCACCTGCCCACCGGCAACCGTGTCGACCCGAAGCCGGGCCCCTGGGACGACTGCTTCGGCATGCCCGACGGCGTCGACGTCACCCTGACCTGGCCGGAGCGGCTGGAGCTGAAGGTGACCAGCCGCGAGCAGTGGGTCGTGGTGTACGACGAGCAGGAGGCCGCCGTCTGCGTGGAGCCGCAGACCGGGCCGCCCAACGGCCTGAACACCCTCCCCCGCCTGGTCACGCCCCTGGAGCCGCTGGAGGCCACGACGACCTGGGCCTGGCGGCGCCTTTAAGCTGGCGTACATGACGGACGTACGCGCGGCGCTGCTGCAGCAGATCAAGGACAAGGCCGTGGTGCACGGCAAGGTGACCCTCTCCTCGGGGCTCGAGGCCGACTACTACGTCGACCTGCGCCGCATCACCCTGGACGGCGAGGCCGCGCCGCTGGTCGGGCAGGTGCTCCTCGAGCTGACCGACGACCTGGAGTTCGACGCGGTCGGCGGGCTGACCATGGGCGCCGACCCGGTCGCCGCGAGCATGCTGCACGCCGCCGCCGCGCGCGGAAAGCGCCTCGACGCGTTCGTCGTCCGCAAGGCGGCCAAGGCGCACGGCCTGCAGCGCCAGGTCGAGGGTCCGGACATCAAGGGCCGCCGCGTCCTGGTCGTCGAGGACACCTCCACCACCGGCGGCTCCCCGCTCACCGCCGTCGAGGCCGTGCGCGCGGCCGGCGCCGAGGTGGTCGCCGTCGCCACCATCGTCGACCGCGCGACGGGCGCCGCCGAGAAGATCGAGCAGGGCGCGGGAGTGCCGTACCTGTACGCGTACGACAAGGACGAGCTGGGCCTGGACTGAGTCCGCCCGGAGGTCCACTCGGGTATTCCCGGTCCGTCTGGAAGGATAGGGCCGACGATGACGTCGCCCCCCCAGTTCTAGGTCAGGGCCATAAGCAGCAGCCGAGCCCACCCGCACATACAAGGAGCGGACAGATGCCCATCGCAACTCCCGAGGTCTACAACGAGATGCTGGACCGGGCGAAGGCAGGAAAGTTCGCCTACCCGGCCATCAACGTGACCTCCTCCCAGACGCTGCACGCGGCCCTGCGCGGTTTCGCCGAGGCGGAGAGCGACGGGATCGTCCAGATCTCCACCGGCGGTGCCGAGTTCCTGGGCGGCCAGCACAGCAAGGACATGGTGACGGGCGCCGTGGCCCTCGCCGAGTTCGCCCACATCGTGGCCGCGAAGTACGACGTGAACGTCGCGCTGCACACCGACCACTGCCCGAAGGACAAGCTCGACGGGTACGTCCGCCCCCTGATCGCCGTCTCCGAGGAGCGCGTCAAGGCCGGCCGCGACCCGCTGTTCCAGTCCCACATGTGGGACGGCTCCGCGGAGACCCTCGCCGACAACCTCTCCATCGGCACCGAGCTGCTGGAGCGCGCCCGCGCCGCCAGGATCATCCTGGAGGTCGAGATCACCCCGACCGGCGGTGAGGAGGACGGCGTCTCGCACGAGATCAACGACTCCCTCTACACCACGGTCGACGACGCGCTGCGCACCGCGGAGGCCCTGGGCCTCGGCGAGAAAGGCCGCTACCTGCTCGCCGCCTCCTTCGGCAACGTGCACGGCGTCTACAAGCCGGGCAACGTCGTGCTCCGCCCCGACCTGCTCAAGGAGCTGAACGAGGGCGTCGCCGCGAAGTACGGGCAGCCGGCCGGCTCCAAGCCGTTCGACTTCGTCTTCCACGGCGGCTCCGGCTCCACCGCCGAGGAGATCGCCACCGCGCTGGACAACGGCGTGGTCAAGATGAACCTCGACACGGACACCCAGTACGCCTTCACGCGTCCGGTCGCCGACCACATGTTCCGCAACTACGACGGCGTCCTGAAGGTCGACGGCGAGGTCGGCAACAAGAAGACCTACGACCCGCGCACCTGGGGCAAGCTGGCCGAGGCCGGCATGGCCGCGCGCGTCGTCGAGGCCTGCGGTCACCTGCGGTCCGCCGGTACGAAGATCAAGTAGTTCCCGGCGGCCACCCGGCCGCGAGACGTGCAGCGAGCCCGGCGCCGAACGCGCCGGGCTCGCTGTATACCTGGGGCATGCCCGACGTCCGGCTGGCCTCACCGCAAGGCAAGTGGATCCTGCTGACCACGGTCCTCGGCTCCAGCATGGCCCTGCTGGACTCGACCGTCGTCAACGTCGCGCTGCCCCGCATCGGGCGCGACCTCGACGCCGACCTCGCCGCGCTCCAGTGGACCGTCAACGCGTACATGGTCACGCTGGCCGGGCTGATCCTCCTCGGTGGCGCGCTCGGCGACCGGTTCGGCCGCCGCCGGATCTTCGTCATCGGGGTGCTGTGGTTCGCCGCCGCCTCCCTGCTGTGCGGTGTCGCGCCGAACGCCGGTGTCCTGATCGCCGCCCGCGCCCTCCAGGGCATCGGCGGTGCGCTGCTCACGCCGGGTTCGCTCGCCCTCATCCAGGCCTCCTTCCACGCCGACGACCGGGGCCGCGCGGTCGGACTGTGGTCGGGCTTCGGGGGCGTCGGCGCGGCGGTGGGGCCGTTCCTCGGGGGCTGGCTGGTGGACGGGGCGGGCTGGCGCTGGGTGTTCCTGCTCAACGTGCCGCTGGCCCTGCTGTGCGCGCCGATCGCGCTGCGGCACGTACCGGAGTCCTCGGACCAGCGCGCCCACGCGCGCTTCGACGTGCTCGGCGCGGTCCTCGGCGCGGCGGCCCTCGCGCTGCTCACGTACGCACTGATCGAGGCGCGCACCGCGTCCTGGGCGGTGGCGCTCAGCGCGGTGGCCGGCGTGGCCGCGGCGGTGGCCTTCGTGGTCGTCGAGGGCCGCCGCGCGGACCCGATGATGCCGCTGGACGTCTTCGCCTCCCGCCAGTTCACCGCGATCAACGTGGTCACGCTGTGCGTGTACGCGGCCCTAGGCGGGTTCTTCTTCCTGGCCGCGCTCCAGCTCCAGGTCGTGGTCGGCTGGTCCGCGCTGGCCGCCGGTACGGCGCTGCTGCCGACCACCGTCCTGATGCTGCTGCTCTCCGCCCGCTCCGGCGAGTTGTCCGAGCGGCTCGGCCCCCGGCTCCAGCTCACCGTCGGACCGCTGCTGTGCGCCGCCGGGATGGTGCTGATGCTGCGGGTCGGACCCGGCGCCTCCTACCTCACCGACGTACTGCCCGCCCTGGTGGTGCTCGGCCTCGGCATGGTCACCCTGGTCGCGCCGCTGACGGCGAGCGTGCTGGCCGCCGTGGACACCGCGCGCGCCGGACTGGCCAGCGGCATCAACAACGCGGCGGCCCGCGCGGCGGGGCTCGTCGCGGTGGCCGCGCTGCCGCTGCTCACCGGCATGGGCGAGGAGGCCTACCGGTCGGCTCGCGCCTTCGACGACGCGTTCGGCCCGGCGATGCTGATCTGCGCGGGCGTGCTGGTGGCGGGCTCCGCGATCGCCTTCACGACGGTCCGCCGCCCGTCCCCGGACTGCCGCCGCCCCGAATGCCGCACCCACGGCTCGATCCTGACCCCACCCCTTGAGGCCGAACGCGGCACGTAGCCGTACAGGGCCGTGCGGCTGCCGCCCGTGCCGACGC
Organism: Streptomyces sp. WAC 04229; assembly: GCF_003947455.1. Taxonomy (GTDB): domain Bacteria; phylum Actinomycetota; class Actinomycetes; order Streptomycetales; family Streptomycetaceae; genus Streptomyces. The sequence goes on along the minus strand of NZ_QHJH01000313.1, from coordinate 404 downwards.
CCTTGAGGGGCGCGGCGAACTGCGCGCCCAGCCACAACGCTCCTGCGGCCGACGACGCACCCGTACGCAGAGGGCCCCTCCCGCCCGCGCGGGGTGGGATCACGCCCTCAGGGGGCGCGGGGAACTGCGCGCCCAGCCACAGCGCACCCGCGGCCGACGACGCACCCGCACGCAGGGGACCCCGCTCGCGCCGGGTGCCGCCTTGCGCCGACGTCCGGATCACGCCCTCAAAGGGCGCGGGGAACTGCGCGCCCAGCCACAGCGCACCCGCGGCCGCCGACGCACCCGCACGCAGGGGACCCCGCTCGCGCCGGGTGCCGCCTTGCGCCGACGTCCGGATCACGCCCTCAAAGGGCGCGGGGAACTGCGCGCCCAGCCACAGCGCACCCGCGGCCGCCGACGCA